>CAZMSA010000254.1:0-3657 GCA_964568825.1 uncultured Rhizobiaceae bacterium | reverse complement strand
TTCGTCATCCTCGATCCGCGTCTGGCCTCGCGCTTCCAGACCGCCTTTCCCGACGGCTTCGGCATCACCCGGCTCGGCCTGATCGATGCCATCGACACGGTGGCGGATTTCTTGCAACCCTTGCGCAAGTGACCCTTGAGACCCTATCTAGCGCCTGCAACAGGAACCGGAGACGATAACGTTCATGGCAAACACCATCAGCCCCGAGCAGGCCCTCATCTACGTCATGGTCACCATGACGGCGGTCGACGGACGCATGGGCGACAAGGAAATGATGCGGGTCGGCCGGCTGGTGCAGGGGCTGCCGGTGTTCCGCAAGTTCGATCCCGAACGGCTTACCCACGTGGCGCAGGAATGCGGCGACATCCTGCAGGAAGACGACGGCCTGGAAGCCTTGCTCGGGCTGGTGGCGGAGGCCCTCTCCGGGCGCTTGCGCGAAACCGCCTATGCCCTGGCGGTGGATATCGCGGTGGCCGACCTGGAAGTCGGCGGGCTGGAGATACGCCTGATGGCAAGGCTGCGTGATGCACTCGGCCTCGACAAGCTGGTCACCGCCGCCATCGAACGGGCCGCCTCGGCGCGCTTTCAGACGGTGGACTGAAGCCGCCTCACGAACCCGGCAATCGCCTCAGCGCCCGTGGCGATATTTCCAGCAAGCGTTTGTCCCGAACGCTTGCGCGGCTCGAACGAGTGATCGCCATCGGCCAGCCAGTGAAGGGCGATTTTCGGCGACAGGTGCATCGCCTCGACCTCGTCGCGCCCGCCGAAGGGATCGCGTTCGCCCTGCACGATGAGGGCTGGCGAACGCAAGGTTTCCAGATGAGCGGTGCGCAATTTTTCAGGTTTGCCGGGCGGGTGAAATGGATACCCGAGGCACACAAGGCCCGGGCCTCGATCACCCGTTCTCAGGGCATCGACAATGCGGCTCGCCACCCGGCCGCCCAGCGATTTGCCGCCGATGGCGGTGACGGGACGGGGGAATTGCTCCAGAAAATCGCGGTATTCTGATTCCAGGCGGGCAATCGGCGGTGGCGGCGATCGCTTGCCGCCGTCTCGCCGGGCTGCCATGTAGGCGAATTCAAAGCGGGCGACTGCGATGCCGTGGCCAGCCAGGGCGGTGGCAATTGCCTCCATGAAGGACGAATCCATGCCCGCCCCGGCGCCGTGCGCCAGCACCAGGCAGGGACCGCTTTCAGGACCGCTGACCAGCATCGGTGGCGCCGCGGCTGGCTTCGTCACCATGGGCTTTCGGGAAAATAGCGCCGGAAGATGGCGGCGTAGGTGCCGTCCTGCTGCAGCCGGTCAAGACCGTAATCGAGGGCCTTCAGGAGCTGATGGTTGCCGCGCTTGACGGCGATGGTCATGGCCGGGCTGAACGTTGCCTCGTCCACGTAGGCGCCCCTGACCAGCCGGCAGCAGTCGCGGGCCTCGGAACCGGCGATCCAGAACATCAGGCGCACGGCATCATCGAACATGGCATCGATGGCCCCGGTCCGCAACGCCTCCATGGCCTCGGTCTGGGTGGCGAAGGGGCGGATGTTGGAGTGCACAAAGGTCGCCTTGAGCCAGGCCTCGTGGGCAGAACCCGCCATGACGCCGATGCGCTTGCCGGCCAGGGTGTTCACGTAGGGCGGCTTCAACCTGAATTGCGAGCGCACCGCAAAGCGCGCCATCGGCCGGTAGAAGGCGCGGGTGAAGTCCAGCTTTTCGGCATTTTGGGGTGTCATCCTGATACCGGCGATGGACGCATCGGCCTCGCCGTTCGCGACGGCGTCGGGTATGTCGTTCCAGGGCTTTACAGCGAATTCGCAGACGAGATGCAGTTCGCGGCAAACGGCATCGGCGAGTTCGACATTGAACCCGGCAAGCGTGCCCTTGGCGTCGAGAAAACTGAACGGCGGAAAATCCCCATCCGCCAGAAAGCGCACCGGACCGAGATTGTGCAGATCGGGCGCCGGAGCATCGGGAACCACATGGCGAAGCAGAGGCACGCCATAGGCATCAGTGGTGGCCCGGGCAGCGGCCCTCGCCGCCGGCATCATGGAGATAGCCAGGACCAGCAAGCCGGCAACCACAGCGACAAGCTTACCGACGGGTGACGGGTGCCGCATGCAAAATACCTTTCCCAACAAGCCACCCCCGACAGCCATCTCCTAGCCCATAGGCCGCGCAAATGGAATCACCTCGCGCCGCAAACCAAGTTATTGCCCCCATAGCGTGTATTTTCAGAATTTCTACCAAAGAGAGTAATAGTTCAATACCGGATAAAGGTCGTAGACGTGCAGAATAATTGAATGACCAAAATAATTTGATGATTGTGTAGACTCAACTTTGAATTGCAGCGCCGCTGTGGTGAAATGAAGATTGGGCAGGCGCGAAGCCACCGCTCATCAAAGCTCTGCTTGGCAAAATGCCAGGTATCGTGACGGTTCAAACATCGATTCTGCTGCGAGGGCAGGATCGAAATCACGTTTGTTTGCCTTGTCTTTGGCGACGCGAGGCACATGGACGAGGTTACATTGGGGGCAGTCATTGGCGGGGCGATCTTTCATGGCGGGAACGGCGCGGCGCATTGAGGCCGTGTACCGCGATGAAGCGCACGATGTGCGGTTCGGACGGCGCGATCTGCATGCCGCGCTGCTGCGGTTGACGCCCGAGGAAGAAATAGAAGCCCTCAGATATCGCTATGTGCCCATCGCCTGGGAGCCCGGCCGCACACTGCATGTGGCGGCCGACGCCATGGCCGAACGGCGAGCCGGGGCGCGAGGCCGGACGGTCATCGGGCGGGTACCGCCGGGCGAACTCGCCGCAGCGCTCGAAGCCGTCTTCGGCCAGGCGGCGGTGCAGGAGGCAACCTGGGGGCTGGTTGAGCGCACCGCCCGGTTTTCCGCCAACCGCCGGCTGGTGCCGGAACAGACCCTGACCATCGGCCTCATATTTGCGGCGCTGGCGGCGGCAGGTCTGCGCGCACCGTCCGCCACGGCCTTGTGCCTGGCCGGCATCGG
This sequence comes from uncultured Rhizobiaceae bacterium, assembly GCA_964568825.1. Lineage (GTDB taxonomy): Bacteria > Pseudomonadota > Alphaproteobacteria > Rhizobiales > Aestuariivirgaceae > CAVVDT01. The sequence continues at coordinate 652 of CAZMSA010000254.1, read as the reverse complement.
CGCCGCCGGATTCCTAGCCGTCGTTGCCCTGCGTCTTTTCGCCCTGCTGCCGCCGGTGCGCCGGGTCGCCCTCAGGCCCGTGCGGCTGGCAGCCGACGACCTGCCGATGTACACCGTCCTGGTGCCGCTGGTGCATGAAACGGCCGTTCTCGGCCAACTCATGGCCGGGCTGGAAGCGATCCGCTACCCGCGCGCCAAGTTGGACATCAAGCTCATCCTGGAAGAGAGCGACATCGAGACCCGGCTTGCCGTGGTGCGCCTCGAGATCGGGCCGCCCTTCGAGGTGCTAACCGTGCCGTCCTACGGGCCGCAGACCAAGCCCAAGGCGCTCAACTACGCCCTCGCCTTCGCGCGCGGCGACCTGGTCACCATTTTCGATGCCGAGGACATTCCCCAGCCACGGCAACTGTTGCACGCCGCCGCCCTGTTCGCCGGCGCCCCGCATACCACCGCCTGCCTGCAGGCAAGGCTTGCCTTCTACAACCCGGCAGAGAACTGGCTGACCCGCGGTATTATGGCGCAAATGCCACAACTTTTCGGTTGCCCTGAGCTAGATCGACGCTATCCCCAATGGCATGAACACTCTCGGAAATAAATACGCATTTGCCGCCCTCAAATCCAAACGCGCCGAACTGTCGGCACAACTCAAATC
>CAZMSA010000253.1:0-3669 GCA_964568825.1 uncultured Rhizobiaceae bacterium | reverse complement strand
CTGACGTCGTTCTTCCCGCTGGCGGTGCTGATCCTTTCGGTGCTGGGCGCCATCCTGCTCGGCCTGGCGACGCCGACCGAAGCGGCGGCGGTCGGTTCGCTGGGCAGCCTGTTGCTGGCCGCGGGCTATCGCGAGCTCGATTTCCAGCGCCTCAAGGAGGCTGTCTACCTGACCGCCAAGACATCCGCGATGGTCACCTATCTGTTCGTCGGCTCGTGGACCTTCGCATCGGTTTTTGCCTATCTCGGCGGCCAGGGGTTGGTTGAGGAAATCATCAAGGGCCTGCATATGAACCGGGTCGAGTTCCTATTGCTCACCCAGTTCATCATCTTCCTGCTGGGGTGGCCGCTGGAATGGACCGAGATCATCATCATCTTCGTGCCGATCTTCCTGCCGCTGCTCAAGTTCTTCGACGTCGATCCACTGGTGTTCGGCATCCTTGTGGCATTGAACATCCAGACATCTTTCAATACCCCGCCGATGGCGATGGCGGCCTACTACCTCAAGGGCGTGGCACCGCCACAGGTGCGCCTGACGCAAATTTTTGCCGGCTCTCTACCATTCGTGTTCATGGTCTTCCTCACCATGGCATTGCTCTATGTATTTCCGGAGGCTGTGCTCTGGCTGCCGCACGTGCTTTACGCGAGATAGCGCCAGCGATTACGCCCCATGCCCTTGGCCGGCCGGCAGGTCCAGGCCATCGTAACCAGGAGAGATTCCGGGAATGACTGAAGTACCGACCTTGCGCCAAACCATCGCCGCGCTGCACCAGGGCAGCATCAGCGCCGAGGAGGTGGTCAATCACTACCTGGCCCGCATTGATGAAGTCGACAGCGGCATCGAGGCTTGGGCTTTCATCGATCCCGAGCACGCGCGCCAGCAGGCCAGGGCCCTCGATGCAGCGCGCGCCGATGGCAAGCCATTGGGCCCGCTGCACGGCATCCCGGTGGGCGTCAAGGACATCATCGATACCGACGACATGCCCACCGAGGACGGTACCGTGCTGCATGCCGGGCGTCGCCCGATGCGCGATTCGACCATCGTGTCGCGGGTGCGCCAGGCGGGTGGGGTGATCATGGGCAAGACGGTGACGACCGAGCTTGCCACCTACCATCCCGGCAAGACCCGGCATCCGATGAACGCCGAGCGCACGCCCGGCGGCTCGTCCAGCGGGTCGGCTGCGGCCGTTGCAAGCGGCATGGTGCCGTTGGCGATCGGCTCGCAGACCAATGGCTCGATCATCCGCCCGGGCGCGTTCTGTGGCGTGGTGGGCTTCAAGCCCACCCACGGGCTGATCTCGCGCAAGGGCGTCTTGTCGCTGTCGCGCACGCTCGACCAGATCGGCGTCTTCGCCACCAGCGTGGCCGATGCTGCTCTATTGTGCGATGTGCTGATGGCCTACGATCCGGCCGATCCGGACATGCATCCGCAGGCCCGCATGGACCTTGCGCGGATCGTCGCGGAGGAGCCGCCGCTGCCGCCGAAACTGGCATTCATCAAGACGCCGGTGTGGGACAAGGCCGATGTCGACACCGTCGATGCCTTTGCCGAACTGGTCGAAGCGCTTGGCGAGAGCGTCGACGAGGTAGAGCTGCCGTCGATGTTCGATGAAGCGGTGAAGCTGCACGGCATGATCCAGGATGCGGAGCTGGCGGTGAACCTGGCGATGGAATACGAGAAGGGCCGCGACCGCCTCAGCGCCGGATTGCGCGCCCAACTGGAGCGCGGTCCCAAGGTCGCCGCCACGGACTATGTTCGGGCAGTGGCCCGGATCCCGCTGTTCAACCGGGCGCTTGATGAAATCTTCGATCGCTACGATGCTATCCTGACGCCGGCTGCTCCAGGCGAAGCGCCCGGTCTCGAAACGACCGGCAGCCCGATCTTCTGCACCATCTGGTCGCTGCTCGGGACACCGGCGGTCTCGCTGCCCCTCTTGCATGGAAGCAACGATTTACCGATCGGCGTGCAACTCGTCGGCCAGCGTGGCAATGACGCACGGCTCTTGCGCACCGCCCGGTGGCTCGTCGAACGGGTTGTGTCCGAGGACGAATAGGGTCTGTTGAGACTGGTTTGAGCAACGAGCCGTCCGAAAAGGGACGGCCCCTTTTCGGCATCGTTGTCCAGGCCCGGCTACTTCTGGCGTTCGTTCTCGTTGCGAATGCGCGAGATGGCTCGATCGCGACGGAGATCGTCGTAGAAAGAAAGCACCATCAGGATCAGAACGATCACGACAATGACGCTCAGCGGCGGCTTGTCGACCTTGTAGGCGAAATAGCCGACATAGGTAATCGCACCCAAAGCGCCAATGATGTTCGTCACTAAGTTCATTAGCCTCGCCCCTGTCAGGCTGTCCTGATAAACGGGAAACTGATCAGCAAAACTAAAGCACACCTCAATGCGCGCGGCAATGGGCCGGGCCTCGGCAATCCGCCGCGGACGACGACGAGCGCAGTAATCGTCACGTCCTCAACACCTAGTGCGTGATCCGGCATCGGCAGGCGCAGGCGGCATCGAATCGGCCAGTGCGTGCTAGCGGCATCCGAAACGCCGGTGGCGGCCCGTCAGGTCGCCTAGCGCCACGGACATGATTTCGCAGCGGCGTACGCCGATGTCTCTGAGAGTGGTATCGCTGACGTTACCGAGGGCGTGATAATTGGCTCGCGCGCGGCGGCGTTCGCGCAGATGGGCCCACGCCTGTTCGGCGGCATTGAGCTAGGCTGACATCAGGGATATCGGACTTTCGCGTGCCGGGCCCGCAGCCCAGCTGTCGGAGGCAATGGTCATGGCGGTCCTCGCTTCAAGTCTTGGATCGGTCTGCACCTGATGACCGCCATACATAACCCTCAGCGGCTGAATGGACACTGAGGGGCTCATTCACCTGGCATTCATGGTTTTTGGGGCGCACGAAGGGACCCGCGGCCCTTCTTTTGCTGCATTATTAACCAATTTTGGTGCGATGCGGTATAGTCTGCCGCACTCGGGGTGCGCAAACGGGGATTATCATGAAATATCTGCAACCTCCCTATGTCTATTACGGGCTCGCGGTGCTCGTCATTATTGCCGTGCTGCTGCTGGCGGTGATTGTGGCGCGCGCGATCGGCGGGCGGGTGCGCGGGCGGCGCGGTTCGCGCCTTGGCATCAGCGAATACCGCGAGATCGACAAGCAGCGCCGACTGGTGCTGGTGCGCCGCGATGGGGTGGAGCATCTCCTGCTGATCGGCGGCAACGAGGATCTGGTCGTCGAAACCGGGATCACCGGCGATGCCGCTGGACACAGGGTTAGACGACGCGCGGCGGCCTTACCGGATGCTGAGCGCGACGAACCGGTCGAGCCGGAACTGCGGGTCGTGAAATCGCGTCCCGCAGCGCCGGTGCGTCCGCCGGTATTCGGGGATCATACGCCCAGCTTGCGTCCGGTCGACCGCGAGCCGCCGCAGTTCGTCACTGGCGTGCGCAAGCAGGAAGAGGATTAGGAGCCCGCCTTTTGGAGTCTCAATCGTCGCGGTAGACCCGCTCACGGCGTTCGTGGCGCTCCTGGGCCTCGATCGACAAGGTGGCGATGGGGCGGGCATCGAGGCGGCGCAGGCTGATGGGTTCGCCGGTTTCCTCACAGTAGCCGTAGGTGCCGTCATCGATGCGCTTCAAGGCCGCGTCGATCTTGGCGATCAG
>CAZMSA010000252.1:0-3705 GCA_964568825.1 uncultured Rhizobiaceae bacterium | reverse complement strand
CGACACTTATCAGGCGCTGGCCGTGACACACGCACTTTTCAAACACGCTCTTAGCATTTAGCACCTTCACATGACCACCCCAATGGCGCGGCGCGGCTGATGGCGATGCTGGATGAACCGGTGAAGCTGGCGATTGCCGGCCTCAGGGTGCTGGCGCCGCCGCGCCACGTCGATGACCGGGGCTTCTTTTCCGAGACCTGGAGCCGTCAAGCCTTTGCCGATGTGGGCATCGACTGCGATTTCGTGCAGGACAATCATTCCATGTCGCGGCTGAAGGGCACGGTGCGCGGCCTGCACTTCCAGGCCCCGCCGTTTGCCCAGATCAAACTGATCCGGGTGGTGCGCGGCGTCGTGCTCGACGTGGCCGTCGACCTCAGACGGGGTTCGCCCACGTTCGGCCAGCATGTGAAGGTGGAACTGAGCGCCGACAACGGCCGCCAGTTTTTCGTGCCGCAAGGTTTTGCCCACGGGTTCTGTACGCTTTGCGCCGATGCCGAGGTGCTTTACAAGATTTCCGCCCCCTATGCGCCCGATTACGACCGCGGACTGTTATGGAACGATGAAGCGCTTGCCATCGACTGGCCGGTGAGCGCTGCCGAGGCCATCCTCTCCCCGCGGGACCGGACGCACCCGCGCCTGGCCGATCTGGGCGACATCTTCACTTTCACCGGGGACGCGGCATCATGAGCCGTATCCTTGTCACCGGCGGCAGCGGCTTCATCGGCTCGGCTGTCTGCCGCCACATCATCGCGGAGACGCCCCATACCTGCATCAACGCCGACAAGCTCACCTACGCCGCCAATCCGGCCTCGCTGGCCTCGATCGAAGCCGATCCGCGTTACCGCTTCCACCGCATCGACATTGCCGACGGGCCTGCCATCGCCCACCTGATGGACGCCGAGGACATCGATTGCGTCATCCATCTGGCGGCGGAAAGCCATGTCGACCGCTCCATCGACCAACCCGCTGCCTTCATCACGAGCAACATCGACGGCACCTATTGCCTGCTGGAGGCAGCGCGCGCCCGCATGCAACGGCTGGAGGGTGGGCGCCGCGATGCCTTCCGTTTCATCCACGTCTCCACCGATGAAGTGTTCGGCAGCCTCGGTTCCGAAGGTGCCTTCACGCCAACCTCGCCCTATGATCCTTCATCACCCTATGCGGCCTCGAAGGCGGCATCGGACCATCTGGCGCGGGCCTGGCAGCGCACCTACGGCCTGGCGGTCATCGTCACCAACTGCTGCAACAACTACGGCCCCTGCCAGTTTCCGGAAAAGCTCATTCCCCTCACCATCATCTCCGCGCTCGCCGAACGGCCCCTGCCCGTTTACGGCAAGGGCGAGAACGTGCGCGGCTGGCTCTATGTCGAAGACCATGCCCGCGCCCTCATGATGGTGCTGGAGGGTGGGAGGAAGGGCGCCACGTATCTGATCGGCGGGCGGGCCGAGGACCGCAACATCGAGATGGTGCGGCGGATATGCGCCGTGATGGACGACCTGAAGCCTCGCCCCGGGGGTCGTCCCTACGCCGATCTCATCGGCTTCGTGACCGACCGGCCCGGGCATAATCTGCGCTATGCCATCGATCCCACGCTGATCGAGACCGAGCTGGGCTGGGCGCCGAGCCACGATTTCGCCTCTGGCCTGAAGACCACGGTTGAATGGTATCTCGCCAACCGGGCCTGGTGGGAACCGTTGCAGGAACGCGTCTATGACGGCCGCCGCCTGGGCCTCGGCGGAACGGCGCCGTGAGCGCGACCGCAAGGCCCATCGCGATCATCGGCGGCAGCGGCCAGATTGCCCGTGCCCTCTTCGCAGAAGCCCGGGCACAGGGCCTCGATCCTGTGGTGCTGGCGCGACCCCGCATCGATCTCGAACGGCCCGAAACCCTGCGGCCCGCCCTTGTTGCCGTTCGCCCGCGCGTCGTTATCAACGCCGCCGGATGGACTACCGTCGATGAGGCCGAGAGCGCCCAGGCCCGCGCCCACGCGGTCAATGCTGAAAGCCCCGCCGAGATCGCCCGCTGGTGCGCCGATGCCGGCGCTCACATGGTGCATGTCTCCAGCGACTATGTCTTCGACGGCTTGGCATCGCGCCCCTACCCGCCCGATCACCCGGTTTGCCCCATCAACGCCTATGGGCGCTCCAAGGCGGCGGGCGAGGCGTTGATCCGTACCCACCTCGATCGCCACCTCATTGTTCGGACATCGTGGATCTACGACGCGGCGGGGACAAACTTCCTCACCACCATGCTGCGACTGGCGGGCGAGCGCGACGACGTCACCGTGGTCGCCGACCAGACCGCCGCCCCCACTTACGCCGCCGATCTGGCAGGCGGCCTGCTGAGGATGGCAATGACGGCGCTCGCTGGTTCTGATCGTGCCCATTGCGGCACCTTCCACCTCGCCAACAGCGGCGCGACGACCTGGTACGGTTTCGCCGAGGCGATCTTCGAGGAATGGGCAGCCCGTGGTCACAAGCGGCCGCGTCTGCACGCAACCACCAGCCAAAACTGGCCCGCGGCGGCGAGGCGTCCGCGTTATTCATTGCTCGATACCTCCGCCACCACAGCAGCATTCGGCGTCACCCTTGCGGACTGGCGGGATGGCCTTTCCCGTTGCTTCGCTGCCCGCGATCGGGCTTGATGGGCACTTCACTGCATGAGGATCTGGCAGGCATGGCCATGAAAGGCATTCTCCTCGCCGGCGGCACCGGCACCCGGCTGCATCCGCTGACGCTTGCCACCTCCAAGCAGCTCTTGCCGGTCTACGACAAGCCGCTCGTCTATTATCCGCTCACCACCTTGATGCTGGCCGGCATCCGCGACATCTTGATCATCACCACGCCACACGATACCGCCCAGTTCCACCAGCTTCTTGGCGACGGCAGCCAGTGGGGCCTGAATCTTTCCTATGCCGCCCAGGCCCGCCCCGAAGGGATCGCCCAGGCTTTGCTCATTGCCGTCGACTTCATCGGCAAGGAGGCTTGCGCGCTGGTGCTTGGCGACAACCTGTTCTTTGGCCATGGCCTGTCGCGATTGGTCGGCGATGCCGCCCGCAATGTTTCCGGCGCCACCATCTTCGCCTGCCAGGTGGAAGATCCCGAGCGCTACGGCGTGATCTCGTTCGACACCGCCGGCCGCGCCGTCAGCATCGAGGAAAAACCCGCCAAGCCGAGATCGCGGTGGGTCGTCACCGGGCTTTATTTCTACGACAACGAGGCGGTGGAGATCGCCCGCGCCATCACCCCGTCGGCGCGCGGCGAGATGGAGATCACCGATGTCAACGCCGCCTATCTGGCGCGCGGCGCGCTCAACGCGGTGCGGCTGGGACGCGGCTATGCCTGGTTCGACACCGGGACCCATGACAGCTTGATGGACGCCGGCAACTTCGTGCGCACCATCGAGACCCGCCAGGGCCTGAAGATCGCCTGCCCGGAGGAAATCGCCTTTTCGAGCGGCTGGATCGATCGCGCGGCCCTGGAACAGCTCATCGCCGAGCGCTATCGCAAATCCGACTACGGCACCTATTTGCGCCGATTGATCGCGGAGGCATAATCACCAGGTTCGCCCATACACCCGTTGAGCGCCGGCAAAAAAACGACTAATCAGCCCTGATGGCGTCTATCGGGCCGGCTTAGCTCAGTTGGTAGAGCACCTGATTTGTAATCAGGGGGTCGGGGGTTCGAGTCCCTCAGCCGGCACCAA
>CAZMSA010000251.1:0-3729 GCA_964568825.1 uncultured Rhizobiaceae bacterium | reverse complement strand
AAGAGGCTGGCGATGCCGTTCGTACGTCGGCATCTGACGATGCGGACGATCTGGCTGATCTCGATGCGGACGAGGCCATGACCATCAAAGCCATGGGGATTCTCGGCACGTCACACAACGATGCCTATGAGGCGGCCCTGGCCGAACTTCGCGATGATACGCGAGGATGGTGGGCGGACCTGATCGCGCGCGAACCCGACGACCTCGATGAGGGCGAGGATCCAGTCACCACCGATGCCGAGGGGCTCAGGCGCTTCATCACAGATCAGGTCATGCCGTGGCTCGACAAGTGGCGCAAGGAACTGGCCCATCGGCCGTTGATCCGCTTGCAGGCCCTGGGCGAGGCGCTGGACCCTAGCAGGCTGGAGAAGCTCGGCCGTTACGAAGTGCATCTCGACCGCAAGCTCGAGCGCATGCTCGCCATGTTGATCAAGCTTCAGGATATGCGCCGGCCCACAGCAGCAGGCTGATCCGTTTGGCAATATGGCTACTCGCGGCTGGCGGAAATAGAGAGAATGCGGGCGTCGCAGTCCGATGTCTGCATTACCTCCGATAGCGGCCATCATCTGAGGAGTCTCAGGACGACAGCTTTGGGCCATAGGCAGACATCGATGTTATCGTCCTTCTTAGCGTCAATCGCGCTCTCACGAATAAAATATACCGCATGCAATATGAACATATGGTGCCTGCTACATGATCCTCGCGAAGGCAAGCCACTGATCTCACCTTGGCCCGCAATAGCCCAACTGGAACATTATGAATCCCCAACCTAGAATTTGTCCTGTTGACGCTGAACGGCTCCAAAGGTTCTCGATGAGACTGGCATGGCTACTCTCCGTCTTTATGCTCTTTGGCTGTCTTGGGACCAACGCCGCCGAGTTGGTGGATCATTTCAATAATTCCACGGCGGACGAAAAAGTGTGGGATTTCTGCCAGGCGGATCCAGCATTGATTGGCTATGGCGTCGAGCCCGGCAGCGGGCGGACCTATATGGCGCTGCGCATCGACGGCAAACGCGGAAATATGGAGACCTGCACCAACGCCGGCGAGCAGAGCGTCATCAGCGAATGGGATACCCTCGGACCGAAGCTCCTCACCGAGTTGCCTGGCGTGAGCGAGACGCTGCCGGAACAGGCATGCGTGCCGGCAGAGCTCAGAAATGGCGAGCCCATCGCGCAGCGCAATGAGCTGCGGTTTGTATCACCTGCGCTTTATCCGCCAGTCGAGAACGATACCTGGTATTTTATCACTTTCAGACTGAAGGGATATGACGGCGACCGGATTCCCGAGTGCGGCTCGGCGCGCTGGGTCATTGGGCAATGGAAGTACCAACACCTTGCCCCAAGCGCCGACGGCAGCCCGTTTCTTGCCCAGCGTTTCGATAACGGCGTGCTGCATGTGACTGTGGACGATGGTGGTTGCCGCTGCATGATCGCCAAGGCCGGCGGCGACCCCGACCTGATGCGGTTGCGCCAAAAGCTTGTCCCACCCGGACAAAGCCAGCTCGGCGATGCGCTGCCGCTCGAATGCCGCTCGTCTTCAGGCGTCGGTGCCAACCTGCGTTGCAAGCCGGCGCACCTGGTGCTGAGGGCCAGGGACATGGAAGACCTTTCGACCCTGCCTGATCCCAAGCGAGACTGGGTGGACATGGCCTATCACATCCGCGCCGGCGGTCCCGAGGGCGCGCGTATCGATGTTTACGCCAATGGCCGCTTCATCGTCAGGGCCGAGGGCGACATCGATCCACACCTTCCCGGGAACCGCGTAAAGTTCAAGATCGGGCACTATCGCGACAAGATTCCGGTAAAGGCTGAATTGCTGCTGGACGAATTGTGCGTCTCCAGCACGCTTGCAACCTGCGCCCGGTCCAGTAAACCGTGAGAGCGGCCAGTTGCATTTATTCATCAACCGTAGTCTGAGCGGCCTGCGAAATGGCTGTGCTTCACCGGCCCATGCGGCTGTCAGGATGCCTCGTTGATCGAAATCAAATGTTCAGCGACTGCGGTGTGGTTGACTGATTTCGTGGGTTCATTCCACGTGATTTGAGATGGTACGTCGCATGTGCGGCATTCTTTCTCCACGAAATGAAGGTCGACAGATGTCGCAGAAACCCCGAGCCATCAAATGAAGAGGCGGGCGAAAGTGTCGGCACAATTCGCCAGCGGCGCTCAGCCGCTACCCACGCCTGCCATCTTCGCTGACTGCACAGATGGTGGGGCTTTGGGCAGATCTGCTGAACTGGTACCGGTCGATCTGGCGATGAGGCGCGGACTGGCGTTGGCCGAGCCGGTGGAAGAAACCGAAGCGCTGGCGCTTGAGCAATGCCTCGGTCGTGTGCTTGCTCAAGACCTGACGGCGCCTTGTCCGCAGCCGCTTTTCGATAATTCCGCCATGGACGGTTACGCGATCCGTCTCGCCGATCTGGCCGGCGACGGTCCATGGAGACTGCCCGTCGGCGGCAAATTGGCGGCTGGCGACAGTGCGACAGAGGTCACCGCCGAGACCGCTTGCGCGTTGCGCATTCTGACTGGCGCCCCGGTACCTTGCAGCTTTGATGCCGTAGTGATGCAGGAGCGTGTGGTGCTCGACGGCGAGGCGGTGATCGTCAAGACGAAACCCCGCCGCGGCGAGAATATTCGCCGGTGCGGCGAGGATGTTGCCGCGGGCCAGAAAATCCTCAAGGACGGCGACCTCCTCGGCGCCCGCCCGATCGCACTGGCCGCCGCAACGGGCCATGCGTTCCTGCAGGTGCGCCGCAAGGTGCGGGTTGCCTTCTTCTCAACCGGCAGCGAGTTGAGGGAGCCCGGCGAGGTGCTGCAAGACGGACAGATCTACAATTCCAACCGCTACTTGCTGCGTTGCCTTCTCTCGGCACCGTTCATCGACTTGCAGGACATGGGCAATGTGGTGGACGACCCGGCCCGCCTCGCCGCCCAATTGAGCGCTGCTGCCGCTTCGTGTGATGTCGTTATCTCGACTGGCGGTGTCTCGGTGGGCGATGCCGATCACATGCCGCGTCTGGTCGGTGAGGCCGGCGGCGCTTTGAGCATCGTCAAGGTCGCGATGAAACCGGGAAAGCCGGTGACGGTCGGCAAACTCGGCGCGACAATTTATGTGGGCCTGCCGGGCAATCCGGTTGCCGCCTTTGTCACCTATCTGTTGATCGCCCGCCCGATCATCGAGCGCTGCGCCGGCTTGTCGTCTCCGCGGATGGCGGCGTTTAGCGCCGTTGCGGGGTTCACCCGCAGGCGCCATCCCTGGCGGCGGGAATACCTGCCGGTGGCACAACGCGGCGTCGATAGCGCAGGCCAGCCCCTGCTCGATCTCCTCGGGCACGGCAGTTCGGCGGCTCTCCTGCCGCTGGCACAAGCTTCAGGCCTTGGCATCGTCGAACCGGGCGGGGCCGCGATCGAGCCCGGCATGGCGATGACGTACATCCCGCTCGCCACGCTCAATGCCTGACAAGGGCTGGTTCGTACCAGCGTGATTGTAGCTGGTGCGCCGACAGATCAGGGGGGTCTGTTGATTCAAATCAAGCCCTCTAGCGCAACAATGTGCTGAATTACCGACCGACCTCATCACATTGCGACACTTGCGGGCGGAAGGCTTCGCAGAGCACGCATGTGCGCGGGAGGCAATCGGATGTCATCAGCAAGGTGAAAAACATGACAATCTCACGCAGGGCCTTCTTTGAACGTTCAGCAGCGCTTGGTGCCCTTGTTGCGATGC
>CAZMSA010000250.1:0-3790 GCA_964568825.1 uncultured Rhizobiaceae bacterium | reverse complement strand
CCAGTCAAGCGCCCAGCCGGTGCTTTCCTCACCCCCCGGGAACCTTCGGGGCCTCAAAAGGCCCGCGGAGCGCGCCAACGCGTCCGCACGCCCACCTGGCCAATCTTGACAATCGGGCCCTTCCATGCGCCTTTCCGGCCCGACTTCATCGCCGGCCTCAAAGCGCGCCGGTCGACGGACTTTCCTGATTTCTTGCGAGGACGTTGCATGCACGCCTACCGAACCCACACCTGCGGGGCCCTGAGCCGTTCAGCCGTCGGCACCAGCGCCCGCCTGTCGGGCTGGGTGCATCGGGTGCGCGATCATGGCGGGCTGCTGTTCATCGACTTGCGCGACCATTACGGCATCACCCAGATCGTTGCCGATCCCGATAGTCCCGCCTTCGCGGCGGCCGAAAAGGTGCGAGCCGAATGGGTGATCCGCGTCGACGGCGAGGTTCGCGACCGCCCCGCCGACACCCTCAACCCCAACCTGCCGACCGGCGAGATCGAGATTTTCGCCCAATCCATCGAAGTCCTCTCCGAGGCCGCCGAGCTGCCGTTGCCGGTGTTCGGCGAGCCCGATTACCCTGAAGACCTGCGCCTGAAATACCGCTTCCTCGATCTCCGGCGCGAGACGCTGCATGCCAACATCATGAAGCGCAACCAGATCGTCTCATGCATGCGCGAGGAGATGGTGAAGGCGGGTTTTTTCGAGTTTGCCACCCCCATCCTCACCGCCTCGAGCCCCGAAGGTGCCCGCGACTTCCTGGTGCCGTCGCGCATCCACCCGGGCAAGTTCTACGCCCTGCCGCAGGCTCCCCAGCAGTACAAGCAGCTCATCATGATGTCGGGCTTCGATCGCTATTTCCAGATCGCCCCGTGCTTCCGCGACGAGGACCCGCGCGCCGACCGCCTGCCCGGTGAGTTCTACCAGCTCGACATCGAGATGAGCTTTGTCACCCAGGACGACGTGCTGGGCGCCATGGAGCCGGTATTGCGCAACGTCTTTGCCCGCTTTGCCGAGGGCAAGCCGGTGACCGAGAAATTCCGCCGCATCGCTTACGCCGATGCCGTGAAGATGTACGGCACCGACAAGCCCGACCTGCGCAACCCCGTCGTCATGCAGAACGTGACGGAACAATTCGCCGGTTCGGGTTTCCGGGTGTTTGCCGGCATGATCGCCGCCGACCCCAAGGTCGAGGTGTGGGCCATCCCGGCGAAGTCGGGCGGCTCCAGAGCCTTTTGCGACCGCATGAATTCCTGGGCGCAGGGCGAAGGCCAGCCGGGTCTGGCTTACATCTTCTGGCGCAAGGAAGGCGACAGCCTCGAAGGCGCCGGCCCCATCGCCAGGAACATCGGCCCCGAGCGCACCGAAGCCATCCGCGTCCAGTTGGGTCTGGGGGAGGGCGATGCGGTATTCTTTGCCGCCGGCCGGCCGGAAAAGTTTGCCCCCTTTGCCGGTGCCGCCCGCGTGCGGCTCGGCGAGGAACTGAACCTCATCGACCGCGAGCGCTTCGAACTGGCGTGGATCGTCGACTTCCCGTTCTATGAATGGAACGAGGACGAAAAGAAGGTCGATTTTTCCCACAACCCCTTTTCCATGCCGCAAGGCGGCCTTGAGGCTTTGGAAAATGAAGACCCGCTGACCATCAAGGCGTTCCAGTACGACCTTGTGTGCAACGGTTTCGAGATCGCCTCGGGCGGCATCCGCAACCACAAGCCCGACACCATGGTCAAGGCCTTCGAGATCGCCGGTTCCGGCCGCTCAACGGTGGAGGAGCGTTTTGGCGGCCTTTACCGCGCCTTCCAGTATGGTGCCCCGCCGCATGGCGGCATGGCCGCCGGCGTCGACCGCATCGTCATGCTGTTGTGCGGCACCCGCAATTTGCGCGAGATTACCCTGTTCCCCATGAACCAGCAGGCCGCCGATTTGCTGATGGGGGCCCCTTCCGAAGTCGGCCCAAGGCAGCTTCGCGACCTGCACATCAGGCTGAACCTGCCGAAGGACTAGTCTACCGGCCGCTGCTCACTGGTGCGCCGTCACGTCCACCTGCAGGAGGCTCATCAGCGCCGTCGGATCCTGGCTGGCCTGCATGACCTGCTCCACCTTGATGGGCGCCGGCGCCGCGTCGACGCTGATCGTGCCGGGGGCTGAAAGGAACGAGTTCACCGCCGCGATCACCTTGTTGGTGAACTCCTGGTTCTTGAGCGCGGTGAGGCTCAGCTGCACCGTCGCCGCCGCCGTGGCGATGATCTGGGCGCGGTCCATCTTCTGGGCGGCGGCAAAGAAGTCCAGCAGCCGGTTAGTCAACGAGGCATCGGAAAAGCCTATCGACAGCCCCGAGACGGTGATGCCGTTGGCGAGGGCGAGCAGCTTGGCCGGGTCTTCGTTGTCCTTGCCCTTTTGCGCCGCCTCGATGAGTGCCATGGGGATATCGCCGATGTTGCCGGCGATATGGATGGTGCCCATGTCCTTGCCGGTCAGGCGCACGTTCATGTTGAACGACAGCGATTGCGGCGTGAAGTCGAACTTGAGCGTGCTATCGGAGCTGAAAGTCAGCGAGGTATAACCCAGTTGCTTGAGCGGCATCTGATCGCCGGCCATGGCGAGGATGTTGTCAGGCACCACCAGTTCCCCGAGCGTCATGTGCTGGGTGCCGTTATAGGCCCAGGGATCGCCCTCGAACGTCATGTGGATGTTCTTGATCGACAGGCTCTTGTCGCCGATCAGGACGACGACCTCGGGAATGGTCGTCTCGCGCGCCAGCGAGGAGGAGGCGAAGGTCTTCTGGAAAGTGGTGGGATTTTCCGGCACCGCCCGCACGCTGAGCCCGCTCATGGTGATGGCGGGGATGGCCGCCACCATCTGCCCGGCGAGCTTGAAGGTCATGCCGTCGTAGTTGGCATCGGCCACCTCGAAGCCCTTGCCCGGCATCTCGGTGACGCCCTTGAGGACGATCTTTTCAACATCGTACTGGAAATTCATGCCCTCGGGGTAGGTAAAGGAAAAGCCATTGACGGTGATGGTGCCGTCGCTGCCGGTGTCGATCGACTTGTAGGTCGGCCGCACATTGAGATTGAGCGCGTAGGCATCGAGCAGCGTTTTCACCACCGCCGGTTCATCTGCCCTGGCCGGCACCGATAGCTGCGCGCCAAGCGCTCCCGCCAACGACAGTGACACCACGAGACGACGTAGTCTGGCCATGACGCTGCTCTCCCTTTTCTGCGCGTGATGTCACATACTGCGATTAAAGCCTGATTTGGGCAATGGTATTGAAGGATGAGATTTCGCCATCCGTGCCATACTCGGCTATAGGTGGACAAAGCCCGGCGATGACCGGGCAAGGGGGGATAAATGCCGCGCATCGTGACCGACGACCTCAAGGAAAGCGCCCTGCGCTATCACCGCGCCGCACCGGCGGGAAAGCTGGAGATCAAGGCGACCAAGCCGCTGTCCAACCAGCGCGACCTGGCGCTTGCCTATTCGCCCGGCGTCGCCGCCGCCTGTCTCACCATTGCCGACGACCCCGAGGAAATCGACACCTTGACGGCGCGCGCCAACCTCGTTGCCGTCATCACCAACGGCACCGCCGTTCTCGGCCTCGGCGACATCGGCCCGAAAGCCTCCAAGCCGGTGATGGAGGGAAAGGCGGTGCTGTTCAAGAAATTCGCCGGTGTCGATGTTTTCGATATCGAGGTTGATGCCACCGACCCGGAGCTGTTCTGTAATGTGGTGGCCGCCCTTGAGCCCACATTCGGCGGCATCAACCTGGAGGATATCAAGGGGCCGGAATGCTTCGAAATCGAGG
>CAZMSA010000249.1:0-3844 GCA_964568825.1 uncultured Rhizobiaceae bacterium | reverse complement strand
AGATCTGTCACGCCAAGGAAGCCGATGTCCAGAAGGCCCTTTCCGATGCCTATGAGAAGAAAGCGCTGCCCGGTAATCAGGTGCTGGCCATTCGTCGCATCATTGAAGAGCGCAACCAACGCGGCAAGGCTGTACAGCGTCATGGCGGACGCGATCGGGTTCCAAAGAAAGTGACGGCGGAAGCGCTGATCCGGGCCTATCGCAAGGAAACCGAGCGACAGCAGCTCATGGTGAAGAAGGCAGAGCTCGCCCAGAGCCGCCTGATCTTCATCGTGAACGCGCTGAAACGGCTGCTTGACGACGAGAACTTCACCAATCTGCTTCGCGCCGAGGCATTGACGACGCTGCCGAGGCCGTTGGCGGAGCGGCTGGAGATGGCAGGAGGCTGAAATGCCAAAGTCGGTCAAGATTGCGTTTGAGCGCAGCGTCATGACGATTCCGCTTTCGCGCATTCTCCCGCTCAAGGTCGTCTCGCCGGTGGTGAAGAAGTCGGTCAAGTATCAGCGGATAACGGCATCGATCGCCGAGGTGGGTGTCATCGAGCCTCTCATTGTGGCGCGGCCCAAAGGCAAGGGCGGGCACTTCATGCTGCTTGATGGCCACATGCGCCTTGCAGCTCTCAGTGATCTCGACGTGGCCGAGGTCTGCTGCCTGGTGGCCGATGACGATGAAGCCTTCACCTACAACAAGCGCATCAACCGCCTGTCGACAATCTATGAGCACTTCATGATCGTTCAGGCACTGGAGCGCGGCGTCTCCGCGGAGCGGCTCGCCAGAGCGCTCAACGTCAACTGCCAGCACATCAGGCTCCGGCAGAGACTCCTTGATGGGATCTGCCCCGAAGTCGTCGAGATGCTGAAGGACAAGACGGTCAACCCGTCAACCTTCGAGACGCTGAGAAAGATGAAGCCGATGCGCCAGATCGAGGCTGCCGAGCTGATGTCCGTGTCGGCGAATTTCACCGGCAGCTATGCCAAGGCTCTCCTGGCTGGCAGTCGTCAGCAGGATCTGGTCAAGCCGGACAAGCCCAAGAAGGTAGGAGGTCTCACGCCGGATCAGATGGCGCGCATGGAGCGCGAGATGGAGACGATCCAGCGAGACTTCAAGGCGATCGAAGCATCCTATGGCGACGACGTTCTCCATCTCGTCATTGCGACAACCTACCTCGCGAAACTCATCAGCAACGCCGCAATTGCGCGCTACCTCAACCAGCATCATCCCGAGATCCTGGAAGAATTCAGGATACTCATCGCAGGAGCTTCGCTGGACCAGGCGAGCGCGGCGGCGTGACTGGCTCAAGACACTTCGGATGATGGGGACCCGGACCCGACAAGCGCGGGGACCGCAGGAGACGCCGCACTGGGAGGTGGATCAATTGCGGTGGTGGGGATGGCGGCGAACCCGTTCGGTGCCCACCAGGTCGGCAGGCATATTGCCGGCCGCATGGCCTGTCGATACGCGACAGGTCATGACGCGGGGGCTCAGTCTATAATGCCGGTCTGACTGCTCGCTCTTGCCGGCAACAGAAATCAGGTTCGACCGTGTGTGGCAGGTCCCACTCGCTGGCGGCTTCCGGGGCGCTCGTGCGTCCCTTTGGGCATCTGATCGCTTGCAAGGACCACCATCGGGCTCCGATGGCTGCAATTCCCCTGAAAGCGGTCATCGTCATAGGGGACGCAGGATGTCGGCGATGGGCCAAACTCAGTCATTCAAGGCAGTGAGCAAAAACATGGCATTGCTGGTCATTGGACACTAGTCTGCCCCCGAAGGAGAAACGGGGTGGCACGCCGACTCGCTGCAATATTGGCCGCCGACGTGGTGGGCTATTCCAAGCTCATGGCCGAGGATGAGGCGGGGACGCTTGCCGCGCTCAAGGCGCACCGGCGTGAGCTGTTCGATCCCGAGATCGCCCGGCGTGGTGGGCGCATCGTCAAGCTGATGGGTGATGGGGTGCTGGCGGAGTTCCCTTCTGTCGTCGATGCGGTCGAATGCGCGGTGGCGATCCAGACGGCACTGGCGGCCGGGAACGGCCCGATCAGGTTGCGCATCGGCATCAACCTCGGCGACATCATCATCGACGGCGATGACATCTATGGCGACGGGGTCAACGTGGCGGCTCGGCTGGAGGCGCTGGCCGAGCCGGGGGGTATCGCCATTTCCGGCATGGTGCACGAGGGGCTTGGAAACCGGGTGGCGGTTGAATTTTCCGATGGCGGCGAGCATCAGGTGAAGAACATCGAGCGTCCCATACGGGTATTCCATTGGCCCGTGAAGGCAGCCCCGCAAGAAATCCACCCTGCCCTGGCCCTGCCGGACAAGCCGTCCATCGTCATCCTGCCCTTCGACAACCTCAATCAGGATCCTGAGCAACAGTATTTCGCCGACGGAATGGTTGAGGCAATTACCGCCGCCCTTGCCAAGGTGCGTTCCTTTTTCGTCATAGCCCGCAATACGGCGTTTACCTACAAAGGCAAGCAGTTCGACCTGCGCGATGTCGGCCGCGAACTTGGTGTGGCATATGCGCTGGAGGGAAGCGTCCAGCGCGCAGGCAACCGGATCCGCATCACCGCGCAGCTCATTGAAACCCAAAATGGGTCCCACATCTGGGCACAGCGTTTCGATGGTTCGCTGGATGATATTTTCGAACTGCAGGATAACATTACTGAACAGGTGGCCGGTGCCATCCAGCCTTCGATCCAGCTTGCGGAGATAGAACGGACAGGACGCAAGCGCCCCCAAGAATTTGGCGCTTATGACTTTACGATGCAGGCCCTGCCGTATTGCTGGCACCTGGAGCGCACCGAAACCGAGTTAGCCTTGGAATACCTTGAGCGTGCCCTGCAGATTGATCCAAACTATACGCTAGCCCTTGGGCTCGCTGCTTGGTGCCATGCGCAGCGTTCAGTCTACAATTGGACGGACGATGTCGAAGGCACCAAAGCGAAGGCTCTGCAGATGGCCGAAAGGGCCGCCGGCTTAAGCGGTGATGACCCGCTCGTTCTGACGGTTCTGGGCACCGCACACACCATCGTGCGCAACTACGGCACTGCAAAAATACTGTTGGAGAGGGCTGTCTCCATTGATCCAAATTCTGCTTGGGCATGGAGCCGCCTCGGTTGGCTTGCGGTCTACAGCGACAATTGCGATGAAGCACTTGAGCATTTCGGAAAATCCAGGCGGCTGAGCCCATTTGATCCGCTCACCTTCAACACCTATGTTGGAATGGCCTCGGCACTCGAGGGCGCCGGACAGTACGAAGAGGCGGTCGACTATTACGAAAGGGCACTCCAGGAACGTCCCAATGCAACCTGGATCTACCGCAATTATGCATCCGCATTGAGCGGCTCTGGCGATATGAAGCGGGCCCGCACTGCCTATCAGAAGCTGATTGATGCTTTCCCGGATCTCACAGAAAGGAAGATGCGAGAAGCCATGGTTTTCACTCCGCAATTCATGAACCAAATGATTGGGAACCTGAAAAAGCTCGGCCTACCGGAATAGGCAATGGAATGGCTCGCAAAGGCCCCTTGCAGGCCAGACAGACCTGCGTTCAGCGCCCCATCCAAAACTTCTATGATGGGTCAAAAGCAGCTGATTTTGGTGCGTCTCACAAGGGCCGCTTTGCTCTCAACAGCTGACGAAAATCGATGTTAAGCGGACATTGGCCCGAGCACTTGTCGGCGGCCCTTTTTCAAACTGGCATCAGAGCGGCCGGTTGACACGCCAGGCGAGCGCTACGGCGCTAACCGGTCTCAGACGCGCGCAACCGGGCTCGAGGTATAATCGCATTACTGCAGTGCGTCTTTCCCCATCACAGGCTCGCTCTACTGGTCGCTCGCTATTG
>CAZMSA010000248.1:0-3911 GCA_964568825.1 uncultured Rhizobiaceae bacterium | reverse complement strand
AATATCGGCATGGTGACCCAGGATACCTCGCTGCTCAACCGCTCGATCCTCGACAACGTGCGCTACGGACGACCCGAGGCCACGATGGACGAGGTGATCGCCGCGGCGCGCCAGGCGCACGCCCACGATTTCATCACCCAGCTTGAGGACGTGCGTGGCCGAAAGGGTTACGAGGCGCATGTGGGCGAGCGCGGGGTCAAGCTTTCCGGCGGCCAGCGCCAGCGCATCGCCATCGCCCGCGTACTGCTCAAGAACGCCCCCATCCTGATCCTCGATGAGGCCACCAGCGCGCTCGACTCAGAGGTCGAGGCGGCGATCCAGGAAAGCCTTTATACCCTGATGCAGGGCAAGACCGTCATCGCCATCGCCCACCGCCTGTCGACCATTGCCGCCATGGACCGGCTGGTGGTCATGGACGAAGGCGAGATCATCGAGCAAGGCAGCCACGATGAACTGGTGCGGCGCGGCGGCCTTTACGCCGAATTGTGGCAGCGCCAGTCGGGCGGCTTCCTGGCCCGCGAGGCCGCCGAATAGGAGCGTTCTTGTCAGCACCCGGATCGGCGCGAGGCAAGGCAAACGGTCATTGCGGATCGATAAGCCTCGTGCCCTCGGCATAGACCTGGGTCCACTTGAGGATCGTGAAGGCCTTGCGCAAGCCCGTCGGCCAGAACGGGTCATGGTGGATGAGCCGCTCGACCTCGCAGGCATTGTCCGCCTCCACCAGCCACAGCCCGCCGGCGGCGGCACCCGATGTTTCGCTCAACGGTCCGGCGGCCAACACCGATTGCGCGTTGGCTTCGAGAAACGCCAGATGCGCAGGCATGTGCATCTTGCGAATCCCCGGTTCCGCGTCGGGGTTGTCTTCGAAAAGAATGATGTACTTCATGATCGGCACCTCCGATTGGATCATTTGCAGAACCCTAGACCGGCAAATTGGCGTATTGAATTCGCCTGATTGCCGTATCAATCTGCAAAAATGCAGGATCATGACTGGAACGACCTGAAATTCCTTCTGGCGCTTCAACGTACCGGCACGCTGGCGGCGGCGGCGCGCGTTCTCGGGGTCAACGAAACGACGGTTGCACGGCGGCTGAGGGCGCTGCAGCGCAGCCTCAAGGTTGTTCTGTTCGTGCGCGGCAGGGCAGGCCGATACGAGGCCACGGAGGCCGGTCTTGCCGCCATCGCGCGCGCCGAACGCGTGGAGAACGAGAACATATCGCTCAGCGAGATGGCAGGCAGCTTCAACGCCCGGCTTTTCGGCACGGTGCGGATCACCTCGGTCGCGATGATCATCAATCGGGTCCTCGTTCCCCGGCTGGCAGCCCTGCGCGCGGCTCATCCGGCCCTGACCGTCGAACTGGTGGCGGATGCTCGCAACCTGAGCCTCGGCAAGAGAGAGGCGGACCTGGCGTTGCGGCTGGCCAGACCGCAGGCCGGCGGCTCGCACACCAAGGCGCGCAAGATCGGGGAACTGGTGTTCGCCGCCTACTGTCCGGCCGCAATACCTGAGGAGAACTGCGGCAGCCTTGACTGGATCGGATATGACGATACGCATGCCCATTTGCCGCAGGCACAGTGGCTTGCGGCGGCCGGCGCCGGGACGGGATCCGATTTTCCCTGCTTGCGCGTCGCCGATGCGGAAACCGCCCACGAGGCGGTTGCTGCGGGCCTGGGGCGCACCATCCTGCCGCGGATTGTCGCGGACACCGATTGTCGACTGCGTCGCGCAAGCACCAACACGGTGCTGCCGACAAGGGAGGTCTGGCTGCTCTCTTATGACGATCAGGGCGTGAGGAGGTCCGTCGACGTCGCCAAGACGTGGCTCACGGCGATCGACTGGGCGCTCTGGCGCTGACAGGCCGACAGGTTCGCCTTGCGCCCCTTGACGTTTGCTGAAACCGCCCACAAGCTTGGCCCCGCGTCAATCAGGGGATCAACGCATGTCCGACACCAGCCAGGCGGCACCCAACCGCTGGAAGCGTTTTTCAGACTGGGACGAGCGGCCCTTGCGGCTCGACAACTTTGCCGCCGAGGACCCCGCCAACGGCTTTTCCGTCATGGCCGGCGCCCGCGACCCCAAGCCCGGCGTCGCCATGTCGGGCGGCCGCATCACCGAACTCGACGGGGTGCCCGAGGCCGACTTCGACATGATCGACATATTCATCGCCCGCCATCACCTCGACCCCGAGGTAGTGGAAGAGGCCATGGCCATGCCCTCCATCGAGGTCGCCCGCATGCTGGTCGACATGCACGTGCCCCGCACTGAACTGACGCGGCTGGCCCACGGCATGACGCCGGCCAAGCTGGCGGAGGTGGTGGCGCACCTCAATTCCATGGAAATCGCCTTTGCCTATTCCAAGATGCGGGCGAGGCGCACCCCCGGCAACCAGGGGCACGTCACCAACGCCAAGGACGATCCGGTGCAGCTTGCCGCCGATGCCGCCACCGCGGTCGCCTTCGGGTTCGACGAGATCGAGACCACCATGCGGGTGTCGCGCAATGCCTGGTCGAACGCCCTGGCGTGCTGCGTCGGGGCGACGGTGGGGCGGGCGGGCACGTTGTTCCAGTGTTCGAGCGAGGAGGCCGAGGAACTGCAGATCGGCATGGCGGGCTTTACCTCCTATGCCGAGACGGTGTCGGTCTACGGCACCGAAAAGGCCTTCATCGACGGCGACGACACGCCCTGGTCGAAAGCCTGGCTCACCGCTGCCTATGCTTCGCGCGGCATCAAGATGCGCTGCACGTCGGGGGCGGCATCGGAACTGCTGATGGGCTTCCATGAGGCCAAGTCGCTGCTTTATCTCGAGGCGCGGTGTTTGTGCATGCAGCGCGCCATGGGGGCGCAAGGCACCCAGAACGGCGGCATCGACGGGGCACCGCTGGCCGCCAGCATCCCGGGCGGGGTGCGCGGGCTGATGGCGGAAAACCTCATAGCGGTGTGGCTCGATCTGGAATGCGCCAGCGGCAACGATGCCCGTTCGTCGGAATCGGAAATCCGCATCGGCGCCAAGATCCTGCCCTATCTGATCGGCGGCTCCGATCTCATCTGTTCGGGTTTCGGCTCGATACTGAAATACGACAATTCCTTCAACCCCTCGCTGTTCAATGGTGAGGAAATGGAGGATTACCTGGTGTTGCAGCGCGATTTCGAGGCTGACGGCGGCCTCACACCAGTTGAGGAGACACGGGCGCTGGAGGTCAGGCGACGCGGCATAGAGGCGCTAGCGGCGGTGTTCGAGGAACTGCGGCTCGGCAGCATCGACGAAGCGATGAAGGCCTCGGTGATCGCCGCGTCGGGCTCGCGCGAGACCCAAAGCTTCATGCCGCGCCAGGTGGCCGGCATCTCCGCGGCGATCAAGGATCGCGGCATCACCGTCGTCGATGTCATCAAGGCGCTGAAGGCACGCGGCTTTCAGGCCGAGGCGGAAAACCTTTTGGCGCTGGTCAAGCTCAGGGTATCGGGCGATTATCTCCAGACCTCGGCCATCGTGCGCGGCGACCGGGTGATTTCCGCCGTCAACGACCCCAACGACTATGGCGGGCCGGGCAGCGGCTATCGCATGAGTGACGCCAGGCGGGCGGAAATCGCCGCCATCCGCGACGTGCTCGACCGCGACGAGGTGCTGAGGGCCGAGGCCACCTACGAGGCCGCCGAGGCCCAGCGCATCGCCTATCGCAACATGGGCCCGGCCAGGGTGGGCAACGATCCCGATGAAGTGGTGGTGGGGATATCGCCCGCCTTCGGTGAAAAACTCTTCAGGACACTGGCCGGCCATCCCTTGAGCCGGGTCCTCAAGGCGATCGTCGGCGGCATCGAGGAAAACGGCAAGCGGGCCCGCATCGTCAGGATGCACCACACCGGCGATACCTCCTTCCTCGGCCTGTCGGCGGCACGGCTTTCCGGCTCCGGC
>CAZMSA010000247.1:0-3954 GCA_964568825.1 uncultured Rhizobiaceae bacterium | reverse complement strand
AGGCTACATCCGCCAGCCGTTCACCGCGGCTCTCGTGAATAAGATGGGCTAGTGGCCTGTCCGAACGGTTAACCGGCGCTAACGTTTCGGTCGAAATTATGGCGGACCTGCCACATTTCGGCTGCATAGTTTGCCGCGATTTAACTAGCGGGAAATGTGGCGCAGGTGCAGATTCCTCGACGTCAGGCAACCATTGCCGGAGACGACCTTCCCCGCCGAGGGTGTGGCCACGGCGTGGAATCCCCTCATCACCACACATTGGGCATTTACTGGAGAAATGGAAATGAGAACCTCTGTTCTCGTCGCGATACTGGTTGCCGCAAGCATGGGCGCTAGCGGCGCTTATGCCGCCACCGTCACCAACAAGGACAAGGTGACGCACAAGGTTACACTGACCGAGGGCTCAAAGGTCATGCATATCGCCTTCAAGGCCAACCAGACCAGGAAGGACATCTGCAAGAAAGCGGCCTGCGAACTGACGCTTGGCAAGAGCTCGGTGAAGCTGGCCAAGAACAGCGGCATGGTTTCGATCAAGGACGGCAAGCTGATGATGGCGAAGTAATCGCGCCATTGTTTCTGGCTGCAGAAACGCCCGGTGTCTCCCGCACCGGGCGTTTCGCTTTTTTCAGCCCAGTTTCAGGCCCTTGGCATGGGTGGGCGCATCGAGGCCGGCCAGATTGCGCGGATCGGCGACGGGATCGAGCACGCGCGTGGCGACCGGAACCACCCCCGCCCAGATCGGCAGGGCGTAATCTGCTTCATCATCGCCCGGCGGCCCCGAGCGCACCTTCACAGAGGCTTCGTTCAGAGGCATCGAGAGCACCGTGGTCGCCTTCATCTCCTTGGCCGTCGCCGGGCGCAAGATGTCCCAGCGGCCGGGAAACAGCCCGTTGACGAAGGTTTCAAGATGCGCCCGCTTGGCGTCGGGGTCGGTGACCTTTTCCGCCCGTCCCAGCACCATTACCGAGCGGTAGTTCACCGAATGATGGAAGGCCGAGCGGGCCAGCACGAAGCCGTCGATGAGAGTGACCGTCAGGCAGCAATCGGCGCCTTCGACGGCCTCCAGCATGCGGCTGGCGGCCGAGCCATGCCAGAACACCCGGTCGCCCTCGCGCCATTGCAGGGTGGGCGTCACATAGGGCTGGCCGTTGAAGACATAACCCACATGCGCGACCGGGCTGGCATCGAGGACGGCATGGACGCTTCCGGCATCATAGCGGCCGCGCTCGTGCAGGCGCTTGACGCGAACGCGGGGGCTGGGAGCAGTAGACAGTCGGGCCATCGGGTATCTCCTGTGCAGGGTGGCTTGTCAGGCGGCAAAATTATCGACAAACTGGATAGGGGAAAATGTCCAGTTCAGGCAAAACAGACCAGTCCACTTTTGAGACAAGCCTCCTTGCCCTCGGACTTGAGCGTGGTGGCACCCGGCCCATGCATGTGACGTTGGCCTCCGCCCTCAAGGCGCGCATCCTGGCCGGCCATCTGTCGCCGGGCGCCCGCCTTGCCTCCAGCCGCGGCCTGGCTGAGGACCTCTCGGTGTCGCGCTCGACCGTGGTTGCGGCCATCGACCAGCTGGTGGCCGAAGGCTATGCCGAGGGGCGTCGAGGTTCGGGCGTCTTTGTGGCCGCCGACCTGCCCGACACCGTCCTCAAGGTGGGATCGCCACGCCCGACCGCTTGGGCCGACGATGAGGACGGGCTGGCCATAGCGAGGCCGCCGCGGCCCTTCCAGACGGCCCAGCCCGATCTCGCCGCGTTTCCCCACGCGGTGTGGGCGCGGCTGTTCCAAAAAGTCTGGCGCGACCCGCCGCCGGGCCTGCTGGCGGGGGCGATGCGGCCGGGTTTGCCGATCTGCGACGCGAGATCGCCCGCCACCTCGGCGCCTGGCGCGGCATCGACTGCCGCCCGGCCGAAGTGATCGTCACTTCCGGCGTCGCCGAGGCGCTCGACCTCATCGCCCACGCGCTCATGGCACCCGGGGCGGCAGTCGCCGTGGAAGAGCCCGGCTATCCGCTGGCCGCCCACGTGCTCGAGCGCGCCGGTCGCCAGCCGTTGCCGGTTGCAGTCGACGAGCAGGGCCTTGATGTGGCGGCGCTGGCGCAAACGGGCCACGCCGCCAGCGCGGTCCTGGTGACGCCGTCGCGGCATTATCCGCTGGGGGCGACGCTGCCCCTGGCGCGCCGTCTCGACCTCATTGCATGGGCCCGGCACCAGAGCCCGCCACGCCTCGTCATCGAGGATGACTACGACAGCGAATACCGCTATCACGGCCAGCCACTGCCCGCCCTCATGGGGCTCGACCGCCACGCCCCGGTGATCTATCTCGGCAGCTTTTCCAAGGTGCTGACGACAAGCCTGAGACTGGGTTTCATGGTGGTGCGCGAGCCTTTCCGTGAAGCCATCGTGCGCGCCCTTGCCGAAACCGGGCCGCGGGCAGGAATGACCGCCCAGCCGGTGCTCGCCCGTTTCATGGCCTCGGGCGATTTCGCCCGCCACATTCGCCGCACGCGCCGCCTCTATGCCCGCCGCCAAAAAGCTCTGCTCAAGGCGGCCGAACGTCATCTGAGCGATCTCTTGAGGGTGGACCCGGCGCCTGCCGGCATGCACCTGGTGGCCCGGCTCGATGCCGCGCTGGCACGGCGCATGGACGATGCCGAAGCCAGCCGCCGAGCAGCCGCGGCCGGCATTGTCGCACCACCGCTCTCGGCCTATTACGCGAAAACACCCCGCAGCCAGGGCTTGCTTCTGGGCTATGCCGGGTTTGACGAGGCAGCGATCGGCGAGGCGGTTCTGGCCCTGGCCGCCGCACTCAAGGGCTGAATGCGGCAGCGCGCGGCCGGATGAGGCGCCGGGCCGCGACGAAACGCCTGTGGGGCTGGCTATGGAATGCCGCGCCGATCGACGCTAGTTTCCTTGACGGCAAATCCGCTGGGAGGGGGTTTGAGGCATGCGAGATGACGATGCCCGCGGCGATAGTTCGAAGCCGGATATCGACCCGGCCGTTCTGGGTGCGCTGGTGCATCTTTATCGTGGCGAGGTCTTCCGCTCCACCCATTGGCGGACGCGGCTCGACAACACCACGAACTGGGCCGTGGTGACCACGGGGATAGCCCTTTCGGCCACCTTCTCCAATGTCCAGGCATCACCCTTGCCGATGGTGCTCGTCGGGCTGCTGGTCTCGGTGTTCCTGCTCTTCGAGGCCCGCCGCTATCGCTACTACAACCTGTTTCGCGCCCGCGCGCGGCTGCTCGAGACCGACCTTTATGCGCCGCTCCTGAGCGGCAAGAGGACCGATCCGGGAAGGGACTGGCACGCGCTCCTGGCCGAGGACCTGAGCACGCCGCACTATCACATCAGCTATTTGCGGGCCGCCGGACGCCGGCTCAGAAGCAACTATTCGTGGATCCTGGCCATTCAGGCGATTGCCTATTACGGCAAACTGGCCATCCATCCGGTGCCCATGACGGACCTGCACGATGTTATCGTGCGCGCCGCCATCGGCCCCATACCGGGCGAACTGGTTCTGCTTGCCGGACTGCTGTTTCATGGCGGCTGGCTGGTCTTTGCCATCGTCACCTATAGGCTCGACCAACTCCACCGCCGCCAGCGGCGCTCGCCCATGGCGCCGGTGTGAGGATGCGCTAGCCCGCCACCTTCTCCACGCCGCACCATTCGGCGATGAACAGGGCAATCGAGCCCGTCACCCGCTTCACCGAGGACAGCGACACGCGTTCGTCGAAGCCGTGGATGTTTTCCGAATAGGGGCCGTAGACGAGGCACGGGATGCCCTCGTAGAGGACGAAGACGCGGCCATCGAGATAGCCCGGTGTGACGAAGCTTTCCAGCGACTTGCCATAGGCCCTGGCATGGGCGCGACCCAGCACCTGTTCAGCGTCCGATCCTTCCTCCAGCACATAGCCCTCGGCAAAAAAGCCGTTCCACTCGACCTCCGGCG
>CAZMSA010000246.1:0-3987 GCA_964568825.1 uncultured Rhizobiaceae bacterium | reverse complement strand
CCCGCAACCAAACAAAACGCCCTCAGCCCAAGCGGTTGGGGGCGTTTCCCGTTTGAGGGCGGCGATGCGGTTTGCACCAGCTTTGGAGTACTTGGCGCTGGGCGGTCATGTCGCTTGGGACCGTGGAGACCGGCGTTACGTGACGTCGGTGGGGTCGTAACCAACATCATCACCACCGGCACCCAACTGTGCCGCTGGCAGCCCTTCTTGAGCACGCGCAAGATGCCGCTGATTACCTGTTTCGCTCGGCTAACCCCCGGGCATGAGCAATTCTGCACAGCCCCCTTTTGGCAAGGGGTCCATGTTCAATTCAATGGGGCAACCGGTTTCGCCGGCGAGGGCCAATGCCACAAGCGCGCCGCTCGAAGGACACGACGAGCGTCGGAAACAAGGAGTACCCGAAAGTGAACAACCTGATCTGGCTTGTCGGAGCAGTAGTGATCGTCATCTTTGTACTGGGGTTCTTCGGGATGAGATAGCATTGCCAGGTTGGTGGCATACCCCTTCTCGCCGGGTGTTTTGGTCATAGGATTCACCTGAACGCACATGGTTCGGCGGGGTATCATCACATGAATGAAATCGAACTCAAATTCACCATCGATGAGCCGACGGCCAGGCAGTTCTGGAAGCGCGACCAGATTTCGAAGCTGATGAGTGGCCACCCTACATCAAGTATGCTCAAGAGCACCTATCTGGACACCCCAGACCATGCGTTGTGGGGGGCGGGCATTGCGTTGCGTTTGCGGCGCGACGGCCGGCGCTGGATTCAAACGGTCAAGGCCAAAGGGCAAATTCACGGCGGACTTTCGCAAGTCGAGGAGTTTGAGGCACCAGCGCCTGGCGGGATAGCAAACCTCGATGCCGTCGCGGACCCGTCGCTACGCGAACGCATCACAGAGCTTGTGAACGGCACGCCTCTCTCACCCGTTTGCGAGACGGTGATGAAACGGACGCGGGGCGAGCTATGCCTTGCGGACGGCACCCGGGCGATGCTCTCACTGGACGTTGGCGAGATCCGGGCAGCGCAGCGGCGCGAGGAACTGCGCGAGGTTGAGATCGAATTGCTCGATGGTCGAGTGGAGGGCCTGTTCGACATCGCCCATGCGATCTTTCCCAACGGCGGGCTTACCTTCTCCAAACTGTCCAAGGGCGCGCGCGGATATATGCTCGCCCGGGACGGGCGGATCGATATGACGATCGCACCCAGAAGCGCCCATTCCGTTGCACTCCACCGCAAGCAGACCGCCGAGCAGGCAGCGCGCGACATCTTGCGCGAATGTATCGACCAGATTGCATCCAACATAGGTGTGATCGAGAAGCTGGATGACCCGGAAGGCCCACATCAGCTGCGGGTCGGCCTGCGGCGGCTGCGCAGCGTGTTTGCGGTGTTCACCACTATAGTGGGCGGCGCCGAGATGGATCGGCTCAACGTCGAGGCCCGCTGGCTCGGGCGGGAGGTCTCGCGCTTGCGCGATCTCGATGCGATAGCCAACGATGTCGTCCTGAAGCAAGCCGAAGCCCATCCCGACGAGAGCGGATTGCCATGCCTTGCAGATGCACTGTGCAGCGAGGCAGCAGGGGTCCGCGAGCAACTGCGCGCCATCCTGATCGATGGCCGCGCGCAGGCCATGTTGATCGACCTCGTGCGCTTTGTCGAAACGCGGGCCTGGATCGATTCATCTGATGCCGGGCAAGCCGCCGGATTGCAGGCCTCCGTCAGGAAGCTGGCACGCGCCGCGCTCGCCAGACGCTGGGTAAAGGTGCGCAAGCGCGCCAGCGACCTGGCGAGCCTGACCGCTGCCCAGCGGCATGAGCTGCGCAAGGAACTCAAGAAACTGCGTTACGCCGCGGAGTTCTTCGCTCCGCTATTCCCGACAAAGCGAGCAAGACGCTTCTTGCAACGTCTCAAGGACCTGCAAGTGGTGTTCGGCGACCTGAACGATGTCGTCGTGATGAAGGCGTTGTTCGCCGGTGCGCATCCGCGCTTCGCCAATGACCCTCGTTTGCAGCGTCCCATCGGATGGGTCCTTGGTGCCAGCCAGACCCGGGCAGAGATGCAGTGGAACGGTACCCCGGCCTTGTGGCGCAAACTCAGGAAATCCAGGGTCTTCTGGGACTGATGATAAAAGCCACAATTGCTGCCGGCTCGCCGGGTGGTGGATGCAAGGCGCCGGCCGTCTCACCGCAAGCGGGCAATGCCTCTCAGTCAGGGCGAAGGGTTGCCTCATCATTGTCCAGCGAGCCCTGCGCGGCAATTGTCCCGGCGGAAGTGGGGGGACCTTTGAGGATCCATTCGAAGGCAACGGCGATCATGGCACCAGCCAATGGCCCAATGATGTAGACCCATGCCGCAGTGAAGTCCCAGCGAACCAGATCGGGGGCCAGCGAGCGTATCGGGTTCATCGAGGCACCGCTGATCGGCGCGGCCCACAGTCCCGCAAGCACAATGTAACTTCCCACCGCGATGGCGCCATTGGCCCCGATGTTGCGGGCTCCCGATGCGGTGCCCAGGATGGTGTTCACCTGGCCCGTCGTGAGCAGCACTTCCATGGCCAGGGCCTGCAGGGCGCTCACGCCCGATCCCGGCACCGTGGGGCCCCGAGGTTGCCGATCGCCCCGAACACCACGCGCAGAAAGATGACGGCTGCGATGCCGCCAGCGATCTGCGCAAGCCAATAGCCGGGCACGCGGCGCCAGGGAAAATTGCCGCGCAGGGCGAAGGCGAACGTAACGGCGGGATTGAGATGCGCGCCGCTGACCGTACCCATGAAATAGATGATAACCATGACCATGAGGCCGGGCGCCACCACGGCCATGCTCAACGTGACCTCACCGCCGCTCTTTGCCGCTACCACGCCGGCGCCGGCCGCCACGACGACGAGAAGGAACGTGCCCCAGATCTCGGAAAAGATCCGCCGCCATTCGTGGGCCGGATCGAGGAAGTCGGGGGGCTTCGTCTGGTGCAGCATATGTTGGTGTTGCCCGTGATCCAGCGGTTTGTCGGGTGATGTCATAGCAACCTCCAGTCAGGGATGCGGCTTGCTTTCGACGAGCGGCCGATGAGATCACGCTATCTTGGAGCTTTCTGCGCGGCGTGCGCCAGTGCTCTCACCCTGTCACTTTGCCAGCTTCTTGCGTATCTCCTGCAATTCCTTGCGGCGGTCCGGGCTCGTTTCCGGATATGACATCCGCAGTCCCTCGAACGTATCGACGATGATTTGGGACACGATCAGCCGGGCATTTTCCTTGTCGTCGGCGGGAACGACATACCAGGGCACATCGCCGGTGGTCGTCGCCTCGAGGCATTCCTCGAAGGCCGTCATGTAGTGCGGCCAGAATTTTCGTTCCTCGATGTCCGCCATGCTGAATTTCCAGTTCTTGTCCGGCTCGTCGATCCGGTCGAGAAAACGCTTTCGCTGTTCGTCCTTCGAGAGGTGGAGGAAGAACTTGATGATGCGTGTTCCGTTACTGTGGAGATGTCTCTCGAGATCCACGATCGAGCGGTAGCGGTCGCGCCAGATCTCGGGTTCGTCGAGCAAGGCATCCGGGAGCCCCTCGCTGCGCAAAATCTCGGGATGCACCCGAAGGATCAACACCTCCTCGTAGTAGGATCGATTGAAAATCCCGATGCGCCCGCGTTCCGGCAAATCGCGGGTGGTGCGCCATAAAAAGTCGTGCTGCAGTTCAGAGGGGCTTGGATGCTTGAAGCTGAACACCTGGCAGCCTTGCGGATTGACCCCGGACATCACGTGCCTGATGGCGCCGTCCTTGCCCGCCGCGTCCATCGCCTGGAAGATCAGCAGGACGGCATAGCGGTTGGACGCGTAGTGAAGCCGCTGCAACTCACTCAATTTTTCGACGTGTTTGTCCAGGAGCTTTTTGTATTGCTTCTTCGACTTGTACACGGGATCGACGCTCGTCGGCCACTTGTCGAGGTCGACCCTGTCGCCTTCACCGACGCGAAAGTCCTTTGTATCGATTTTCATG
>CAZMSA010000245.1:0-4026 GCA_964568825.1 uncultured Rhizobiaceae bacterium | reverse complement strand
CTGAGAAATGAAGGAGGGAACATGTCATACACCGGTGGGTGCCTATGCGGCCTCGTACGCTACGAGGCCAAAGTTCCTCCCTTCTGGGCGGGCCACTGTCATTGCGGCAACTGCAAGAAGCATACAGGCGCCGCTTTTGCCACCGACGTCATGTTCCATACAAAGGACTTCGTGTGGGCGGGCAACGAGCCGACATACTACGCTTCGTCCGACCTGTGCGAACGCGGCTTCTGCCCAAAATGCGGAAGCACCGTTTCGGCCCGGTATTTTGCCCAGCCCGACATCCTCGTGATCGCCGCCGGATCGCTCGACGATCCGGATCAGATCGATCCTCAGCTTCATGCCTTCGTAAGCCGACGCACCGTTTGGATCAGGCTCGACGACGGCTTGCCGGAATACCCGGAGGCGGAGCCGGTTTCTGGTATTGAAGTCTGAAGGCCCATCAAGCCGCCCGTGGATTGCGATTCGACCCGGCTACAAGGCACCCCATACCCATGCCCCACACGCCTCGGCAAACAACCTCAACCTCCCCCTCCGCGGAGATCGACGCCAAGTTTGCGGCGCTGGGTGACTGGCGCGGCGAGGTGCTTGCGCGGCTGCGGGCGCTCAACACCGAGGCCCTGCCCGATACAGTCGAGGCGGTGAAATGGCGAAAGCCGTCGAACCCTTCAGGCGTTCCGCTTTGGGAGCACGCCGGCCTGATCTGCACCGGCGAGACGTACAAGGACAAGGTGAAGCTGACTTTTGCAAAAGGCGCCGCGCTCGCCGACCCGTCAGACATCTTCAATGCAAGTCTCGACGGCAACACGCGCCGCGCCATTGATATCCACGAGGGCGAGGAGATCGATGCAGCCGCCTTCAAGGCCCTTGTTCGCGCCGCCGCGGCGCACAATGTTGCCGCAGCCGCCGGCCGGCCACGACGCTAGGCATCACTTCAAAGGCCCGAAGCTCACATCGAAGAAGTCGAGCCAGTTGCCCCCCATGATCTTCGCCACCTCGCCCGGCTGAAACCCCTGCCGCGCCAGCCCGGCGGCAATGTTCTGATGCCCGAGATTGTCCTTGAACCACGCCGGCTGCGGGGGAAAGCCGGCGTTATCCTTCGAGCCCTCGCCGTAATCGACCTCTTTCGTCCACCGCCCCACCCGCATCCATTCCACCACGCTGTCGGGCTGGTCCTGGCAGAGATCAGAGCCGATGCCGATGTGGTCGATCCCCATGAGATCGGCGGTGCGGGCCACCATCTCGCAAAAATCCGCCAGCGTGCACGCCGCACCACCTTTCAAATGATGTGGATAGAGCGAAAAGCCCAACATGCCGCCCGAGGCCGCCAACGCCTTCAGCACGTCGTCGGACTTGTTGCGCAACCCCGGATGCCAAGCCTTTGGGTTGGCATGGGTGATGGCGATGGGCCGGCTTGAATGTTCGATGGCTTCCAGCGTCGAGCGTTCGCCCGAATGCGACATGTCGACGACCAGGCCCACCCGGTTCATTTCGGCCACCACCTGGCGGCCCATGCGGGTCAACCCGCCGTCGGCGGCCTCGTAGCACCCCGTCGCCAGCAGCGACTGGTTGTTGTAGGTGAGCTGCATGAAGCGCACCCCAAGGGTATGAAGCACCTCAACCAGCCCGATATCGTCCTCCATAGGCGAACAATTCTGCAGCCCGAAGAAGATGGCGGTGCGCCCCTCCTTTGCCGCCCGCCGCACATCGTCCCCGCTCAAGCCCTTGAAAATCAGGTCGGGAAAGCGCTCGAACCAACGGTTCCAGCGCTCGATATTGGCCACCGTCTCGCGAAACATCTCGTGATAGCAGATGGTGACGTGAACGGCGCTCAGGCCGCCGGCCCGCATCTGGCGAAAGATCTTTTCCGAGAAATTGCAGTATTGCAGGGCATCGACGATCGGCGACTCGGATGGGGGCATCTTGGTGCTCCGGCGGCATGGGTGGGCGGCTTGTGGTCGTTGACACGCTTGACCCGCCTGCCGGGGCCTGTCAACCGCGCGGTCGCAGCAGGCCGGTCTTCACCACAACCATGAAGTTTATAATTTCATCAACACAACTTTTGTTAGATGATTTTTAACGCCTCCCCTATAGCGTGTCCATCAACAAAAAACACGCCATGCGGGCATAGCGATGCCCATGGCACGAGAACGTGAACTGCGGAACGGGGCGTCTCGGTGACACACACGCTTCATTCCGTTATCTGAGGCCGGGAGCATGCGCCTCTCTCCCCGACAGGCGGCTCAATGACCAATTAGCCCCAATGGCATGCCTCCGGCCTCAGATATCTTTTCCCCTCGACGCTTAATTCAGTTTCCTGACCCTTGGGCCTGTGGAGAGTTTCTGACGCGCCTGCGCAATGAGCGCCGGCACCATGGTCAGGTCCACGGCATCGAATGAAAACGCGGCCTGGTCGGGACGGCCCGTCAGGACATCGATGTTGGGCATGTCCATGAGGCCGCGGCGTACCCCGCTCAGGCTCCATATATAAGCGCGCAGCCGCTTGGGATCGTCGGGACTGACGGCGTCCACCGACACCGCTCGATGCCCGACAGAGACCTTGTAGACGATCTTGCCCGCGCCGACCGCCGAGGCGAGCGCCCGCTGGGCATCCAGCACCCGCCAGTCGCCATCCAGCAGGTTAATCGTCTTGGCGCGGTGGGTGCGCGACAGATCGATCGCGACGATCTCGCCACGAGCATTGGCATAGACGGTGGCCGCCTCGTTGGGGCTCGCGACCTCGATGGTCCAACGGATATCGCCATAACTCGGCCTCGGCAGGATGGCGACGCTGCGGGCGATGGTGATCGAGGTGACGATTGCCGGATCCTCCAGCCCGGCGCGCTCGGTGGCGGCATGGGCGATCGTTGCCACATCGCCCAGGGCGCCGAGATGCAGCGGTTGCGGCACAATGTCGATGCTGAGCATCTTCGGCGTGCGCCCCACCGCCTCGATGATCCGCAGCACCGCGCCCTCGGCGGCTCCCGGCGTGGAGATGAAGTCCTTGTCAGCCTCCTTCGCTGCCGCGGCCAGCGCCACCAGCGCCAGCCATGCGGCCGCGCACGCCCAGATGACAATCAAACGATGCAACGACGCCAAAGCGGGCATGTGACCGAACTCCTGCAGCCACGCGGGCGCAATTTAAACTTCGCCGCGCCGCCCCGTAACGGAAGGATTCGCCTCGCCGGTCATCGCCGCATTCTGTTCCCCCTACATGACTTATCGGTAATTTTCTGTTCATAATCTGTTCGCTAACCAAGGAATTTCACGATGAATTTCCGCAGGTTACGAATTCGCTTGCGCATGGAACAAAACTGGTACATCTTGCTCCCACACCGCCACATGACGCATCCATTGCGCAGGCGGGCTGGCATGTGAAATAAGGAGCGCGATTATGAGACAATCCAATTTGCGGGTGGTGGAAACTTCCTCGATGGACAAGACCAAGGCGCTCGATGCCGCTCTGAGCCAGATCGAACGGGCTTTCGGCAAGGGTTCGGTGATGAAGCTGGGACAGAACCCGGCAGTCGAAATCGCATCCGTTTCCACCGGCTCGCTCGGCCTCGATATCGCGCTTGGGATCGGCGGCCTGCCGCGCGGCCGGGTCATCGAGATCTACGGGCCTGAATCCTCCGGCAAGACCACGCTGGCCCTGCACACCGTCGCCGAGGCGCAAAAGCGCGGCGGCATTTGCGCCTTCATCGACGCTGAACATGCCCTCGATCCGATCTATGCCAAGAAGCTCGGCGTCGACATTTCCGAACTGCTCATCTCCCAGCCCGATACCGGCGAGCAGGCGCTGGAGATCTGCGATACCCTGGTACGTTCCGGCGCTGTCGACGTGCTGGTGATCGACTCGGTAGCGGCACTGACCCCGCGCGCCGAACTGGAAGGTGAAATGGGTGACAGCCTGCCCGGCCTGCAGGCCCGTTTGATGAGCCAGGCGCTGAGGAAGCTCACCGGCTCCATTTCGCGCTCCAACACCACCGTCATCTTCATCAACCAGATCCGCATGAAGATCGGCGT
>CAZMSA010000244.1:0-4294 GCA_964568825.1 uncultured Rhizobiaceae bacterium | reverse complement strand
TGAGGCTGACGATGCGGGCCGTGCGGCGGTCGATGTCGGCCTGGGCACGGTTGACAATCACGGCGAGCGAGGCGATCAGCAGCGCCAGCAGGGCGATCGGGATGGCCACCACCGGCAACCCGACCTCGGCCAGGATGCCCTTCAATTCGGCCACTGGCTCATAGAGCTCGAAAATTGCCCTCGGGCGGCCGTCCTGAAGATAGGGGACATAGAGTTCCATGACCCGGGATCCGTCGATCTCCAGATGCTCGTTGGCGCCGGGATGGCCGGTTGCGATGATGTGGGAGAGGACCGATGAGGTCTCGAGGCTGCCGATCTCGGTGGGCTCGTCGGAATAAAGGGTGCGGCCGTCCATGGTGTAGACCTTGAGGCCGTTGAGCTTGAATTCCCGCCGTTCGCGTCCGAAGGCCGCTGCCAGCTTCTCAAGATCGCTACTGGACAGGGTATCGCCGGCGAGCAGCGCCTTCCAGGCCTGCGGCGCCTCCGTCGCCATGCCTGCCGCCAGTCCGGCGGCCCGGCTCCCGGCAAGTTGCAGATAGACGCGCTCGGTGACGATGCGGGTGGCAAGGACGGTGGCCACCGCCAGCGCCGCGGCGAGGATCGCCAGCCCGGGCAGGATCCGGCGCAGGAACAGCCGGCGCAAAGGGTAGGCCTCGGTATCGGGCTCGCCGTGCCGCGGCGCGGGTTTATCGGCCATGGTGCCTCTTTTTTCGCAAGTGCGAAGATAACCGCACCGCATCGCCATGACCAGATGGTGGAAACGCTGTGGCGACAGGCATCAATTTCCGCATTTCGGAACGATCCGCCACGGATTGAGACATGACCCGTGATATTCCGGCCGTGGATGAGAGGAGTGTCACGAAGGAGGCACGAGCATGTCGGACAAGCTGAACATTCTGATCATGGGTGCGTCTTACGGGTCGCTGCTGGGGGCCAAGCTGGTGCTGGCGGGCCATGACGTCACGCTGGTGTGCCTGCCGGCCGAGGCCGAGGCCATCAACCGCGACGGCGTGCGCGTCAGGATGCCGGTCAAGGGCAGGCCGGGGCTGGTGGAGATCGATTCGCGAAAGGGTCTGGGCCGGATGGCGGCGCTGGGGCCGGATGCGGCCGATCCCGCCGACTACGACCTCATCGGGCTGGCCATGCAGGAACCGCAATTCCGCTCCTCGGGTGTGCGCGAATTGCTGGACCGGGTGGCGCTGTCGAAAAAGCCCACCATGTCGATCATGAACATGCCGCCTTTGCCTTATCTGGCGCGCCTGCCGGGGCTCGATACATCGAAACTCACGGCCTGTTTCACCGATGCCGGCGTGTGGCAGAATTTCGATCCCGATCTCATGACACTGGCCAGTCCCGACCCGCAGGCTTTCCGGCCGCCGGAGGAGCCGGTGAACGTGTTGCAGGTGAGCCTGCCGACCAACTTCAAGGTGGCGCGCTTTAAATCCGATGAACACACCGCGATGCTCAAGACGCTGGAGGCCGACATCGCCGCGGTGCGCTTTCGCGACGGGGCCGACAGCATCGAACTGCCGGTGAAGCTGAAGGTACACGAATCGGTCTTTGTGCCGCTCGCCAAGTGGGCAATGCTGATCGCGGGGAATTATCGCTGCGTTGAAAAGGACGGTGCGCGCTCGATCCGCGACGCGGTGCACAGCGATCTCAAGGCCTCGCGCCAGGTCTATGACTGGGTGAAGTCGGTCTGCGTCAGGCTCGGCGCCGCCGAAGCTGACCTGGTGCCGTTCGAGAAATACGCCAACGCCGCGCAAGGGCTGGCAAAACCCTCATCGGCGGCACGTGCCCTGGTGGCGGGTGCCAAGAACATCGAGCGGGTCGACAAGCTGGGGCAGCTCGTTGCCCGCCAGCAGGGTATGCAAAACGCCACGCTGGATGCTACCGTAGCGCTGGTCGATGGCTGGCTGAAGAAGAACCGGGCGGCGTAACCGGACCAGCCGGCAAGGGTTCTTCGCAGGGTGGGCGAGGCGGCGGAGGCCCTGCCTTGGTCCTCCCTTACGAGGCGAGGGCAGCGCCCCTGCCTGCCCTGCGGGGATATCCCTCAAGACCCCAGATGCAGCACCACCTGGCGCGTATGCGGGCGGCGGCGGTGCTCGAACAGGTAAAGGCCCTGCCAGGTGCCGAGCCGCATGCGGCCGTCCGCGACGGGGATGCCGATGGAGGTTTGCGTCAGCGCCGCCTTGATGTGGGCGGGCATGTCGTCGGGGCCTTCGGTCCGATGCACGATCCAGTCCATCCCTTCGGGAACGAGGCGGCGGAAGAATTCTGCCAAGTCCGTCTGCACGTCGGGATCGGCGTTTTCCTGGATAACGAGCGAGGCCGAGGTGTGGCGCACGAAGACAGTGAGCAGGCCTTCGCCGGCGCCGGCCGAGCGAACGAAAC
The DNA here is from genome assembly GCA_964568825.1 of uncultured Rhizobiaceae bacterium. Lineage (GTDB taxonomy): Bacteria > Pseudomonadota > Alphaproteobacteria > Rhizobiales > Aestuariivirgaceae > CAVVDT01. The sequence continues at coordinate 1,900 of CAZMSA010000244.1, read as the reverse complement.
GGGCGGCTTCGTCGGTGAACTCGTAAAGCCCGGGGCCGTTGGTGGCGATGGCGAGGGTGGTCTGCATGGGGCTATTCATACGCTATTGCGGCGAGGGCGGGAATTGTGGGGTGGGGTGGCGATGGTGGCTGACGTTCGACACCGTCACCCCGGGGCTTGACCACGGGGGCCATTCCGCCAGCCTCACCACACGCCGCGACACCAGAGGCGAGGGCGGCCTGCCTCAGGCCTTGAGGTCGATGGTGAGCGCCGGCAGCCTGCGCCCCGGAATGGAGCCGGAGGCGGCCTCACCCACGCGGTGCGCGCCCATCCTCTCATAAAAGCCGACGGCGCCTGGATCGGCGTCGATGTCGATGGCGGCAAGATCGAGACCGCGCGCTTCGGCAATGAGCCAGTCCATGAGGGCACGGCCGATGCCCGATCCCATGGCGTCAGGCGCAACGAACATCCGCTCGATGCGTCCGCGATCGCCATCAACGGAAAGCGCGGCCACGCCGACAAGGGCGCCACCCTGTTCGGCGACGCGGTAACGGTCGGTGGCGAGATCGGCCGGGCGGACGGTCAGTTCAGCAACGCAGGCAGCCATGAAAGCTGCGTCATAGCCCCAGTGGGCTTTTGATGTGAGGCAAAGCGCGGTGAGGGCGCCGCATTCGTCAGGGCGCGGGGGGCGGAGGGTGATGGTCGGCACGGACATCTGAAATTTGCACGCCGGAGGTCAGTTGCGAGGTTCTGTCAGCCATCCAGCATGCGAACGTCGGGGTGGATGTGATGTATGAAGCCAGAAAGGGCGTGGCGTTTCGGCAAGCCGAGGGCATAATCGGCAACCCGGTATGCGGCTTCCCACTCTGCGGCCGATGCCGGGCCTGCCATATCGGCATCGTTGATGAAGTCGACGAAAAGAAGACAGGCATCGACGCGGTTCTGTCGCAGGAAATAGAGATGTGCCAGCCGGTTGGCGTATTGGTAAAAGACTTCGGTCCAGTCGACGCCGGGACGTGTCTTGAGCGCCGCGCGCGTCGTCGCAAAGGCCTGTTCAATGCGAGCACGCGAAGCGGCGCCAGCCTTTGTGCCGGGACTCATGAACTCGTCGAGGTGAGCTTTCGCTTCGACCAGCACGACGGCGTCGTTCGCCCGACCCAGCGCATCCCATTGCGGCCCAGACGCTGGCCAGAATTCGGCAAGTGCGGCACTGAGGCCGGCAAGGCCCAGCCGGGCAAGAAAAGCGCCATCGCGATATTCGGCGAATTCGTCGCTGGCAAGCGGCGACAGCCAATCAACCGGGCCAATCGCCGGGTGGAGAACCGACTCCGGGCGGTGGTTCACGGCATGCTGCAGCCACTTGAGGCTGCCACGTTCTCCGGCTGGTTGAGCTACGCGCATCCGCTGCGATCAGTTATCTAGAAAGCTCCGCAGCTTCCTCGACCTTGACGGATGCTTCAGCTTCCTCAAGGCCTTGGCCTCGATCTGGCGGATGCGTTCGCGCGTCACCGAGAACTGCTGGCCGACCTCTTCCAGCGTGTGGTCGGTGTTCATGCCGATGCCGAAGCGCATGCGCAGCACGCGCTCCTCGCGCGGGGTGAGCGAGGCCAGCACGCGCGTGGTGGTCTCGCGCAGGTTGGACTGGATGGCCGCGTCGATCGGCAGGATGGCGTTCTTGTCCTCGATGAAATCGCCGAGGTGCGAATCCTCCTCGTCGCCGATCGGCGTCTCCAGGCTGATCGGCTCCTTGGCGATCTTGAGCACCTTGCGCACCTTTTCGAGCGGCATGGCGAGCTTCTCGGCCAGCTCCTCCGGCGTCGGCTCGCGGCCGATCTCGTGCAGCATCTGGCGCGAGGTGCGCACGATCTTGTTGATGGTCTCGATCATGTGCACCGGGATGCGGATGGTGCGCGCCTGGTCG
>CAZMSA010000243.1:0-4302 GCA_964568825.1 uncultured Rhizobiaceae bacterium | reverse complement strand
TGATCCTGGGTGGAGAAAATGTTGCACGAGGCCCAGCGCACCTTGGCGCCCAGCGCCTGCAGGGTCTCTATGAGCACCGCTGTCTGGATGGTCATATGCAAACAGCCAGCGATGCGGGCGCCCTTCAGCGGCTGGGAGGCACCGAATTCGGCGCGCGTCGCCATCAGGCCGGGCATTTCCACCTCGGCCATGTCAAGCTCGCGGCGACCCCAGTCGGCCAGTTTCAGATCCTTCACAACGAAATCATCGGACGTGCTCATCGGTTCCTCTCAGGGGGAAATGTAAATGTCTTACAAACGCTGGGTAGCCTGGCCGGCGACAGGCCTCGGCTCAACTCTGCCGGAAGCCCCTATAGCAGCAAGGCGGCAGCGGTGCAATGCAGATATAAAGAAATCTTTATGTGCGCGAGATGCGACCGGTTATTCTTCGCCAAATTTCTCGGCGACCAGCTTTTGCAACGCGGTGATCGCCTCTTCGGCCTCGGGACCGGAGGCAACGACGTCGATGGTGGTGCCGCAGTGGGCGGCCAGCATCAAGAGACCGAGCATCGAGGTGCCCGGCACGGTCTGACCATCCCGGGTCACTTGAATATCAGCATCGAAACGTTCGGCGCACTTGACGAACTTGGCGGTGGCGCGGGCATGCAGGCCAAGGCTGTTGATGATCGCCAGTTCACGGTGCGCCGACGGCCCACGAGAAGCGCCTGGCATCGCCATCAGGCCTGATCGCGCAGCAACTGGCTGGCGACATTGATGTATTTGCGGCCGGCTTCGCGCGCCTGCTCAACGGCATCGGCCAGTTTGGCCTCACGCCGGACGCTTGCCAGCTTGATCAGCATCGGCAGGTTGGTTCCGGCAATGACCTCGATATGGTCAGCTTCCATGATCGAAATGGCGAGATTGGAAGGGGTGCCGCCAAACATGTCGGTCAGCACGATCACGCCCTTGCCGGCATCCACCTGTTCGACGGCGGCCAGGATATCGCCGCGGCGACTCTCCACGTCATCATCGGGATGGATGCATACCGTGGCAATGCGGTCCTGCTCGCCGACCACGTGCTCAAGCGCGGCGCGGAACTCCTCGGCCAGCCTGCCATGGGTAACCAGTACAAGACCGATCATGAAATACGGCAACTCCAGCAAAGCACCTGCGGCGCCATCTTGTCGGGTTCGGCGGCGATGCGCAACCGCGACCGCCGAGTTAGCCACATGGGCTGTTTCGCGGCCGACAACGCCTCGTCAATCAGCGCCTGTTTGTCAAGCAGCAAAAGTGGCGCTAGGGGTTTCAGGGTGATACCGCCACGCCTGTCAGATGACACAGCGCAGCGCGCACACGCGCCGCGGCAGAAGGGGCAGCAGCGTCAATCGACACCAGCGGTACCCCGCAGTCGAGATATCGCGCTTCGCCCGTCGCGACCGGATAGCGCTCAATGCACGCGGCTGCAACCAGATCCACAACAAGACCGAGGCGGGTGGGACCAACGGGGCACACCCGGACAATGCCCAGACCGCGTATTTCCAGCAATCCTGCCAGCCGCTCGGGCGCTGAGGCCACGAGGCCATCGCCGGCGCACGACACGATCACCTGGTCGTCAGCCACCAACCGGGCCTCTATCAAAGATGTCCCAAGCCCAAGGCCTGGGCGGTCAATCATCCTGAGGGCGAGATCCGACTTGCCGCTGCCGGAGGGTCCGCGCAACAAGACGCCGATACCCGCAATTGCCACGCAGGTGGCATGCACCAGCACAGGCTCATCCGTCATGGCGGGCCGCTCAGCTGTCGTCGCTGGCATGCCAGTCCCCTGGCATGGCGGGCAAGCGTACCACGAAGCGGGCGCCCAGGACCTGTCGACGGCCATCAGGACCCGGGCTGCCAAGACGGTTCTCGGCGTAGATGGTACCGCGATGGGCCTCCACGATCTGTCGCGAGATCGACAGACCCAGGCCAGAATTCTTGCCGAAAGAGCCTTCCGGGCGGTCGGTGTAGAAGCGCTCGAAGATGCGTTCACGATTGTCGGGCGATATGCCCGCGCCTTCGTCCTCGACACGGATCTCGACCCAGTCGCCGCGACGCCGCAGATTGACCGTCACCTGTGAGCCCGGCGGCGAGAACGAAACGGCATTGTCGATCAGATTGCGCACCACCTGCCCAAGCCGGTTGTCGTGACCGATCACCCGGTAGGCTTCGGCCGGATCAATACCCTGGGGAAGCGGGCTCAGGTCCAGCACAATCGCCGCAGCCCCGGGCACACGCACCTCGTTGCCGAGATCGACGAGGGCGGCCAGCAGCCGGTCGACGCTGACCGGGCCAGCCTTGGCGCGGGCCAACTCGGCATCGAGCCTTGAAGCATCGGAAATGTCGGTAATCAGCCGATCGAGCCGGCGCACGTCGTCCTTGATGATGGTGATCAGGCGCTGACGTTGCTCGTCGGTGCGGGCGTAGTGAAAAGTCTCCACCGCACTCCTCAGCGAGGTGAGCGGATTCTTGAGCTCATGCGATACATCGGCAGCAAAGGCTTCGATGGCATCGATGCGCTTGTAGAGCGCCTGCGTCATGTCGCGCAGGGCCCCGGACAAGTGGCCGATCTCGTCGCGGCGGAAGGTGAAGTCAGGAATCTCCACCCGGCTGTTGACGCCGCGACGCACATGTTCAGCCGCCGCCGCCAGACGTCTGATCGGTTCGGCGATGTGGCCGGCAAGCGCAATGGCCAGGAGGATGGTAACCAGACCGGCCACGGCGAAGGTGAGCAGGACGATGCGCCGCTCGTTGCGAAGCACCTTGTCGATCTCGCCGCCCTTGGTGGACAGGACGAGCGCCCCCAGCACCGCCCGGAAGCGCTGGATGGGCACGGCGACCGACACGATGATCTCATTGGCGTCGTTAACCCTCACGACACTGACGGAGGCGCCGTTCAGCGCGGCGGTAACTTCGGGAAAATCCTTGCCGTTGTCGAAGCCATAATCCTTCTGCAAAGGATAGTGGTGGGCAAAGAACAGGTCATAGACCCACTTCAGGGCAGCGCTTACCCAGTTATCATGCGGCACCATGTTGGGCGGCGGCAAGTCGAAGCGCAGGATCTCACCACGCCCGTACAGATAACGGCTGTCGACCACCAGCATGCCATCGCGATCGAATATGCGGGCACGAGTGTCGGAAGACGCCGCCAGGCGGCGCAGAACCGGTCCCGAGCGCTCGGGATTGATGAGGAAGTCGTAAGACCTCGGCTCTTCCTTGCCATGCGATTTGTTGAGTTGCAGCTCCAGCAGCTTTTCCGGGTCCACAATGATCTGGTCGGTATCGATGGTAGCTGCCGCCGCCACTGCCGCCGACATGATGCGCGCTTGCGTCATCAGGCTCTGGACGCGGGCATCGATGAGGCTCTGTCGCGACTGGTTGAAATAGAGAATGCCGCCGACGAGAATGATCAGACCGGCAAAATTTATGATGATGATACGTGAGGTTAGGCGGGTCGGTGCAAGCCGATGCAACCAGCGGAACGGTCCTGATGGATGCAGGTCGGTCGCCTCGCTCGGAGCGGCCGTATCCTCGACCTCGCCACGCTCCGTGATGTCAACCCCAGCCACCATGTCGTGCCGAACGCGAGCCGTTATCTATCAGCTCTCCTTGAAGCGATACCCGACACCATAGAGTGTCTCGATGGCATCGAAGTCATCGTTCACCGCCTTGAACTTCTTGCGCAGGCGTTTGATGTGACTGTCGATGGTACGATCGTCGACATAGACCTGGTCGTCATAGGCGGCATCCATTAGCGCATCGCGGCTCTTGACGATGCCCGGTCGCTGGGCCAGCGCATGCAATATGAGAAACTCTGTTACCGTGAGAACAACCGGCACACCGTCCCAAGTGCAGGAGTGGCGATCGGGGTCCATCACCAGCTTGCCGCGCTCGATGACGCGGTTGGCCTCGCTCACCGGCTGGGTGCCGTCCCGCGAACTTGCCCGCCGCAGCACCGCCTTGACGCGCTCCACCAAGAGCCGCTGAGAAAACGGCTTGCGGATAAAATCGTCGGCGCCCATCTTGAGACCGAACAGTTCATCGATTTCATCATCCTTGGAGGTAAGGAAAATGACCGGCAGATCGGAACGCTGGCGCAAGCGGCGCAAAAGCTCCATCCCATCCATGCGCGGCATCTTGATATCGAATATGGCCATGTCGGGCGGATTGTCGTTGAGGCCTTGCAGGGCCGCCACGCCGTCGCTGTAGGTACTGGTATGGAAACCCTCCGCCTCCAGCGCCATGCTCACCGAAGCGAGAATGTTGCGGTCGTCGTCAACGAGCGCGAT
>CAZMSA010000242.1:0-4341 GCA_964568825.1 uncultured Rhizobiaceae bacterium | reverse complement strand
GGTGTGTGTTCGGGTCCGCCGCATCTCCCGGGCACACGCCGGCGAAAGCCGGGCTGGCCGGGAACGGCGGATTTCCCCCTCAAGGAAACCGCTGCCCCGGCCAGCATCCACCCGCCGCTCTCCCAACCTGCAGATGCTACAGGCTGTGCCGTCTTGACGCCATCTTGCTCCGCACACCGATTTCGGAAGCACCAGGCCCCGACCTCACCGTCGGGGCTTTGCCTGGAATTCAAGGCACCGCATCAAGGCGATTTTCGGCGCCGCCTGGATCGTTGCAGGGTCCGGCAATGTTCATTGACGGGCGATCGTTCACACAGTCGAAACGGCCATCATTGTCTCCGCTGCGGCCCTTGTCATATCCCTCAACCGCCTTCGCCAGGCGGCTCCTTGGTTAGCTCTTTGTCCTTTGAACGCGCCAGAATGGCGTCAAGCCTGGCTCTTATCGCCGACTTGTTGACAATCGGCGGCTCCAACTGGTCTTGCGGTGCAGGACGCATCGCCGCAAAATCCCGCATCAAGCGCATGGCTCTCATGTCGCCGCCCAGCGCCTCGTTACGCAAAAGCTCCAGCATGGCCTCAATCGCCGGCATTGACACGGTTTTGCCGTTCTTCTTGACCTTGACGGGCTCGTAGAGAGCCTTGTCGATCGCCGACATCAAGTTGACGGGCTTCTTCTTGGGGCGCCCTTTGGGATTGCCCGACTGACCAGGCTGGAACTGGCAATGCTTGGGCGGGCGCGCATAGCCCACCACATAGGGCTCAGGCAGCCGCGGGCCCTGGTGTCTGTAGAATTTTCCCATCATCACTCTCCCTCACACTGGGTCATCGTTGCCGCCGGGACGTCGCCGGGGACCAATTCTGCCGTGCCATCTTTCACTGCTAGGACTTGCCCGCCTTCGCCATCGCCGGGTCCGGTGAGACCTCGTCTTGTGGCCATGTCGGCAAAGCTCAGCCCCGTATCGGCGTGAAGCGCGCTCATTCCCGAATAGGTCTCGAAGCGCTCGATGAGGACATCAACAGATGCTGGATTGGCCTCCATCAGGCGGGCACATCGTCCCGTCTTGTGCGCCGCGATCAGGCTTGACCCGCAGCCGGCAAATCCATCGAGGACGAGGCTGCCTTCCAGCGAGGCCGCCCGCATGACATCGACGATCATCGCAACCGGCATGTCATCACCAATAGGCCGATCAGTTGAGTGCGGCCTGTCCTTGCCCACCGGTCGATAGCGCCATACCGTCGGCAGCCCGCCTGGCAGCCGCGTTTCCAGGGGGCCATCGATCTGGAAGACAAAGATCAGCAAATGCTCGCTTGTCCGCTCACGTGCCTCTTTCAGCCACACGCACAGCTCGATGAGTTCGCCATAATCGCGCGAACCACCCAGGCACATCTCGGCCATCCCCATCCAGTCGGCGGCAACAAAGTGATAGGCGCGGCCTTCCGCAAACCGTGCCAGATTGGCAAGGCCGCGCTGCAGCCAATGGGCATAGCGCTCATGGCCCTCATCGCCTTTGCAGCCCGCCAGGCTCGCATAGCGATGGCCCGGACGGTTGGCGTTCAGCACCGACAGGCACGGCTGACTGAACAGCAACTGCGCCCGCTCATTGCCCATCAACCGCTCAAGGCTGCCATCATCGCTCGGCGATCCGCACAGCACGCGGTGGCGCCCCAGCACCCAGAGATCACCGCTGCGGCTGACACTGGAGCCCCCATGGGACCTCATTCCAGGCAAGCGATCATCCTTGTCGCTGCGTGCTGGTTTGGCCGCGCGTACTGCGACCAGGGACTCGATTTCCGGGATTTCAAAACCGCTGAGCGTGATGTCGAACTCGGGATCGAGCGCAATCAGCTCTTGGGCTTCCAGGGCCAGGATCTCTCTGTCCCAGCCGGCGTTCGCTGCCAGTTTGTTATCAGCCAGGATGTAGGCGCGCTTTTGCACCGCACTGAGCCGGCTGAGGCGCAGGCAAGGGACCCGTTCAAGCCCCAATAATTTTGCCGCCGCAACCCGCCCGTGCCCGGCAATGATCATATCGTGTTCGTCGATCAACACCGGGTTGGTAAAGCCGAAAGCCTTGATGCTCCCGGCGATTTGCCCGATTTGCTTTTTCGAGTGCGTGCGTGCATTGCGCTCACAAGGCCGCAACTGCGCCAGTGCCAGATATTCAAGCTGTGATTTGTCAAGATACATGGTCCATCTCCTTTAAGAGTGATGGACCGCATATAGACAGCACGTGCCGCCGGTTTCATTCACAACAAATCGGCGTCTATTTTCATGAATTCTTCTGCAGCGACAGCATATTCAAGAAACTGCGCGAGCTCATGTGTTTGAAATGCCGCTTACGGATAATTTCTGCCGCCTCGGCATGAGCGGCATCAGCCGGCTTCCAATCTGGAGTCTTGGCCTTGCGGGCCCTGTTGCGTGCCCGGATGTCTTCCAGCTCTTTTTCATAGTCAAGGCGTGCGACCAGCCTTTTGTAGATGTCAACCAGACCGGCCTTTGGCCGCCGTCCTGCCGGCTTCCTCACCTTGCCGTCCAGAAACTTGCAAAGATAATCGAACACCTCATCCGGCATGGGCTGGTGGCGATTGGCCCTTAGCGCTGCAGCGAGCTCGGGTCCTGATATGTATTCTCTGCGCTCGTGGCGCAGGATCCATGACAGCATGTCATAGCTGGTTGGTGAGATATTGAATCCGGCCATGTTCTGCCTTTCCCGCTAGCCCACCTTCAAACCTGCAGCAGGCATCGTCTCACCTTGAACGCGGCATAACGAGACTATCCTGCATGGGCCGGGAATTGCCGCCCTTTGCCTCAACGCTTGGTCCCCTCCATGGCGGGTGCTCCGCTCGCCATGGGCCTTTGCCCTACAGGTTGTCAGGCCACCGTCGTGACGTATGGTAGATGCGCAAGATCTCGATCGTGTCAGGGCGAACGCGATAGGGAACAACAAACGGTAATCCTGGCACCACCAGCTCAAGAGTTCCAGCAACGCGGCCTTCGCGGCCGGAATGCGGAAATCGCGGCAGCTGGCGCTCAATGAGCAGTGTGACCGCCGTAACGACCTCAACCGCGGCACGCGGATTATCCCGGCCAACGTCGTGTTGGATGCTGACCAGGTCATCAACTGCGAGAGGTGACCAATCGATCCTCATGTGGTTGGCTTTTTGAGCTCGCCTTCGCTACCCCATGACTTCACCCAGTCAACCACATCACTGTGCGCCACACGCTTGCCTGCATCGATCGCGGCAATCGCTTTCGTTACCCCTTCGACCTGCCATTCCTGAACGGCGAGGTATTCCTCGATTGCCGCTGCTGCCACAAACGACTTGCTGCGCTTCATGCGCTTTGCCGTCACCTCGAGTTGCTCCTTTACCAAGCGCTCAACGCGGATCGTTATCGTGGTGCTGGTGCTCATGCCATCGCTCTCCGTGTTCACTTGTACACAATCTAGCATATGAGCCGGAGATCTGCATCACTCCGTTGCGCCTCACGCTCGCTTCAGGGCCTGGGTTTGACTCTATCTTTGCGGCCCAAATCACCAGCACGATCGAACCGTTCGCCCTTCTTGGCCGCACGCTGCCGATCTCAGACGCGACTGCTGCCGCAGTCGGCTTCGAAGCGAACTTCCAGGATAATCGTCCAATCCGGGTGGGCGGATTTTCGGCCTCTTGGCCAGGGCTGTCGTCACGCGACTTGATCTCATCCGTCTTGTTGTGACCGACCACCACTAAACCGGCTACAGTTTTGCCAGATATCCTTCCAACAATTCTCTGATTATAGCGGGAAGTTCGCTGTTTTTGTCTGCAGGGAATTCTATCCGTAACATATTGATTTTGTGATATTTTAATAAACTGAAGGGCTCTAAAACGGCCCTCTTTGATGGGGTTGCCTGCAATTTTGCCTGCAACCAGGGAAATCGAATTTCGCCTCAATCATCTCAACGGCCGCCAAGGCCTTGAGCAGGTGCGTCGTAGCCGCCAATGCGATTTCGCGTTCGCACCTGCAAAAAACAATTGATTGTAAACGGCTGCGGCCCTATATCCGCTTTCACAAGCCGGCACACTGAATCGCCCGGCTTGTCATTGTCGGCGCGAGGGCCGGCAGCCGTTCCTACAACTGGCAGTATCCGTGCTGCTGGTGGGCGGGGAAGGTTCCGGAACCCGATCCGGAGGTGACAAGCAGGGTATTGGAGTGGGCCGGTTTTTTCGCGTGTCCGGACTGGTTCCGGGTGACATTCATCTACTGGTTGGGGAGGGTCCCGAACATGACTGAAGATATCGCCCTCTTCCAATTGGGGATGGACTTGGCAGCCCCAAGCACCGCCCAAACGGAAGGTTTCCTGAGCT
>CAZMSA010000241.1:0-4438 GCA_964568825.1 uncultured Rhizobiaceae bacterium | reverse complement strand
CGGCGTGCCGGTCAGCGCCTTGCGCATCTGCGCCAGCGCACGCCTGATCGTGGAGGCCGCGACGGGCGGCGGCGACAGGGCGGCGCGGGTGCTCGGCAGGGTGACGGCGGCTTTGGACAAGGTCGCGTTGCTGGTATAAGGAAAGTCATCTTCGGCAGCTTTCCCTGGCCCAGGGTCCGCGCTGCTTCCATTAAGCGTCATTTCGAGCGCAGCGAGAAATCTTTTGGCACTTGCTTCGCCAACCGCTGTAATTAAGATTTCTCTCTTCGCTCGAAATGACAAATACGAATTAATCGGATAAGCATTAAAGGTAAGTCCGGCTGCGGCGACCTCTCAGTTTTTATACTGCTTCAGTCGCGTCTCCAGGATGGTGTCGAGTTTCTGCAGGGCTTGATCGACGATGGCGCCCGCATGCAGGTGATAGATGCGCATGGTGCAGGGTATCGGTTGATATAGCGTGGTGCGCGGCTCGAAATCCGTCCAGGCCACTATCGGGATGTCGTTATGATTGCGGTCGACGATGGCCCACACCTGGTTCTCGAGGATGAAGTCCATGCTGCGCAGTCCGGGGAGTTCGATCCGCAGGGGGTTTTCCAAGCGTGACAACGCCAGTCGCACGCGGTTGAAACGAGCCGCCGATACACTGTCGGGCAGCGATTTCAAGGTCGGTATGTCGTTTAACCTGGACTTGTACATACTTTCCGGCACAGCGGGTGTAACCCGAATGCACACTTAGCCGCAAGGCCGTTAACTTGAGTATTCTATACGGCTGCGGCTAAGTCCAGCCATTTCACCCGGCTGTAATTTATTTTGTCAGCCCCATAAACAGGGCGGGCAGGCGTTCCGGCAGGCGCTGCACATGGTCGACCACCGTGTAATGGTTGGCGCCGAAGATGCGCGACACATAATCGTCCGCCTGCGGGTCCAGGGTCAGGCAGTAGGTGATGACGCCGCGGCTGTTCAGTTCTTCCACGGCCTTCTTGGTGTCCTGGCGCAGGTACTGGGGATCGCGGACGTCGATATCCGCCGGTTCCCCGTCGCTTACCAGGAGTATCAATTTCTTTTGCTGGGGTTGGCGCTGTAAAAAGCCCGCGCCATGGCGCAAGGCGCCGCCCATGCGGGTGGACAGGCCGCCGCTCATCCCGGCCAGGCGCGCCTTTACCTTGTCGTCGTAGGCCTGATCGAAATCCTTGAAGCGATAATACTGTACGTCGTGGCGGCCGTCGGATGAAAAACCGTGGATGGCGAAGGGGTCGCCGAGACCGTCCATGGCCCAGGCCAGCAGGGTGGTGGCTTCGCGCGCCAGTTGCAGGACCGGGCGGTCGGTGCCGGTCAGAGTCTCGTTGGTCGATTCGGACAGGTCGAGCAGCACCAGCACCGCCAAGTCGCGGGTCTTGCGAATGTGACGGATGTTGATGCGCGTATCCGGGGTGTGACCCATACGCAAATCCACCATGGCGCGGATCGCCGCATTGATGTCGATCTCGTCGCCGTCTTCCTGGCGGCGTTGCCGAATCAAGCCCTGGGGCTGCAGGGCGTCGATGATGTGTTTCAAGCGGCTGGCGACGGGCCGGTATTCCACCAGGGTATCGTCGATCAGTTTCGCGTCGCCCTTGCGCTGACGCTTCTCCAACACGGTTACCCAGTCGGGACGGTGCAGCTGGATCTGATAATCCCATTCCGGATAGTGATACGGCTCGCTGACCGGTTCGCTGCCTTCCAATTCGTTGATGGTGCAGCCTTCCTGGTCGAGATAGAAGGGCGTCTCCAGACGCCAGATCTCCTGGGCGTCGTCGCCCGCCAGTTCGCAGTCCAGCTCGTTGACCATCTCCATGACATTGACGGTCTTGCGCACCTGGCGCTGGCTGGCGGGAATGTATTCGGCCTGGGACCAGTCGGCCTCGTCGAAGGCCCAGATGTAGCGGTTATCGTCGCGATAGGGGATGGCCACGGATTCCAGTACGCGCAGGCTGGGGATGGCGGCAATTTCGCCCAGCGTATTGTAAAAGGTCACGCCCAGATCCCAGCTCAGGCGATGATCCTCGGGGCGGGCGGCGAATTCCTCGCGGAAGGCCGCGGCGGCGTCACGCACCCACGGGTTCACGTCCACATAGGAATCGTCGAGCATGGCGAAGGCGGCGCGTTCCAACAGCGCCACCACCGGGTCTGTCGCGCAGCTTACTTCGAGCAGCTTTTCGTGGAATTGCCCCCACAATTGTTTCAGTCCGGGGAATTGGCGGATGGCCAGGTGTTCGACGCGCGCATCCTCGAACAGGGCGATGAACACCATCTGCGTCGGACTCAGGGCCTCGGCGGAAATCGGTTCGCGGGTATAGACCAGGTGCGCGGCGGCATGGGCGGCCGCGGCGCGGTACAGTTCATTGCCGCCGATGCCGGCGTAATCGTCGAAGGCGTCGGGGAGATGGATCACCCGTTGCTCGATGAAGGGTTTGTAGCCCTCGCGGCTTTCGTAATCGCCGGAGGTGGGCCGCATGAAGAAATCGCGTCCCCATAGGGCGCGCAGATAGAAATTCAGTTTGCGCTGGTTGTCCACGAACAGGCAGCCGCGCCGTTCTTTTTGCAGCACGGCGAGACTGTCGGCGCTTTCCAGATTGAAGTACGAGACCTGGGCGGTGAAGTCGCGGGCATGGGCCTGCGCGCCCCACAGCGCCCAGCGCCGCAAGCCGCCCAGGGTCAGCTTGGAGAACAACTCATCCAGATGCGCCAGCATGGGCCGCAGGCCGCGCGGCGCCTTGGCGGAGAGTTGGTGAATGAGCGACAGGTAGCCGCGCAGCAGTTCCGCGTCGCCGAGGCGGCGCGCGGCGGTGGGCAGGGAGGCGAACAGCAGGCTGATGATCTCGCCGCTGACCATGGAGGCCAGTTTCAGTGCGGCATTGATGCAGTCGTCGATGACATCTTCGCCCGCCTCTTTGGTGACCGCCGGCATGCTTTCCAGATAGGAGATGATGAGGTCGTTGCCGCGGCCCAGTTGCGACAGGGCGCGCGTGCCTTCCATATAATGATGCAGACCCGCAGGCGACATCACCCGCGTCGCCTCGGCGAAGTTCGCCGCCAGGGGGGCGTGCAGGGCCGGATTGATGTCATCCAGCTGATCGCGGTAATCGTCGAGTTTTACGCTCATGATATATTTTTTCGATGTAGGGTGGGTTAGCGCAGCGTAACCCACCGATCAGCGCCGTTAGGCGCACCATGTACAAGAAGCAAAGAGTCGCTGTGCGACAGCTTGGTGGGTTACGGTGCGCGGCACCTAACCCACCCTACATTTTAAAAATACGTCGCCACCGCCGCGTCCAGGGTGTCGCGCATGTCCGGATCGTCGGTGATGGGCCGCACCAGGGTCATGCGGCACGCGCTCTTGGGTTCGACGCCTTTGGCGATGAGATTGCCGGCGTAGACCAGCAGGCGCGTCGAGATGCCTTCGTCCAGGCCATGACCCTTGAGGTTGCGGGCACGATGGGCGATCTGTACCAGCTTGCCCGCAATGTCTTTGTCTGCGCCGGTTTCGTGGGCGACGATCTCCGCTTCCACCTCTTCTTCCGGATAGGCGAAATCCAGCGCGGCGAAACGCTGCTTGGTGGACTGTTTGAGGTCCTTCATCAGATTCTGATAGCCGGGGTTGTAGGAAATCACCAGCTGGAAATCGGGGTGCGCCTGGATCAGTTCACCCTTTTTTTCCAGGGGCAGGGTGCGGCGATGGTCGGTAAGCGGATGGATGACCACGGTGGTGTCCTGGCGCGCCTCCACCACCTCGTCGAGATAACAGATGGCGCCGATGCGCGCGGCGACGCTGAGCGGTCCGTCCTGCCAGCGGGTGCCGTTGGCGTCCAGCAGGTAACGTCCCACCAGGTCCGAGGCGGTCATGTCTTCGTTGCAGGCCACGGTGATCAGCGGCCGCTGGAGTTTCCATGCCATGTATTCGACGAAGCGCGACTTACCGCAACCGGTGGGGCCTTTAAGCATCATCGGCATGCGCGCGGCGTAGGCGGCCTGGTACAGTTCGACCTCGTCCGCGACGGCATGGTAATAAGGCTCGGCTGTAATGAGATATTGTTCAGTGTTATTGGACATGATCATTTCCTTATCTAAGCTATCAGCTGTTAGCTCTCAGCGCTCAGCAAAAAATTCGTTTGCTGATGCCTGAAAGCTGACAGCTAAGAGCTGGCGGCTGTAAAACAAAAGCCCTCGACCAAACGGGTTGGCCGAGGGCTTGCAAAGTCCAAGCGCAGCCTGGGCCGGTGCTTAAACGGCTTTGCCGCGGTATATCACCATCTCGGCACCCTTGCTCTGGGCAAAGTTGTCGTAACCCAGCAGGCGCACGTGATTCTTGGGGTGCGCCTTGTGGCAGGCTTCGGCCTCGGCCAGGATGGCGTCGACGTTGGTCTCGCCGAACAGCGGCAGTTTCCACATATACCAGTAG
>CAZMSA010000240.1:0-4446 GCA_964568825.1 uncultured Rhizobiaceae bacterium | reverse complement strand
GATTAAGCCGAATCCGCTCTAGCTTTGAGGGGCGCCGCAGGGCCCACCCCTTCAAGCCGCTCAAAGTGACGTCCAGAGGCAAAATGGGCCACGTCCCTTCGGGATTTGACAGGATTGGCCCATCTTCACGCGGCTTCGTCGTCGAATATGCTAGCATGTCCTTCCTCCTCAACCCCGCAAACCTGTGCCAATCCTGTCAAACCGGCACCACAACCGTGATTCTCAACAGACCCTAGGACAACATGGCGCTCAACCGTTGGGATGGCATCGCACCCCCGAGGGGGCATTAATGCCGAGGTCATGTCGGTACAGCCTTGCGTCGCAGGCAGGCGTGAAGGTGTTGAGTGGGCTCAGTTGAAGATGGCAAGCTTGCTAGTAAGGCTTGGCACGTGATTAGTTCAACGCCATGAAACGTGCCCAACAAAGACGCAACATTCCCGGGCCGGGTGAATTTGCCGATCTCAACCTCAGGGCCTTGCAGGTCTTCGTCGCGGTCGAAGAAACCGGTTTCATGAGCGAAGCCGCCCAGCGGCTGTCCGCCAGCCGCTCAGGCGTGTCACAGCAGATCTCCAATCTGGAAAGGATCGTCGGCACGCGCCTGTTTGACCGTACAGCCCGGCCTCTTGCCTTGACCCCGGCCGGCCTGATGTTGCGACGCCATGCCCGCCGCATTCTGGAAGCGGTCAGCGAGGCGCGCACCGATATGATGGAACTCAGCCTCTCATCGCTTGAGGCACTTCATCTTGGCATCATCGATGATCTCGATGCCTCGATCACCCCGGCTCTGGTCACTCATCTGAGAAGCCTTTTCCCACACTGCCGCTTCGAGGCAAACTCTGGCCGATCCGACGGTCTCATGCAGTCGTTGCTAAAGCGGGAGATCGATCTTGCTGTTACCGGTCTCGTGCCTGAAGACCCGCTGGCTTTCGACGATTATCCGATCTTGCGTGAACCGTTCATCCTGGCCGCGGCGCGTGGCGCTATGCGGCCACACGACGACCTGGGCCGGCAAATGGAAGGGCTGCCCTTCGTTGCATATCATCCCTCGATGCCGATCAGCCGGGCGATCACCCAACATTTGCGCCGCCTGAGACTCGATCTGCATTCACCTTATGCCTTCGATGCCTCGCGTTCGGTGTTTGCCATGGTGAAACAGACAGGCGGCTGGACCATCACCACACCTCTGTGTGTGCTCGACAGCGTGCGCGCGCCGAGCGAGCTGGAGTGCTTGCGGCTGCCTTTCGCCGGCCTCACGCGTACCATCCGGCTGGTCGCACGGCGCGAGGAACTGGGGCACTTGCCCAAGCGGCTCGCCGACCTCTGTAGGCGGCTCATCGGCGAGCGGCTGGCCAGCCAGGTGGTGCCTGGCGCCATGGCTTGCCGAGGAGTTCATCGTTCTCGGCGACGACGGCAACCCGCTCAAGCCGGCGGCCGCATCCGTTCGCGCGGAAGGCGGATATTGAAGCGCGCACGGATGGCGCTGTCGGTCGCCGGATCGAGATATTCGGGATAGTGGGATGCGAGGATGGAGGCCGCCTTGGTGCGCGCCTTCGACCACAGGTCGCGTGCCCCCTTGTCGGCCCAGGTGCGCGGCTCATCACGGTCGGCGAGTTTCGGGTAGAAATAGTCGCGCTGCATGGCGGCGATGGTGTGGCTGCCGCCGAGGAAGTGGCCTTCGCCAAGCACAGCTGCCTTGATCGCCTCGAACCCGAGGGTTTCCTCGTTGATCTCGATGCCACGAATGATGCGATAGATATGGGAGAGCATTTCATCATCGGCGACGAAGGCTTCAAACGAGGCACCCAGCAGGCTCGCCATCATGCCGGAGCTCTCATAGACCATGTTGGCCCCGGCGAGGCCCGCCGCCAGCGCCGAAAAGGCCTTTTCCGCACCCATCTGGGCATCCACCGCCTTGGCATCTGCCATCGACGAAGCGACACCCGACGGCAGGCCGAGCCAGTTGGAAATCTGGGCGGCGGCGGCGTTCATCAGCGAGATTTCGCCACCGCCGCCGCAAAAGGCGCCGGTCCTGAGGTCGATCACCAGCGGCCAGTTGGAAAAGATCATGGGGTAGCCGGGCTGGAGCATGTTGACGAGGACGAGCGCGGCCAGGGTCTCGGTCAGCGACTGTGCCAGAAAGCCGGCCGGGGTGGCCGGCGCGGTCGCTCCCGACTGGGCGGCGATGATGGCGTTGATCGGCACATTGCGGCGAATGCAGGCCATGGTTACATCGACGGCGTCCTCACCGTAGCGCAAGGGCGAGATGACCGGTGAGATATGGGCCTTGCAGAAAGGCCGTTCGCGGAATCGGCCTTCGCCACCCAGCACCATGTCGAACATGTCGACAATGGGATCGACATGGGCGGCGACGGTGAAGGAGGTGCCGACCGGCTTCAGCGTTCCAGCCACCAACGCGTAGGCGGTGTTGACGTCGAGATCGAGGTTGTCGGCCATGTCGGTGGCGACACAGCAGCGGGTGAACCACGAGACGTTGGTGAGGGTGTCGACGAGGCGGGTGAAGTCGTAGAGATCGGCCAGGGTGGACGATCGGTAGCGCCCGGTTGCCATGTCCAGCGTCTGCACTGCCGCCCCGCCGGTGCCGAAATGCACCCGTTTGCCGCCGATCTCGAAATCGTGGCGCGGGTCGCGGCCATGGAAGACGAAACCCCTGGCCGCACCGGCGACGATGTCCTCGATGAGCGCGCGCGAATAGGCAAACCGTCCAAGCGCATTGATGTGAGCGCCCTTGGCCAGCGCCTGCTGCCGGAAGCCCTCCGGCACCTCGGCCATGCCGATCTCGTCCAGGAGCCGCAGGGCGGTATCGTAGATGGCCTTGAGTCCGGCTTGGTTGAGCGGCCTGTAGGCGCCGCCCACCTGGCCCGGCGGACAGGGATTGACCTCGGGCACAGCAGACTGGCGGATATTGAGACGGGCAGCGCGGCCGCCAACCCGCCGGCCGATTTGCGTTTCCTGCGATGTCATCTTGCGGCTCCGTGGACGTTGTGTAGGCGATAGTGTCGTGTCTGTTGCCTGCGAGATAGGGCGTTAGAAAAATCGACGGCAATCGTTCGATAATCTGAACATGACGAAAGATGGCTATTTTCCAATGGCGTAGGGGGTCGCGTCAGCCCCCGCCATGTCCCGTTGCGCCGCCCGACCCACGCCAGACGTCGCCAGCCCGCTTGCGGCGCGCTGCGCTTGATCGATAGCCTCTGACTTGCCTGCCGTCTTGGCGGCAACGGCGCATTGGAGGTTTCCGGCCGTGAAGTCACAAGCACGCGTGGTCATCATCGGCGGCGGCATCGCCGGCTGCTCGACGCTCTATCACCTCACCCGCGAAGGCTGGAGCGATGTGGTGCTGGTCGAGCGCGACGAACTCACCTCGGGCACTACCTGGCACTCGGCCGCCCAGGTGACCAACTTCGGCGCCGCGCAGACCGTGGTGGGCCTCAAGTCGCACTCCATCCGCCTCTACAAGGAACTGGCCGAGGATCCCGACTATCCCATCAACTATCATCATGGCGACGGTGGCATCCGGCTGGCCTCGACCCAGGATCACCTGGACGGCTATCGCCATTTCATCTCGCTGGCCAAGGGCATGGGGGTCGACTTCGAACTGATCGACGCAGCCGAATGTGCCAGGCGTCATCCGCTGATCACCACCGACGGCCTTCTCGGTGCGCTATGGGACCCGTCCGACGGCGACATCGATCCCGCCCAGCTATGCCAGGCGCTGGCCAGGCGGGCGCGCAAGGCCGGCGCCGAGGTCTACCGCCACACGCCGGTGACCGGGTTGACGCAAAAGGCTAGCGGCGAATGGGTCGTGCATACCTCCAAGGGCGACATTGCCTGCGAGCACGTGGTCAACGCCGGCGGCTACCGGGTGAACGAGGTGGGCGCCATGATGGGTGTCAGCCATCCCGTCGTTTCCATGGAGCACCAGTATTTCCTCACCGACCCCATCGCCGAAATCGAGGCGCTTGACCGCCGGGTGCCGCTCATCCGCTGCCCTACCGACGATTTCTACTCGCGCCAGGAAAAGAAGGGTTTGCTGGTGGGGTTCTACGAGCAGGGTTGCAAGACCTGGGGGCTCGACGGCATCGATCCCGATTTCACCAACGCCCTGTGCCCCAACGACCCCGACCGGGTGCTGGGGGTGGTGGAAGGTGCCTGTCGCCGGCTGCCCTGTCTGGCGACCGCCGGTATCCACACCATCATCAACGGTCCCATCACCTATACGCCCGACGGCCTGCCGCTGGTCGGGCGGGTGCCGGGCAGACGCAACGCCTGGTGCATCATCGGCCTCAGGGCCGGCATCGGCGAGGGCGGCGGCCATGGCTGGCTCTTGGCCCAGGAAATGGTGCACGGGCAGGCCTGCTACGACACATGGTGCCTAGCCCATCTTATTCACGAGAGCCGCGGTGAACGGCTGGCGGATGTAGCCTA
>CAZMSA010000239.1:0-4497 GCA_964568825.1 uncultured Rhizobiaceae bacterium | reverse complement strand
CTTCCGCAAGATCGACCACCAGTCCACCATGGGCGCCTGGGTCGGCACCACCGCCCTGAAGGACGGCAAGGGTGTCATGGTCGACTGGAAGTACGACGACGGCGCCAACTATCTGCCGAGCGATGCCGAAGTGAGGGCCATGCGGCCGCAGTGACGGCTTAGCGCGCGGCGTTCGCTGATTGCACTTGATAGAGGCGGCTCGCCCTCGCGGCGGGCCGCTCACATGAGGCGACCATGGGAGTGTTCATCGCCCAGCTTCTGACCGGCATGGCCAATGCCTCGGCGTTGTTCCTGGTCGCCTCGGGGCTGTCGATCATCTTCGGCGTGACGCGGGTGGTGAACTTCGCCCACGGCTCGTTCTACATGCTGGGCGCCTACGTGGCGGTCTCCGCCATCGCCATGATGCCCGGCCCCTTCGGCTTCTGGGCCGGCATCCTCTTAGCCGGCCTTGCCGTCGGGCTCATCGGCCTCATCGTCGAGATCGTGGTGCTGAAGCCCATCTACAAATCGCCCGAGCTTTACCAGCTCGTTGCCACCTTCGGCGTCATCCTGGTGGTTCAGGACCTCTCCCTCATCGCGTGGGGGCCGGAAGACCAGATGGGCCCACGCGCTCCCGGCTTCAAAGGCGTCGTGCATATCCTCGGGCAGGCGGTGCCGTCCTATGATCTGGTGCTCATTGTCCTGGCGCTGGCGGTGCTGGGGGGGTTGTGGGTGCTGTTCAACCGCACCCGCGCCGGGGTGCTGGTGAGGGCTGCCACCGAGGACCGCGAGATGGTGGGCGCGCTGGGGGTCAACCAGTCGGTGCTGTTTTCCGCCGTGTTCTTTCTCGGCTCGTTCCTCGCCGGCATCGGCGGGGCGGCACAGGTACCCAAGGGCGGGGCCAACCTTTTGATGGACTTTTCGATCCTCGCCAGCGTCTTCGTGGTGGTGGTGATCGGCGGCATGGGCTCGATCCTCGGGGCCTATATCGCCGCCATGCTGGTCTCGGTGCTGCAAGGCTTCGGGGTGCTGCTGCTGCCGCAGAGCACCCTCGTCTTGATGTACGTGGTGATGGCGGTGGTGCTGACGGCGAGGCCCTGGGGCCTGCTCGGCAAGCCGGAAGCCGCCGGCCAGGCCGGTCCGGGCGTGGTGCCGGAAGCGCCCATGCGACCCATGCGGTTGCCCGGGCGCCTTTTCGTCCTCGCCCTCATCGCCGGACTGGCGCTGCTGCCGCTCATGGGCGATCCGTTCTGGCGCATCCTCGCCACCGACATCCTCATTGTCTGCCTGTTCGCCAAGAGCCTGCATTTCATCCTCGGCACCGGCGGGCTGGTCTCCTTCGGGCATGCCGCCTATTACGGCGGCGGCGCTTATGTCGCGGCCCTTGCCGTCAGCCATTTTGCCGCCCCCATGGAACTGGCGCTGTTTCTGGCACCGCTCGGCGCCGGCCTCGCCGCCATGATCATCGGTTGGTTCTGCGTGCGCCTGTCGGGCGTCTACTTCGCCATGCTGACGCTGGCCTTTGCACAGGTCTTGTGGTCGATCGTCTTCCAGTGGTCGGACCTGACCGGCGGCGATGACGGCATCCTCGGGGTGTGGCCGGCCTCGTGGGCCGCGGGCAGCGTCTATTATTACCTGGTGCTGGTGCTGGCGGTGGGCGGCATCATCACCCTCAACGCCATGGCCCACACCCCCTTCGGCTATGCCCTGAGGGCGGGCCGCGATTCATCTCTCAGGAGCGAGGCCATCGGCATCAACGTCAAGCTGGTGCAGTGGGCAGCCTTCGTCTTCGCCGGCGCCATGGCGGGCCTTGCCGGGGGGTTCTATGCCTTCGCCAAGGGCAGCGTCTTTCCCAACGAGATGGAGATCGCCCGCTCCTTCGATGCCCTCATCATGGTGTTCCTCGGCGGCGTCCAGTCGCTCGCCGGCCCGATCACCGGGGCGGCCGCCTTCACGCTTTTGAAGGACCAGATCTCGCGCTTCGAATACTGGCGCCTGATCCTCGGCCTCACCATCATCTTGATCGTCATCGTGCTGCCCGGCGGCCTCGCCAGCGCCGGTGAGCGCCTTGCGCGCCTCATCGGCCGCACTCCCCGCAACGCGGAGCCGGCGCCATGAGCCTGTTGCAGGTCGAGGGCTTGCAAAAGAGCTTTGGCGGGGTGCGCGCTGTGGCCGGGGTGTCGTTCGAAGTGGCGCGCGGCGAACTTCTGGCCCTCATCGGGCCCAACGGGGCGGGCAAGTCCACCTGCTTCAACATGCTGTTCGGCCTCATCCGCCCCGATGCCGGCGCCGTGCGCCTCGATGGCCTGGAGATCACGGCCTTGAAGCCGCGCGCCATCTGGCGCCTCGGGGTGGGGCGCACCTTCCAGATCACCGCCACCTTTTCCTCCATGACGGTGATCGAGAACGTCCAGATGGCCCTCATCTCGCACGCCGGCAAAAGCTTCTCGATGCTTTCCCGGGCGCGGCAAATGGCGCGGCAACGGGCACTGGAACTGCTCGACCTGGTGGGCATGGCCGATCAGGCGGAACGGGCATCGAGCATCCTCGCCTATGGCGACCTGAAGCGCCTCGAACTGGCGATCGCGCTGGCCAACGAGCCGGGATTGCTGCTCATGGACGAACCCACCGCTGGCATGGCGCCGGGCGAGCGCGGGGCGCTCATGGACCTGGTCGCCACCATCGTGCGGCAGCGCCACATGGCGAGCCTGTTCACCGAGCACGACATGGACATCGTCTTCGGCCACGCCGACCGGGTGTTGGTCTTGAACCGCGGCGAACTGATCGCCGAAGGACCGCCCGCCGCCATCCGCAACGATCCGCGGGTGCGCGAGGTTTATCTCGGAGGCGGTCATGCTTGAGGTTTCGGGACTCAATGCCTTTTACGGCGGCGCCCACATCCTGCACGATGTCGGGCTCGCCATGGCGCGCGGCGAGGCGGTGGCGCTCCTGGGGCGCAACGGTGCCGGCAAGTCGACCACCATGAAGGCGATCATGGGCCTGGTCAGGCCAAGCAGCGGGCGCATCCTTTATGAGGGCCACGACATCGCCGGCGAAAAGCCCTACCGCATCTGCCGCGCCGGCATCGGCCACGTGCCGGAGGAGCGGCGCATCTTCAAGCACCTGACAGTCATGGAAAACCTCAGCGTCGGCGCCCGCAAGCCCCGCCCCGGGGTGCCGCATTGGAGCATCGAGCGGCTTGTCGACCTGTTCCCCAATCTCGGCGAGCGGGCCGGCAACCTCGGCGGGCAGCTTTCGGGCGGCGAGCAGCAGATGCTGACCATCGCCCGCACCCTGATGGGCAACCCCGCGTTGATCCTGCTGGACGAACCGTCCGAAGGCATCGCGCCGGTGATCGTCGAAGGCCTGGCGCGCACCATCCAGGTGCTGAAGAGCGAGGGGCTGACGGTGCTGATCTCGGAGCAGAACCTTCATTTCGCCAGCGCCGTTGCCGATCGCGCCATGATCATCGAGCGCGGAGCCATCCGCTACGACGGTGCCATGGCCGGCCTCATGGCCGATGCATCGATCCGCGCCAAGTACCTGGCGATCTAGGAAATGAGCAAGCCACCCTACATGCTCGACGATCAGGTGGGCTTTATCCTGCGCCTCGCCAGCCAGCGCCATACGGCGATCTTCGCCGCCCGCATGGTTGCAGGCCTGACCCCCACGCAGTTCGCGGCGCTGGCCCGCCTCGCCGAGGTCGGCGCCACCTCGCAGAACCACCTCGGGCGCCTCATCGCCATCGATGTTGCGACCATCAAGGGGGTGGTGGACCGCTTGCGCCAGCGCGGCTTCATTGCCGCCCTGCCCGACCCGCGGGATCGCCGGCGGGTGATGCTCGATCTCACCGACGAAGGCCGCCGGGTGATCGCCGAAGCCGTCGCGGCCGGCACCGAGATCACTGAGGCGACACTGGCTCCGCTCGAGCCCGAAGAGCGCGACCGACTGGTCACGCTGTTGCGCAAGCTGGCGTGAGGGGAACCGGCAAGCCCGCGGCAAGCTCTATGCCGCGCGATCACTTGCCATGAGTTTTCCTGATGACAAAGATCAGCTCGTCACCGGCCTTTTCCTGGCTGACGAGTTCGTTGCCCGTCTCGTTGCAGTAATGCGGGAAGTCGATCACCGCCGCCGGATCGCTGGCCCTTACCGTTAACAGATCGCCGGCGGCCAAGGATTTCAGGCGCTTGGCCGCCTTGAGCACCGGCAGCGGGCACAGCAAACCCCTGACGTCGAGTTCCGCCTTGTCGCCGGTCATTGCACCTTCGCCTCCTTGACGTCGACACATTTACTCCTTAAACGCAGATTTGTCAGCAAAATGCCGCATTTGAACGAGGCGGCAGCAATCAGTTCCGATACGGTCCCTCAGGCGACGGCAAGTCGTCTACCGGTTTGCGGATCGCAGCATATGGCGGCAGCACCATGACAGCACATTCTTCTGAGCCAGCAGCAAAGCCCGTCCGGCCCGGCGGCCGCGGCAGGGGCCGGGCGCGGGCCTTTGCCAAGGGCCGCCAGGTC
>CAZMSA010000238.1:0-4634 GCA_964568825.1 uncultured Rhizobiaceae bacterium | reverse complement strand
CTGGAGCGTGAGCGCGGCATCACCATCCTCGCCAAGGTCACCTCGATCGACTGGCACGGCACCCGCATCAACATCGTCGATACCCCGGGCCATGCCGACTTCGGCGGCGAAGTGGAGCGCATCCTCAACATGGTCGACGGTGCGGTGCTGCTGGTGGATGCCTCCGAAGGCCCCATGCCGCAGACCAAGTTCGTCCTCGCCAAGGCCTTGAAGATCGGTCTCAAGCCGATTGTCGCCATCAACAAGATCGACAAGACAGACGAGCGTCACGTGGAGGTAGTGAACGAGGTGTTCGACCTGTTCGCAGCCCTCGATGCCACCGACGAACAGCTCGACTTCCCCATCCTCTACGGTTCGGCCAAGCACGGCTGGCTGGCAACGAAGCCCGAAGGGCCCAAGGACGACATGGCGCCGCTGTTCGATCTGGTGATCAGGCACGTGCCGGCGCCGCTCGTCGAGGAAGGCCCGTTCCGCCTGCTTGCCACCACCATCGAGGCCAATCCGTTCCTCGGCCGCGTCCTCACCGGCCGCATCCGCTCCGGCAGCGTCCGGGCCAACCAGGCGGTGAAGGCGTTGTCGCGCGACGGCAAGCTGATCGAGACGGGGCGGGTCTCCAAGGTGCTCGGCTTCCGCGGCCTCGATCGGCTGCCGGTGGAGGTGGGCGAGGCTGGCGACATCGTCGCC
Organism: uncultured Rhizobiaceae bacterium; assembly: GCA_964568825.1. Lineage (GTDB taxonomy): Bacteria > Pseudomonadota > Alphaproteobacteria > Rhizobiales > Aestuariivirgaceae > CAVVDT01. The sequence continues at coordinate 3,950 of CAZMSA010000238.1, read as the reverse complement.
ATTTCCGGCCTCACCCAGGCAACCGTGGCCGATACCATCTGCGCACCGGAAGTGACCGAGCCCCTGCACGCCCAGCCCATCGACCCGCCGACCCTTTCCATGACCTTTCGCATCAACGACGGCCCGCTGGCGGGACGCGAGGGCGACAAGGTGCAGTCGCGGGTCATTCGCGACCGGCTGATGCGCGAGGTCGAGGGTAACGTGGCGCTGAAAGTGTCCGCGTCGTCGGAGACCGACGCCTTCGAGGTATCCGGCCGGGGCGAACTGCAGCTTGCCATCCTCATCGAGACCATGCGCCGCGAGGGTTTCGAATTGACCGTTGGCCGCCCGCGCGTCCTCATGGGGCGCGACGAAAAGACCGGCGAACGGCTGGAACCCATCGAGGAAGTGATCATCGACGTGGATGAGGAATATGCCGGCATCGTGGTTCAGAAGCTGGCCGAGCGACGCGCCACCCTGCGCGACATGCGCCCTTCCGGCCATGGCCGCCAGCGGCTCATCTTCCATGCCCCGACCCGCGGCCTCATCGGCTACCACGGCGAACTGTTGTCGGACACCCGCGGCACCGCCATCATGAACCGCCTGTTCCATGAATGGGCGCCGTATGCCGGCGATATCGCCGGCCGGCGTAGCGGCGCGCTGATGTCCAACGGCGAGGGCGAGGCGGTGGCCTATGCCCTGTGGAACCTCGAAGATCGCGGCCCCATGTTCATCGAGCCGGGTGCAAAAGTCTATCCCGGCATGATCATCGGCGAGCACGCCAAGGGATCCGATATCGAGGTGAACGTGTTGAAGGGCAAGAAACTCACCAACATGCGGGCCGCCGGCAAGGACGACAACATCCTCCTGACGCCGCCCATACGCATGACGCTGGAAAAGGCACTCGCCTATATCGGCGACGATGAACTGGTGGAGGTGACGCCCAAGTCGATCCGCCTCAGGAAGGCGCTGCTCGATCCCCACGAGAGAAAGCGCGCCGAGCGCCGCCGTGAAGCCGAGGTGGTCTGACGCCGCAGACCCACCCCACCACCCTCACCGCTTGCCACAGCCCTGACCGCCGCAACCCCAACCTCTCAAATCCGTCACCCCGTGGCTCGACCACGGGGTCCATTCCGCCACCGCCTCAGCCAGCCGCAACGCCAGCGGAATGGATACCGGCATCAAGTGCCGGTATGACGCCTGAAAGTGGGGACGCGCACCGCACGCCCTACCCGGCATGACGGCCATTGCGGGCCTTCCTAGTCCTTCTCGCACACCCCGGTGTAGAAGTCCGTCACCTTGCCCCCCGACCGGGTGATGACCTGCGGCGTGTCGGTGGCGCAGTTGAAGCCGCGCGCCAGACGGTCGGCGGCGGCGCGGGCGCGCTGGTTAGCATTGGGCAGCGAACCTTCGACATAGGCCACATGGCAGGAGTTGGCGCCATCGAGGTTGGTCACCACCAGCCAGCTCCAGGTGGTGCCGTTGCCGTTGTCCAGTACCCAGCGCAGGATGGTGGCATAGGGCTTGCCGTTGTCGATGCGCCATTCGATCTTCGGCCCCAGGTTGTTGAAGGGCCCGAACGTCTGGTGCATGGCGCATTGCTTGCGGGCATTGCGGCCATAACCCACATACATGCGCAGATCACCTTCGATCACCGTGACGCTGATGCCGCCATAACCGGGGCATTGAAGCCGTGAGCCGCCGCCTTCCTCGAAAGTCTCCACCGTCTTGCACCACTTGAGATTGGTATCGGTGTAGACGCTGCGCGGCTGCGCCATGAGCGGTCCGGCGCAAGCGGCAAGCACGACGAAGCTGGCGATCAAGCGGTGTTGCATGCCGCAATGCTGCCCAAGCTTTCACCTTGCGTCAACCTCGCATCGACCAGGGCGGCATTGCGCCGGGCGCCCCAATGCGGTCAAGTTGCGCTTCAATAGTCCGCTATCCACCCGCTGAATGGAGGCCGCCCATGCGTCTCGATGCCATTTCCATCGGTTCCAACCCGCCCGACGAGGTCAACGTTGTGATCGAAGTGCCTCATGGCGGCGAGCCGGTAAAATACGAAATGGACAAGGCGGCCGGCACCATGGTGGTCGACCGCTTCCTCTATACCGCCATGCGTTATCCCGGCAATTACGGCTTCATTCCCCACACGCTTTCCGAGGACGGCGATCCGGTGGATTTGCTGGTTGCCAACCAGCGCCCCATCATTCCCGGCGCCGTCATGGCGGTGAAGCCGGTCGGCGTCTTCAAGATGACCGACGAAAAAGGCGGTGATGAGAAGATCATCGCCGTGCCCTCCAGCCGTATCTCGCGGCGCTACGAGAACGTCCACGACCTCGCCGACGTGCCGGAGATCACCCGCCAACAGATCGAGCACTTCTTTGCCCACTACAAGGACCTTGAAGGCGGCAAGTGGGTGAAGGTGGTGGGCTGGGGCGATGCCGCCGAAGCCCGCCGCCTGATCGTCGAGGCGATCGAACGCGCCAGATAGCCTTCCGCTACATCTCCGGAACGGCGATGCCGCGCCGCGCGCACGCTGCCCTGACCGTGTTGTGCAGCAGGCAGGCAATGGTCATCGGCCCGACCCCACCCGGCACCGGCGTGATCGACCCGGCGACGCTTGCGCAACTGGCATAGTCGCAATCGCCGACGATCCTCGACTTGCCGTCGCGCTCGATGCGGTTGATGCCGACATCGATGACACAGGCGCCCGGCTTGATCCAGTCGCCGGTCACCATTTCCGACCGCCCCACGGCAGCGATCACCAGATCGCCGCGGCGCACCACGCCGGGCAGGTCGCGGGTGCGCGAATGGCAGATGGTGACGGTGCAGTTTTCCTTCAAAAGCAATTGCGCCACCGGCTTGCCGACGATGTTGGAGCGCCCCACCACCACCGCTTCCAGCCCCGAAAGCGAGCCGAGCGCGTCCTTGGCCAGCATGACGCAGCCCACCGGCGTGCATGGCACCAGCGAAGCCTGCCCGGTCGCCAGCCGCCCGGCGTTGATGACATGGAAGCCGTCCACGTCCTTGGCCGGGTCGATGGTGTTGATGACCTTTTCGGCATCGATATGTTTCGGCAACGGCAACTGCACCAGAATGCCGTCGACGGCCGCATCGGCGTTGAGCTTTTCCACCAGCGCCAGCACGTCGGCCTCAGGCGTTGAGGCATCGAGCTTGTGCTCGTAGGAGTTCATGCCCACCTCGACCGTCTGCTTGGCCTTGTTGCGCACGTAGACCTGGCTGGCCGGGTCCTCGCCCACCAGCACCACGGCGAGACCGGGCGTCAGGCCGTGATCGCTCTTGAGCCCCGCGATGGCCGCGCCGATTCGGTCTCTCAGACCTTGTGCGTATGCCTTGCCGTCGATCACCCTTGCGTCAGCCATCTTGCCCTCTTTGCTGCATCTATTGTTCGTATCAGGTTTCATCCACCAGCCGCTGCAAGGCGGCCGCCAGGTCGTCCGGGTCGCCCTCTATGGCGATCAGCTTGGTGCGGGCCTTTGCCCCTGACCGGAGGCTGAGGCGTGAACGCGCCAGGCCGAGCGCCTTGGCCAGGGTCTCGATAACAGCTTGGTTGGCCTTGCCCTTTTCCGCCTGCGCCTTGACACGCACCTTCAGCGACACTTCTCCCCGGGCGCGGGTTTCAAGGCCGGCGATCTCGCTGCGTCCCGCACCCGGCTGGGCGCGCACCCTCAGCGTCACGCCGGCGGTGGATTGAACCCACGGGCGCACCAGCCGTATGCCTAGTAGAACAGGCGCGGGACGTAATAATTGACGAGCTGCTGCAGGAACCACAGCGCCAGCAGCAGCACCATGGGCGAAATGTCGAGGCCGCCGAGATCGGGCAGGATGCGCCGGATCGGGCCTAAGAGCGGCTCGGTCAGCCGGTAGAGCGCATAGCGGACCTGGCGCACGAAGTCGTTTTGCATGTTGACGACGTTGAAGCCGACCAGCCAGCTCATCACCACCATGGC
>CAZMSA010000237.1:0-4707 GCA_964568825.1 uncultured Rhizobiaceae bacterium | reverse complement strand
AAACCCTGGCGCGCGTACATGTAGATGCCTGCGGTCAGATCGGGCTTGACATCGGCCAGCACCTGGAAGGTTCGCGCCATGAAAAAGATACCCAGCCCGGTCACCAGCCAAGCGACCAGCACCGCTCCCAACGAGGCGCTTTGCGCCATGTTCTGCGGCAGGTTGAAGACACCGCTGCCGATCATGGCGCTGATCACCAGCAAGGTGATGGCGATCAGACCAAGAGGCTTCGTCTTGTCCTTGGAACTTGCTTTTGAAACGGCCATTGTCATCCCCCCTTCGAATGGAGTCGGTGTTGCCGATCCTGGCGGCCATCACGGCTTGACGCACAGGATCCGGTAGTGCCCGTCCTCGACCTCGACGCCATGCGTGTCGTGGGCAAAGCCAGGTAATTCGGCATCGAACGCCTCGAGTGCCTTGAGATAGCCGAGCAATGGCCCCTTGGCGGCGCCGGCATTCTCGCCGGGCATCATCAAGGGAATTCCCGGCGGATAGGGCACCACCCCGGTCGCAACGGTGCGCCCCGCCATCTCGTCCAGCGTCAGCGGTTCGATCTCGCCGCTGACCAGCCGCTCATAGGCCTCGACGGGAGAAAGGTCAGGCGCTGGCAAGGTACCGAAACCCGCCGACATGAATTCTGTGGTGCGGTGCTTCTTCACCGCCGCGAACATTTGTTTCGCCAGCTCGGCGAGCCCGAGCTTGCCGTAGCGCTCCGGATGAGCCGCGACGAGCGCCGGGATCGTGCGCGACAGCGGCGCGTTGGCGAGAACGTCGCGGTGGAACCCCAGCAGCGCGTTGATCAGGGTTCCCCATTTGCCGCGCGTGATGCCCATGGAGAACAGGAACAGGCTGGTGAAATCCGTGGTCTTCTCGACCACGATGCCCTGCGCGTCGAGATAGGCGGCGAGCAGTGAGGCCGGGATGCCCTTGGCCTGCAGCTTGCCGTCCCGCCCCATGCCGGGTGTCACGACCGAAACCTTGATGGGATCCAGCATGCAGTAGCCGTCCTTGAGGTCGCCGAAGCCGTGCCAGGAATCTCCCGCGCGCAGCAGCCAGGCCTTGGGCTCCTGCGCAAGGCGTTCCGGGTCGGCGAGATGGAAAGGCACCTTCTTGCCGGCGCGCCCTTCAGCCACCGTGTCCGGCTGCCAGGCATTGAAGAACCAGCCGCCCTTGGCCTCGAATTCGGCGTTGATCCGCCCCAATATCTGGCGGAATGCCACCGCCTCGCGGATCGTTTCGCCGGTCAACGCCTCGCCAGATGGGCCATCCATCATGGCCGCCGCGATGTCATTCGAAGCGATGATCGCGTATTGCGGGGAAGTCGAAGCATGCATCATGAACGCCTCGTTGAAGCGCGCATGGTTGATCGGCCGGCGTCCATCGCGGATATGGATGTAGGAGGCCTGGGACAAAGCGGCCAGCAGTTTGTGGGTCGATTGTGTGGCAAACAATGTCGGGCGGTCGCCGCGCGGCTCGCCGGGTTCGCCGTGCATCGCGAAGCGCTTGGCGTAGATCGGGTTGAAGCGCGCATAGCCGTACCAGGCCTCGTCGAAGTGCAGCCGGTCCACGGACATGCCGAGAAGCGCCTCGACCTGCTCGATGTTGTAGCAAAGACCGTCATAGGTCGAGTTGGTGAGGACCGCGACGCCCGGCTTGGGATCGACGCCTTTCCTGACCAGCGCATTGGCGGCTATGCTCTTGGCGATGGCGGCCGGATTCAACCGATCATGATGAATCGGACCGATCAGGCCGAGGTAGTTCCGCGACGGTATCAGGTAGGTCGGGATCGCACCCGATAGCGTCATCGCATGTTCGACCGACTTGTGGCAATTGCGATCGCACAGCGCAATCTGGTCGCGCGTCACGCAGGCCATCAGGATCACCCGGTTCGACGTGGACGAGCCGTTGGTGACGTAGTAGGTGCGATCAGCACCGAATACGCGCGCGGCATAGCGCTCCGACTCCGCGATTGCACCCGAATGGTCGAGCAGCGAACCCAGTTCGCCGACCGAGATCGACAGATCGGACCGGAACAGTTCCTCGCCGAAGAACTCGAAAAAGGCCCGACCGGCCGGGTGCTTGAGGAAGGCCGTGCCACCGGCGTGTCCCGGCGTGTGCCATGAGTACTCGTAGGTACCGGCGAACTTGGCTAACGCCTTGAACATCGGCGGCAACAGTGTCGCCCTATAGCGGTCGACCGCCGCTGCCACGCGGCCACCGATGAAGTCGGGGGTATCCTCGAACAACCAGATGTAGTCGTTGACCCGCTCCAGGACCTCGGAGGGCACCTTGGCAAGTGAACCACGCGAAGCGAGCAGGAATATCGGCAGCTGGGCCGAATGCGCGCGCACGGCGGCAATAACACTGGATGCACTCTGGCGATCCGGCGGGCCGGCCAGTTCCCAGTCGACCATCACCGCCTGCAGCAAGGCGTGGGTGGAGATCTGCGCCTCGGCCTCGCGCTGCGAAACGGCTTCAACAATTTCAATATCGCGGTTACGCAGGTCCTCGACCAGCGCGGCCGTCGCGCGGCCCGCCGCGTGGTCGCTGTCCAGGCCGTTATGAACTACGAGGACGCGCCGATTGAAGAGGATTCCCGGGACGTCGGGCATAGGGCTACTCCTTCACGACGTAGGTGTGGAACACGATCTTCCCATCGATGTCGTCGGGGTAGACGCCCTGCACTTCGAAGGCGAAGCCGGGAAAGCGATTGAATGCCTCCTCGAAAACGAGGAAATAGTCAAGCATCGGCTGCGCCCGGTCGTCGTAGCGTTCGCCAGGCACGATGACGCCGATCCCGGGCGGATAGATGAGCGCCAGCACCGCCGCGATCCGGCCCTTGCTTTGCCACATCGGCAGATAGTCCACGCGATTGCCGACGAACGCCTCGGTCGCTGCCTGCACTGACATCGCCTGCTCGGGGAAGTGCTCGCCGCGAAAGCAAAGGCGCTGCAGTTCCTTGATATTATGGTCACGATAGAACTGGTGCATCTCGTCGCACAGCCGCTGCAATGTGTAGCCGGCGTATCGCTCCGGATAGCGCGCGAGCGTGCCGGGCAGGACGTCCTCGAGCGGCGCGTCCCGGTCATACAGATCCTTGAATGCCACAAGACGGGAGATCAGCGATGCGCACTTTGACGGTTCCACCGCCGGCGTCATCAGGAACAGGATGCTGTTGAGGTCGCACTTCTCCGGAACGATGTTGTTCTCCCTGAGGTAGGCGGCCAGCAGCGTGGCGGGTATCCCGATCCTGCAGTACTTTCCGGTCTTCGAATCGATCCCCGGTGTGATCAGCGTCAGCTTGTTGGGGTCGGTGAGTGCCCAACCCGGCGAGGCATGGCGAAAGCCGTGCCAGCTTGCGCCGGGGGTCAGGGCCCAGCAGGCCTGCTCGCGCGCCAGAACGTCCGTCGGGATGCTCTCCCAGGGCACATGCTCGAGGTCGGGGCTGGCTTTCGAGCCCTTGAGCGTCACGACGTCGGGCACGAACGGATCGAAGAACCACGCTTTGCGCTCGTCCTTCGACTCGCTCGCATATTTGGCCTTGAGGGCGCGCAACTTCTTGCGCGTCTCGATGCCGATCCGGACGGCGTCATCCCACAGCGCCAGGCCGTTGCGCCCCTTGTGCATGTGCGCGTCGACGTCGAGAGATGCAAACAGGGGATAGAACGGCGACGTCGAGCAATGCAGCATGAACATCTCGTTGAACCGTCGGTGCTCGGTGCATCGCGCCTGTCCCTCGATGTGGCGGTCGCGGACATGGATCTGCGAGGCCTGTGAGAATCCGGCGAGTTGCTTGTGGGTCGATTGGGTGGCGATGATGCCGGGACTTCCGGCATCGAGGTTTTCGAGGCCCATCGCATAGTGGCCCTCGAACAGCGGGTGGAACTTCATGAAGCCCGCCCAGGCCTCATCGAAGTGGATGTAGTCGCAGAGATGGCCGATGCGCTCGACGACCTTTGCGGCGTTGTAGATGGTTCCGTCGTAGCTGCATTGCTCGATGACCGCGATGCGGAACGGCCGTTCGCGCTTCCAGGCATCCTTGTCCGTGATCAGCGGGTTCGCGCGGATCTGTTCGCGCAATTTGCCTTCGTCCAGTGCATCAAAGTCAATCGGACCGATCAGGCCCTGCGGATTGCGGTCAGTCTCCACGTAGATCGGTATCGCGCCGGCCAGCAGCAGGGCGCCATGATGGATGGACTTGTGATTGTTGCGGTCGAAAAGCACCAGGTCGCCGCGCTTGAGCAGCGCCGCGGCCACCACCTTGTTCGATGTCGACGTGCCGTTCAGGATGAAATACGTCCGGTCGGCGCCGAAGACCTCCGCGGCCGCCCTCTGTGCCGCCAGTGCCGGTCCTTCATGTATCAGCAGGTCGCCGAGTTCCGGGACCGAATTGTCGATGTCGTTGCGAAAGATGGCTGGGCCCAGATGCTCCACGAACAGCCGGCCTGCGGGGCTGCGGCGGTAGAACATGCCGCCCTGGTGGCCGGGGCAGGTCCACATCTGGTTGCCTTCGTAGTCATAGTCCATCAGCGCGCCGAAGAAGGCTGGCTTGAGGCTTGCCGCGTAGCGCTCGAGCGCGAAGATGACTTCCTTCGCCGTGAAAGCGGGTGTCTCGTTGTCGAGATAGACGTAGCCGGTCACCTCGCCGAGCGGCTCGAGCGAGAGCAATTCGACGCCACTCAGTTCGGTGACCAGGTAGATCGGTGT
>CAZMSA010000236.1:0-4844 GCA_964568825.1 uncultured Rhizobiaceae bacterium | reverse complement strand
CCTCATGCAGGCGGTCAGGGGCGTTCTCGATGACGTCGAAAACCTTGTCGCCAAATCCCTTCACGAGCTTCTTGGCATAGACAGGCCCGATGCCGCGGATCATGCCAGAGGCAAGATAGCGTTCGATGCCATCGGTGGTGGTCGGAGCTGAGGTTCGCACGAACCGTGCCCGGAACTGTTGACCATGGGTTCGGTCGTTGACCCATTCGCCGGACGCCGTGATCCATTCGCCGGCCGAGATGGTCGCCGCGTGCCCAACCACGGTGATCAGGTCACGATGGCCACGCGCCTTCACCCGCAGCACGCAAAAGCCGTTCTCCGCGTTGTGAAACGTGACCCGTTCGACAGAGCCGGCGAGGACTTCGCTGGTTGACTGTTCGGGTTGGTGTTTCATGGGACTCGGTTGTGCTGGCGAAAGCGCGATCATGTCACTGATATGGGAGCGCATGAAGCCTGTAGCGGCTGGAAGGCGGTGCCACGGTCGGCTGGGTGAGCAGATTCAGCTCTGAGCTGTCAAATCGCTTCCAATCCTGACCCCCTTTTCGCGTGCAATTGTGGCCCCTCTGGAAGGTGATGGAAGGGCTTATCCACGTAGTGCATAGGAGGGACCCGCGGCCGCCGCTGCGCGTTCCAGTGCGCAGGCGGCGGTGGCCGCGGGAGGTGCCTGTGCACCCACGTGGGTAAGGCCGGGAGGGGGTCCGGGGGAGGGTTTTGTCAGCTGCGGTTTTTGAAGCGCCAGCTGGTGTTGCCGGTCTCGATGATGTCGCAGTGGTGGGTCAGGCGGTCGAGCATGGCGGTGGTCATCTTGGCGTCGCCGAACACCTGGGGCCAGTCGGCGAAGGCCAGGTTGGTGGTGATCAGCAGCGAGGTGTTTTCGTAGAGCTTGCTGATCAGGTGGAACAGCAACTGGCCGCCGGTCTGGCTGAACGGCAGATAGCCCAACTCATCGATGACGATGAGGTCGTAGCGCAACAGCTTCTCGGCCAGACGGCCGCTGCGGCCGGCGGCCTTTTCCTGCTCGAGCTGGTTGACCAGATCGACGAGGTTGTAGAACCGTCCCCGGGCTCGGGCACGGATGACCGCCGAGGCCACGCCGATGCCCAGATGGGTTTTGCCCGTGCCGGTTCCGCCGATGAAGATGGCGTTGCGTCTGGCGTCGAGGAAGGCGCCGGTGGCGAGTTCGCGCATTTGGCCCTCATCGACCGGCGTGTCGGCGAAGACGAACTGATCGAGGTCTTTCAGAACCGGGAACTTGGCGGCGCCGATACGATAGCTGATTGATCGAGCCTGACGGTGGGTCCGTTCCGCCCGGATCAGGCTGGCGATGAGCGGGTAGAGTTCATCGCGCCGGGCCAGGCCCTTGCCGGCGATCTCGTCGAAGCTGGCGCGCATGCCGTAGAGCTTCAGTTCCCCCATGGCTTCCAGGATCTCATGGCGTTCCATCAGGCAACCTTCCTTATGCTGTCGTAGCGGCCACAATCGGCCACGGGCTCGATCTTCAGCCGAAGCGCATCGGGCGTGGTGATGCTGGGGGGCGGCTCGGGCTGGCGCTGTCTGGCAAGGACGCTCAGGATCACATCGCCACTGGCAATGCCCGCCTCGAGCGCCTCGTCGCAGGCGGCCTCGACCGCGGCCAGCCCATGGTCGAGCACCGCGCCCAACACCTTGACGAACTGGCGGTCGCCATCGGTGTGCTGCTTCAGCCTGGCGCGCACCGCACTCAGGCCCGGAGGCAGATCCCAGTCCTTGAAGGGCGCCCCATTGCGCAAAGCGCCGGGCTTCTTCACCAGAACCGGCAGATAATGCCAGGGATCGTAGATGATCTGGTCGCGCCGGAAGTGGCGCGGGTGGTCGCCAACCACTTCGTTGTTGAAGAGCACGACGATGCGCTCGGCATGCGACCTCACCAGTACCATCCGGCCGGCGGCCCGTGCATCGACGCTGTAGCGGTTGTGGTCGGCCATGATCAGGCAGGTGGTGCTGGCCCTGACCGCCTTCTCAACGAAGCCATCGAACGGTCCGCGCAGTTCCATCAGGCTCGCCCGTTCGGCCTGGAACACGTCCCAGATCGTTCGATCCTTGAACTCCGGGTGTTTGGTCCTCTTGGCGTAGGCAATGCACTGGTCTTCCAGCCAGGCGTTCAGCTCGGCCAGGCTCTTCACCCGCGGCTTGGGGCGGAACAACTGGTCGCGCAGATTGCCGACCTGGTTCTCGACCTGACCCTTCTCCCAGCCCGCCGCCGGCGTGCACGCCACCGGCTCGATCAGATGGTGCGAGCACATCTGCAGGAAACGCCGGTTGTACTGGCGCGCCTTGCCGATGAAGATCGCCTCCACCGCCGTCTTCATGTTGTCGTAGATGCCGCGCCGGCAGACCCCGCCATAGAACACGAACGCCTTGTCGTGGGCGTCGAACACCAGCTCCTGGGTCTCCCGGAAGTAGGCGCGCACGAACGGCATACGGCTGTGCGACAGCTTCATGTGCGCCGCCTTGATCATCAGCGGCAGCCCCTGGAGCGTGATCGTCTCGTGGCTCCAGTCGAACTGATACGCCTCCCCAGGGGCAAAGCTCAGCGGCACGAACGCTCGGGCCGGTACCCGCGCCCGTTCCTCCCGCCAGGCCTTCACGAACCGGTGCACGCTGTCGTGGGCGCCGTCATAGCCGCGCCCGCGCAACTCCTCGAACAGACGCTGGGTCGAGCGACGCTCCCGCCGGGGCAACTGCGCTTCCGTCTCCAGGATCGCGCTCAACACCTCGACCCACTCGCCCAGCTTCGGCGCCGGTTGCACCCCACGCTCGTACTTGAACTCGGTCGCCTGCCCGCGAATGACCTTGCGCACCGTCGCGCGTGACACCCGCAGCGTGCGCACGATCTCCTTGATGGGCCGGCGCTGCTCGAAATAGGCGCGCCGAATCTGGCCGATCATGTCCACGCCAATCATCCCCCAACACCCTTCCCAGCCGACCAAGGCTCAAAGGAAGGGACACTGACACAAAGCGTCAGAGGGGGTCAGAATTGGACGCGAAAATCGCCCCTCAGGGGGTCATTATTGCGCGCGAATTTACAGCCTGGATGGCGGACCGCATTGACCGTTTGCCAGGCGATCAGCATGGCCATGACAGTGGTCTTGCCGGCACCAGTTGCGAGCTTCAAAGCGATGCGCGTCAATTCCGGGTTGGCTTGCGCGTTTGCTCCCTTGATATGCTCCCAGAACTTGGCACGGCGCGGCCCCATCTTCGGGGCGACTTCCGTCAGCCAGATGGCCGTCTCCACTGCCTCGACCTGACAGAAGAACGGCCGGATATCTTCAAACTGATGGTGCCGCCAGTGTTGCAGCAGTCGGGCCGTTTCCGGCGTCACCAACCATTGGTCGGGATTGGGAAGGTTTCGCCAGGTCTCCACATAGGTGCGGGCCTCGTTGATGATCGGGATGGAAGGCATCGCCAGAGCCAAGGCGCCCCGCCAGCCACAGACAATGTCTGCATTAGCGTGATTTTCTTCCACCTTTGGGGGCAAAGCGGTCATGGCGGGGTGCCTGTCAGGACGGCAGAAAATGACCCATGGCGGACATGACTGCCAGGGCATACGATGTTGCCCCAAGGTGAGCGCATTGTTTTTCAGACGATTTGCGCGCATACCCAGTCTGCTCGGAGGACGGGAATTAGCATTGCCAGACTTCCGCTGATACGGACCAACTCAATGGCAATCGGCCAGCCGCTGCTTCAGGAAATCTGCGATACAATTGCGGACGAGATCGATGCCGTCGTGTCGATCTACGCCGAACAGGGTGAGATTGTCGCGTCGTCCAGAAAAAAAAGAATCGGCGATTTCCACGCAGGCGGCGCGAAGTTGATGGCTGGGGAGGCCGATTTCTTTGCGGTGACTGCCGAGCAGGCCAGGCAGTCGGCGACCATGTTGGAAGGTTATACCATGCCAATTGAGGTCCGCGGCAAGCGGGCCTTTTGCGTCGGCATTGCTGCACCGTTGGAAATTGCGCGGGCCTATTGCCGCGTGGTCCAGCATTGGGTTTCGACCCTTCTAAAGGAAAAGGAACTCAGCCTCAGCGAGCAGCGGTTTCGCGACGTCGCCGAAAGCGCCGGTGACTGGATCTGGGAAATGGATGCCGACCTGCGCTTCACTTACCTCTCGGCTCGGTTCTTTGAATTGTTTCCGGTGCGCCCGGCGCAGATAATTGGCAAGACGAGAGAAGAATTCGCCGGACATGCGCTTGATGAGCCGCATTGGCGGGCGCATCACGCAAATCTCGTTGCCCGCCGACTGTTCCGTGATTTCGGCTACATCACGACCATGCCCGATGGATCGGTCGGATACATTCAGATCAGTGGCAAGCCGGTTTACGACGCGTCCGGACTATTTACCGGCTATCGCGGCACGGGGCGCGATGTCACCGAGCAAGAACTGGCAAAACAGGCATTGAAGCAAAGCGAACAACGCCTGAACGATGCCATCGAAACGATATCCGAAGGCTTTTCCCTCTTTGACAGCGATGACCGTTTGATCATCTTCAATACCAAGTATCAGGCGTTGCTATATCCTGACGTTGACATAGACATTGTGCCCGGCATGACGTTCGAGACCATCATTCGCCAGGCGGCAAACAGAGGGTTGATCAAGGAAGCCGAAGGGCGGGTTGACGAGTGGGTGCGGCACCGTTTGGCCCGCCGCCGCAAGTCAGGTGAACCGCACATTCAACAGCGAGGTGATGGCCGCTGGATAATGGTCAGTGAGCGTCGGACCAACGACGGAGGAACCGTTGCGGTTTATTCAGACATTACCGAGTTGAAGCAGCGAGAGGAGGAGTTGGCCAAGAAATCGGATGCGA
>CAZMSA010000235.1:0-4844 GCA_964568825.1 uncultured Rhizobiaceae bacterium | reverse complement strand
AACGAGGCGGTGAGGCCGCCGCCCAGCCATCCGGCCGCATGGTTGATCAGGTGCGCGCCACCCATCACCGAACCCCACAGCGACATCTGGCTCTCATAAGCGGCCTGGGCATCGTTGCAATTGGCCGCGGTCACGTTGCTGGAACGGAACGGCACCCCGAGTTGGCGCGCCAGTTGACCGGAAATCTGCGCCGCCTTGGCATATTCGGGGGTTCCGAAGGCCGGCGCGCCGGTCTTCATGTCGACATTGGAGGTAAACCCGCCATAGACCACCGGCACGCCCGGCCGCACGATCTGGGTGAGCGCCATGCCGGCCAGCGCCTCGGCATGTTGCAGGGCGATGGCACCGGCCAGCGTCACCGGCGACATGGCGCCGGCCAGCGTGAAGGGGGTGATGACGGCCGCCTGGCCGTGTTCGGCCAGCGTGATCAGCCCCTCCGCCATCGGGATGTCGAGTTGCAGCGGCGAATTCATGTTGATGATGCCGGTGAACACCACCTTCTTTGTCAGATCCTCGCGCTTCAGGCCGAAGGAGATGGCGGCCATCTCAAGGGCATCGATGGTGCGGCTCTTGCCCAGCGTCTGCGGTTGCCAGTTCTTGTCGGTAAGGGTGATCTCGGCGAAATAGAGGTCGAGATGGCGGGTGTTGGGCGGCAGATCCATGGCCTCGAAGGGGCCGCCGCCTTCCTGGTGCAGGATGTTCAGTGACTGCACCAGGCGGATGAAGTCGCACATTTCGGCATAGGTGCCCTGCCGCCGTCCCTTCTCCAGATCGCTGACATAGGCCGGTCCGCCGACCGCGGAAAAGATGACCTCGGTACCGCCGAGCCGCACGTCGTGGCGCGGATTGCGCGCAGCCAGCGTGAAGCCCGACGGCGCCTTGGCAACCAAGTCTTCGACCAGATGGCGGTCCAGCCGCACCTGCATGGTCGCTTCATCGACCGCCGCGCCGGCGCTGGCATATAGGCTGCGCGCACGATCATCCAGGACCCTTACGCCGATGGTCTCGAGAATGCTGAGCCCAGCATCGTGGATGGCTTCGATGCGGTCGCTGGAAAGCACCTCGATCGGCCTGTAGGCCATCGAGACCTGACGGAAGGGTGACTGCTGAAGGCTGCCGGCGACGCGGCTCGGACGGCCGGCGCGGCGGCGCCCGGTGCCCTTGTTCCCCACTCTGTTAGTCATTGTCACAGCTCCGGTCTTCGGGTTCAGGCGGGCGGACGCTCGCGCAGCAATCTTGTCTCCGGCGGTTCATCGAAACGGCGCGCCAGCAAATGGCCGGCAAAGACGGCATCGGCCACCGAGGATGGTGCCAGACAATCGCCGATGCGTCGCACGAAGGCGATGCCGGCCGCCTTGATGGCCGCCGGATCGGCGGTGATCGCGCGGTGCAGGTCATCATTGGCCAGCCGTCCGGTGGCAAGGACAAGTGATGGGGCCGCCATGGTGGTGAGGCGCCCGGTGAAGGTGCAGGCAATATCGACTTCTTCGGCCCTCACCGCTGCCAGCCGCTGTGACAGCACCAGTTTCACTCCAAGCTCCAGGAGCCGGGCCTGGATGAAGGCCTGCTCGTCGGTCATCTGGGTCCACATGGAGATGAGCGGTGCCGGCGTGATCAAGGTGACGCTCTTGCCCTCTTTCGCAAAGCGCTCGGCCAGCGCCCCAGCGACGGCGTAATGATCGTCGTCGTAGAGGACCACCATATCCGCCAATGTCGCGCCGGCAAAGATGTCGTCGGGCGTCAGCACTGCAGCGCCGCCGGCCACCGGCACTGCTTCCTCGCCCATGGCGCCGATGCCGTCGCGGCGCCAGCGGCTTCCGGTCGCCACCACGACGGCCTGGCAATCGAGGTCCAACACGTCTGCGGCATCGAGCCGGCTTTGCGGATAGAGTGTGGCATTAGGGTGCTTCGAAAGCATGTGCAGGCGGTGGTCGCGCACCCGCATCCAGGTTTGCAGGCCGGGCAGCGTGGCTTCGAAGCGCAGGCGCCCGCCGGTCTCGCGCTCGGCTTCGGCAAGGCTCACCTCGTAGCCGCGCCGCGCCAGCGCGAGCGTGCATTCAAGTCCCGCCGGCCCGCCGCCGACGACCAGCACGCGGGTTGACGAACGCTGCGGCGCGATACGTTCGGGGTGCCAGCCGCGGCGCCATTCCTCGCCCACTGTCGGGTTCTGGGTGCAGCGCAGCGGCACCGCCTCGTTGTTGGCGGCGCGACATATATTGCAGCCGATGCATTCGCGGATATCGTCGGTGCGCCCTGAACGGATCTTTTCCGGCAGGAACGGATCGGCGATGGACGGTCGCGCCGCGCCAATCAGATCAAGGATACCGCGGCGCACCTGCGAGACCATGGCATCGGGCGAGGTGAAGCGGCCGACCCCCACCACCGGCTTGCTGGTGAGCTTCTTGACGAAGGCCACCTGCGCCTCCTGGAAGCCTTCGGCCGAAAAGCGCGCCGAGCGCGAGTCGTTGCCCAGCCCGCCACCCACATTGACATCCCACAGATCGGGCAGTTCGGCGAGGAGCGAGATGATCTCCGGCGCCTCGCCATCAGGCGAAATGCCGTGCAGCCCATGCAATTCATCGACCGCCAAGCGGACCGCCACGGCGCAATCGGCACCGACCGCCTCGCGCGTTTCCTCGATCAGTTCGCGCAACAGGCGAACCCGGTTGACAAGCGGACCGCCATATTCGTCGTTGCGGATATTGAGGCGAGGGGAGAGGAACTGGAACGGCAGGTAATCATGGCCGGCATAGACATAGACGATGTCGAACCCTGCCTCGCGCGCCCGGCGGGCAGCCAGCCGCTGCCAGCCGCGCAACGACCGGATGTCGGCGGCGTCCATCTGGCGGGCGCTGCCTGGCTGCATGATATGGGCCGGCCGCGCCGAGGCGGACAACAGCGGCTCCCGGCTGAGGCGATTGTTGGAATGAGCGCCGCCGTGCCAAAGCTCGATGCCGGCCAGACTTCCATGGGCATGAATGGCGCTTGCCGCGAGCGCCAGGGCCTTGACGTCGTCATCGTCCCACAGGCTGAGGAAGGCATGGGGGGAATCGTCTGAAGTGGGGTGAATGGAGCAGTATTCGGTGCACACGACCCCCCACCCGCCTTCGGCCTTGATAGCGCGATAGGCAGCGCCGGAACGCGGCCGCATGTAGCCCATGCCGGTGGCATGCGGGGTCTGGTAGAAGCGGCTGCGGGCGGTGACCGGGCCGATCTTGACCGGTTCGAACAGAATGTCGTGACGGGTTTCGCGGCTCAATGCGATACCCCTTGCAGCCGCGCCAGTTCGTCGACCGGGATATGGCAGCGAATGGCGTGGCCTTCCCCGATCTCGGCCAGCGGCGGCTCGCTTTGGGCGCATCTGCCTGCGATCACGCGCGGACAACGGGTATGGAAGACGCAACCCGATGGCGGATTGATGGCACTGGGGATCTCGCCCGACAGACGGATGCGCTCACCATGGCGGCGGTCGATGGAGGGCACCGCCGACAAGAGCGCTTCGGTATAGGGATGATGCGGGCCCGAAAATACCTGCTCCGCCGGGCCGATTTCCATCAGCCGCCCGAGATAGAGAACGGCGATGCGGTCGGAGAGATAGCGCACCACGCCGAGATCGTGGGAGATGAAGACGTAGCTCACCTGGAGTCGCGTCTGCAGGTCGGCCAGAAGATTGAGGATCGCTGCCTGTACCGATACATCGAGCGCCGAGGTCGGCTCGTCGCACACCACGATGCGCGGCCCTCCGGCAAAGGCGCGGGCGATGGCGACTCGCTGCTTGAGGCCGCCGGAAAGCTGGCGCGGCCGGGCGCCCAGGTAGCGATCGGCGAGGCGCACCGCGCGGGTGAGCTCGGTGAGGCGGGTTTCCTGCGCCGCACCGGCAAGGCCGGCGAGCTTGCCGATGGCACGGCCGATGAGACGGCGTACCGTATGGGATCGGTTGAGGGCCGAATCCGGGTTCTGGAAGACGATCTGCAGGGCCTTGACGGCCGCCAGCGCCCGGTGTGACAGCGAGGCCTCCAGCGGGGCTCCATCGAGTTCGATGCGGGTCTCGGCATCGGGCGCCGTCAGACCGAGCAGCACGCGGGCAAGTGTTGTCTTGCCGCTACCGGATTCGCCCACCAACCCGAGCGTCTCGCCGGCCCGCAGTTCGATAGTGATGTCCCTGAGAACCCTGAGGGCGTGACCTTTCAGATGGAAGGTCTTCGACAGGTTTTCGATGCGCAGGACCGGTGCCCCGCTCGAGGAAGGCACTCGGCCAGCGGCCATGTCGGCGGGAACTGCAACCGGCAGGTCGGGCGCCCGCTCATGGTAGTGGCAGCGGCTCGAGCGGTCTTTACCGCAGGCGACAAGGGCGGGCTCGACGCTGCGGCAATGATCGTCGGCCAAGGCGCAGCGCGGGGCGAAGATGCACCCTTGAGCCTCGGTGCCGGCCGCTGGCAGGAAGCCGGGAATGGTGCTCAAGGGACCGCTCGCCTTGCGTTGGCCGCGGTGCGGCAGGCAACGCAGCAGACCGACGGTATAGGGATGGCGCGGGCCGGCGAACAGTGCCGCTGTCGGGCCTTCCTCGACCAGGGTGCCGGCATATAGCACCCCCACCCGGTCGCAGACGCTGGAGACGACGCCGAGATTGTGGCTGATGAACAGGATCGAAGTGCCGAACTCGGCGCGCAATTGCCGGATGAGATCCAGCACTTCCGCCTCGACGGTGGCATCGAGGCCAGTGGTCGGTTCATCGAGGATCAACAGGGCCGGATCGTTGGCCAGCGCCATGGCAATGCCGACGCGTTGTTGCATGCCGCCGGAAAGCTGGTGCGGGTAGCGCTCCATCACCGGTAGCGGGTCGG
>CAZMSA010000234.1:0-4871 GCA_964568825.1 uncultured Rhizobiaceae bacterium | reverse complement strand
TTGCGGCGCCTCGCCGAGATCGTTCAGTTCGTCGGGATCGGCCTCCATGTCGAAGAGTTGCGGCAGATAATTGCCGGCATAATGGACATATTTCCAGCGTCCTTGGCGGATCATGTAGAAACCCGTCGGGCTGCCGCCGTCGTGATACTGGCTGAGAATGAAGCGGTCCGTTGCCGGCTTGGCGATGAAATCCTTCAGCGACCGCGACTGCCACGGCGCTTCTGCGTCCTGAGCCCCCAGGCCCACCACGTCTTCCACCGTCGCCGCGATATCGGTGAGCGAGCAAAGCGTGTCGTTGGTGCCCTTGAGAATGTCCGGTCCCACCATGATCAGCGGCACGCCGACCGCATCCTCGTACATCACCGACTTGGTCCACAGCCCGTGGTTGCCCAGCATCTCGCCATGGTCGGAAATGTAGATGACCACCGTATCGCGCGCCGATCCTGAATCCTCCAGCGCCTCCAGCACGCGGCGGATATTGTCATCGACAAAGCTGCACAACGCCCAATAGCAACGCCGCGCCAGTTGCCTTTTGCCTTCGTCGAAATAACCGTCATAGTCCCAGAAACGCGCCATTTCCCGCACCACCGGATGCTGCGGCAATTCATGCGAGGCACACCCGACCGGCTCAGGCATCGCCCGCCCGGCATAGCGGTCAAAAAAGGCCTTGGGCGCCGTCAGGGGATAATGCGGCGAGGCAAACGACACGAACAGCGCCCATGGCTTGTTCTTGATCTTCGCTGCGTAGCGCCCCAGCCATTTGGCAGCCGCGGCGGCGATGTCGCGGTCATATTCGGTATAGGTGCTGTCGCCGGGCTCCACATCGCGCGCCAGTTCTCGCGCTTCGTCGAACCTCGGCAGGGGATTGCGCAGCAGCCCTTGCGGCCAGCCCTTGCCGCCATTGGCCAGGTACATGGGGAGGATTTCCTCGGCAAAGCCGTTATCGTCATCGCCGGAGCGGAAATGCAGCTTGCCCACCGAAACCACCGCGTGGTCCGCCTCGCGCAACCGGTGCATCCAGCTTTCGTGCTGGCCATAATAGGGCTCGGCCGACGACCAACAGCGGTTCTCGTTGACCTGCGTGCCGGTGGCAAGCGAGGCTCTTGCCGGAATGCAGATGGGCGAAGGCGTATAGGCGCGGGTAAAGCGGGTGCCAAGCCTTGCCAGCTTGTCGAGCGTCGGCGTCTGGGCGACCGGGTGCCCGTAGCAACCCAGCGCCGAGCGCGCATGCTCGTCGGCGCACAAGATGAGGATATTGCGGGGTTTCGTCGCCATGCCGGACTGCTCCTGATACCTGCTGCCGGCGGCAACCTGAACCGGCCGGCCCGCCTGTGCAACGCCAATCGTACCACCTGTCGTCAAATCGTGATCTGCTTGGCGCATTCGGCCGCAGCGCAAATCGTGCGATACTGACCTTGCGGAATCACCGCACTCAGGAGGGAACCCCATGACGACCGATCTCAAGATGCTGGCGTGGACCGCCGGCATAACCATTTTGATGTGGCTGCCCTACATCCTCGCCCATATCATGGACGTGGGCATGATGAAGGCCCTCACCTATGAGGCCGACGACAAGGCCTTGCCCGCCTGGGCGGCCCGCGCCAAGAAAGCCCACTACAACGCCATCGAGAACCTGGCGCCGTTTGCCGCCCTGATCATCGTCGCCCAGCTCACCAGCCAGGCCGACAATGCCACCGCGGCCTCCGCCATCACCTATTTCTGGGCCCGCGTCGCCCACTATGTGCTCTATGTCGCCGGTGTACCCTTCGGGCGCACCTTGAGCTTCGCCGTCGGCTGGGCGGCCATGATTTGCATCTTCTGGCAGATCATCACCTGAACCTTGCAGAGGCCCCGGGCCGATGCAACGGCATCGATCCGGCGCCTCATTCATCCAGCCGGAAGCCCGCCTTCAGCACCACCTGGTAGTGGGCCACCTTGCCGTCCTCGACATGCCCGCGCACCTGATTGACCTCGAACCATTCGAGGTTCTTGATGGTCTTGGCAGCGCGCGCCACCGCCTTTTCAATGGCGTCGGTGACCGAGACAGCCGATGAGCCGACCAGTTCGATTTTCTTGTAGACATGATCCTTGTGCATGGGCTTTCTCCTTTCATCCCCAGCATCGTCGCACACTTCGCCGCTGCTGTGTACGACCGGGCGGCCAATGAAAGCCTTTGCGTGACGGCGGCGCCTGCACAGGCTAGAAACTGCCTTTCGCCCGTTTCGCCGATGGAGAGCATCATGTCCGCTGCCGATGAAATCCCCCTCACCCACTTCGGCCCGGACTTTCCCTTCGCCTTTCGCGGCTGGCTTGATCACACGGCAGGACTTGGGGCTATTCCCGCCGAAGCCCATGGCGCCCGCGTGGCGGTCATCGGCGCCGGCATCTCGGGGCTGATCTGCGGCTACGAGCTGATGCGCATGGGGTTGCACCCCATCGTCTACGAGGCGGGCCAGTTGGGGGGGCGGCTGCGCTCGCAGCCCTTCGAAGGTGCCGACGGCATCGTCGCCGAACTGGGTGGCATGCGCTTTCCCGTCTCCTCCACCGGCTTTTACCACTATGTCGACAAGCTCGGCCTCGAAAGCCGTCCTTTCCCCAACCCGCTGACCGAAGCCGCCGGATCCACCGTCATCGACCTGGAGGGCGAGACCTTCTACGCCAGAACCCTCGCCGATCTGCCGCCGCTGTTCCACGAGGTGGCACAGGCCTATCACGCAGCGCTCGAGGAAGGCGCCGATTTCTCAAAACTCAAGGCCGCCATCCGGGCCCGCGACGCCGCCGCCGTCAAGGCGATCTGGAACCCCATCGTGCGCAACTGGGACGAGCGCACCTTCTATGATTTCATCACCTCCTCCAGCGCCTTTAAAAAGCTCTCCTTTCGCCACCGCGAGGTGTTCGGCCAGTTCGGCTTCGGCACCGGCGGGTGGGACTCGGATTTTCCCAACTCCATGCTGGAGATCCTCCGCGTCAACGTCACCGAGTGCGACGACAACCAGCGCTTCATCGTCGGCGGCGTCGAGCAGGTGCCGCAAGGCCTGTGGCGGCGGGTACCCGAACGCATGGTCCATTGGCCGGCGGGCACCACGCTGTCGCGCCTCAACGATGGCGCCCCACGGGTCGGCGCGGTGCGCATCTTCCGCGACGCGCAAGGCCGCCTCAACGTCACCGACCGCTGGGGCCGTTCGGAGCCGTGCGAGGCCGTCGTCGCCACCTGCCAGAGCTGGCTCCTCACCACCGCCATCGACACCGAGGAAAGCCTCTTCAGCCACAAATTGTGGATGGCCCTCGACCGCACCCGCTACATGCAGTCGTCCAAGACCTTTGTCATGGTCGATCGGCCGTTCTGGAAGGACAAGGACCCGGAAACCGGCCGCGATGTCATGTCGATGACCCTCACCGACCGGCTGACCCGCGGCACTTACTTTTTCGACAACGGGCCGGACAAGCCGGGCGTCATCTGCCTCACCTATTCGTGGATGTCCGATGCCTTGAAGATGCTGCCGCTGCCGGTCGATCAGCGCGTCGAGCTGGCGCTTTCGGCGCTGGCGAAGATTTATCCCAGGGTCGACATCCGCGCTCACATCATCGGTGATCCGATCACCGTCAGCTGGGAGAACGACCCCAATTTCCTCGGCGCCTTCAAGGGCGCGCTGCCCGGCCATTACCGCTATAACCACCGCATGTACGGCCAGTTCATGCAAGCATCGCTGCCGCCTGCCGAACGTGGCATCTTCCTGGCGGGCGACGATGTGAGCTGGACGCCCGCCTGGGTGGAAGGTGCAGTACAGACCGCGCTCAATGCAGTGTGGGGGGTGATGACCCATCTGGGCGGTCACACCATCAAGGAAAATCCCGGCCCCGGCGAGGCCTGGCCCACCCTCGGCCCCATCGCCCTGCCCGACTGAACAGGTCGGATCGGAACCTGTTGGAACTTCACAATCGTATCCAGAGCGTCCACACTCAAAACGGCAAACGAAAGAGAGGCATAATCGTCATGATCTCGAAGATCCTCATCGCCGTCGACGGCTCTCCTCATTCACTCAAGGGCGTCTCCGTCGGCGCCGAGATCGCCGCCAATGCCGGCGCCAGAGTGATCCTTTTACATGTGGTGAAGGAAGAGGCGCTGCATGCCGGCCTCAAGCAATATGCCAGGGCCGAGCACATCCAGGGACCGCTCGATATCGACATCCTCAAGGAGGGCGCCAAGCACCTGCTGGGCGGCTCGCTCGATGCCGCCAAGGCTGCCGGGGTCAAGAGCATCGAGACCGAGATCGAGGAAGGCCCCATCGCCCGTACCATCGTGGCCCGCGCCAAACACCACAAGGCCGACATGATCGTCGTCGGCTCGCGTGGCATGGGCGACATCGAGGGACTGTTGCGCGGCGGCGTCTCGCACCGCGTGGAAATCCTCGCCAGGTGCCCGGTGCTGGTGGTGAAGTAGCGGGCCGGCCGAAGCGACCTTCAACTTCCCCGGTGGGCCTTGTCGGTGCGCGCCTTGAGATCGCGCAGGGTATCCAGTTCCAGCGCCGTCGGCGGTGGTGTCTCGCCGACATCTGCGGCATAGCGCACACGCCAGCTGCAGGTCTCTTCCACCTGATCACGGGTGACGCCCGGATGCAGGCTCACCACCTCGAAGGCCTTGGTGGCGGCATGCGGCTTCCACACCGCCAGATCGGTTACCAGCAGGCTCGGCCCCTTGGTGGTGATCCCCAGTTCACGCCGGTGGTTGCCGCCGCGCCCGTGGCCGAATGAAGTGAAGAAGTCGATTTTTTCCACCATGCCGCGCTTCGACTGGATCATGGTGATGAAGATCTCACCGCACGAGGTGGCGATCTCCGGCGCCCCGCCGCCGCCCGGCAGGCGCACCTTGG
>CAZMSA010000233.1:0-4875 GCA_964568825.1 uncultured Rhizobiaceae bacterium | reverse complement strand
TGGCCGGCATCAACGTGCCGCTGCAGCCGGTCAAGCACCAGTACATCATCACCGAAAAGATCGACGGCCTCACAGCCGATACCGCCACGGTGCGCGATCCCGACCGCTTCACCTATTTCAAGGAGGAAGTGGGCGGCCTCGTCATGGGCGGCTACGAGAGAGACCCCATCGCCTGGACCACCGGCGATGTGCCGGACGATTTCGAATTCCAGCTTTTCGATGACGACTGGGACCATTTCGAGCAGCACATGGTGCAGGCCATCGCCCGCGTTCCGGCGCTCGAGAAGACCGGCGTCAAGCAGATGATCAACGGGCCGGAGAGCTTTACGCCCGATGGCAACTTCATCCTCGGATCGGCGCCCGAATGCGCCAACATGTTCGTGGGCGCCGGGTTCAATGCCTTCGGCATCGCCGCGGGCGGCGGGGCGGGCTGGGTGCTGGCGGAATGGGCGATCAAGGGCGAGGCGCCCATGGACCTGTGGGTGGTCGACATCCGGCGTTTTTCCGGCCTGCACAAGGATCGCGACTGGGTGTGCGAGCGCACCCTTGAGGCCTATGGCAAGCATTACACCATCGGCTTTCCGCACGAGGAATACGGATCGGGCCGGCCGCGCATCGTTTCACCGCTTTATGAGCGCCTGAAAGCCCATGGCGGCGTCTTTGGCTCCAAGCTCGGCTGGGAACGCCCCAACTGGTTCGCGCCGGAAGGGATGGAAGCCAGGGACGTCTATTCCATGGGTCGGCAGAACTGGTTCGCCCCCGTCGGCGACGAGCACCAGGCGGTGCGCGAGGCGGTGGGGCTGTTCGACCAGTCCTCCTTCGCCAAATACGAAATGACCGGCCGCGATGCCGCCCGGGCCCTCGACTGGATCTGCGCCAACGACGTCAGCAAACCCGCCGGACGGCTGACCTATACCCAGCTCCTCAACTCGCGCGGCGGCATCGAATGCGACCTGACGGTGGCGCGGCTTGCCGAGGACCATTTCTATATCGTCACCGGCACCGGCTTTCGCACCCACGATGCCGCGTGGATCGTCGACCATGTGCCGTCCGGTCTGGACGTCAGTCTTGTCGATGTCACCGAGGATTGGGGCACCTTGTCGCTGATGGGGCCGAAGGCGCGCGATGTGCTCTCCAGCGTGACCGAAGCGGATGTTTCCAATGCCGGTTTTCGCTTCGGACATGTGCGGGTCATCGATATCGACGGCCACGAGGTGAGGGCGTTACGCGTCACCTATGTGGGCGAACTGGGCTGGGAACTGCATGTGCCGCTCGAGGCAACCGGCGAGGTGTTCGATTGCCTCATGGCGGCGGGCAGCCCGCACGGCATCCGGCCGGTGGGCTATCGGGCGCTCGAATCGCTCCGGCTGGAAAAGGGCTATCGCGCCTGGGGCTCGGATATCACGCCCAACGATTCACCCTTCGAAGCCGGCCTCGGGTGGGCGGTGAAGCTGAAGAAGAACACCGACTTCATGGGCCGCGAAGCCGCCCAGCGCACCGCCGGCGCACCCTTGAAGAAGAAGCTTGCCGGCTTCACCGTGGATGATCCCGACGTGGTGCTGCTGGGGCGCGAGACCATCCTGCGCGACGGTGAGTTCGCCGGTTATCTCACCATCGGCGGCTTCGGCTATAGCATCGGCCAGTCCATCGGTTATGGCTATGTGCGCCATGCAGATGGCGTCAGCGATGCCTGGCTGCGCGACGGTGTCTATGAGCTGGTGGTAGCGATGCAGCGAGTGCCGGCCAGGCTGCATCTGGAAGCGCTTTACGACCCCACGGCGGCGCGTGTGAAACTTTGAAGGATCTCATCTGATGGCGTTTCGCGCCGACCGGCATGTCCATATCCTGATCATCGGCGGTGGCGCCATCGGCACCTCGCTGGCCTACCATCTCGGCCGCGCCGGGGCAAAGGACGTGCTTTTGGTGGAAAAGGCACAGCTTACCCACGGCTGCACCTGGCACGCCGCCGGCCTCGTCGGGCAATTGCGGTCCAAACGCAACCTCACCCGCCTGATGCAGAACTCGGTCGCCTGCTTCGACCGGCTGGAAGAAGAAACCGGCCAGGCAACGTCATGGAAGAAAGTCGGTTCGCTGCGCCTTGCCTCCAGTCCCGAGCGCTGGAGCGAGATTCGCCGCTCGATGACGCAGGCCAAGAGTTTCGGCGTCGAGTGTTACGCGCTCACGGCGGATGAGGCCAAGGCGCGGTTTTCCTACATCGATACCGCCGGCATCGAAGGCGCCGCCTTCATTCCGGGCGACGGGCACATCGATCCCTATTCGCTGACCATGGCCTACAACAGGGGCGCGCGGATGACGGGGGTGAAGATCGAGGAAGGCGTCTGCGTCGCCGAAATCGCTCATGACGGGCGGCGGGCGCTGGGCGTCGTCACCGAAGGCGGCACCATTGCCTGCGATGTCCTCGTCAACTGTGCCGGCCTGTGGGCGAAGCGGGTCGGCACCATGGCCGGCGTCGCCCTGGCGGCGGGCGTCGTCGAGCACCAGTATTTCGTCACCGAGAAAAAGCTCGATTTCGCCCCCGACCTGACGACGCTCAGGGACCCGGACCATAATTTCTATCTCAAACCCGAGCCCGGCGCCTTTGCCATCGGCGGCTGGGAGGATGGCACCAAGGGGTGCTGGCGCGGGCGCCCGCCGCTCGATTTCGCACGGGAGCTTTTCCCGGCCAACATGGACCGACTGGAACTGTTCGCCCTGCCCGCTTCGGAACGCCTGCCGGTGCTGTCCGAGATCGGCATCCAGACCGTCATCAACGGGCCGATACCGGTGTCGGCCGATGGCGAACCGCTGATGGGCCGCGCCCCCGGTTTCGACAACTTCTTCATCGCCTGCGGGTTTACCGCCGGCATCGCGGCGTCCGGCGGGGCGGGGCTTGCCATGTCGAACCTCATCCTCGAAGGCGATGCCGGCATGGACCTGTGGCCCTTCGACATCCGCCGCTTCGGCCCCTTGCACGCGCAAGGCCGCTATCTGGAAGCCCGGGCGATCGAGGCCTACGGCGCCTATTACAAGATCCACTGGCCGGGCGAAGAGGCGCACGCCGGGCGGGGCCTGAGGCGTTCGCCTTTTTACGACATCCTCAAACGCAAGGGTGCCGTCTACGGCTCGAAATTTGGCTGGGAACGGCCCAACTGGTTCGCCCGGCCCGGCGATCAACCCAATGATGAGCCGAGCTTCGAAGGTAAGCCCAACTGGTTCGAAGCGGTCGGCGCCGAGACAAGGACCATTCGCGAGCGCGTCGCACTGATCGACCAGACCTCATTTGCCAAGTTCGAGATCACCGGCAAGGGCGCCCTCCAGGCCTTGCAGAAAATCGCCGCCAACGACCTCACGGGCTCAGGGGGCCGTGCCGTCTACACCCAGCTTTGCAACGAGGCGGGCGGCATCGAGGCCGATCTCACCCTCATCATCAAGGGCGACGACGATATCCTGTGCGTCACCGGCTCGGGCTTCGGGGTCAGGGATTCGGGGTGGATCGCCCGGCACCTGCCGGAAGGCATCGCCATGCGCGAGGTGACCGGCGCCATGGCCACCCTCAATTTGTGCGGCCCAAAGGCCCGCGAGGTGCTTGCCGCCGTCAGCGACGATGACGTATCGAACGCGGCTTTTGCCTTCCTTGCGGTGCGCGACATCGAGATCGGCCATGCCCGCGTCATGGCGGTGCGCATCGGCTATGTCGGCGAACTGGGCTACGAGCTCTACATCCCGCAGGAATATGCCGCCCACGTCTACGAGACCTTGTGGGCGGCGGGCGAGGAGCATGGTATCGCCGATGCCGGCTACCGCGCCATCGAAAGCTGCCGGCTGGAAAAGGGCTATCTCTACTGGTCCGGCGACATCTCGCCCGACTACAACCCCTACGAGGCCGGACTGGGCTTTGCGGTGAAGCTCGACAAGGGCTCATTCATCGGCCGCGAGGCGCTTTCCCGCATCAAGGCCGAAGGCGTCAGACGTCGCCTCGCCGCCTTCCGCGTCGAAGGTTTTGCGCCGTTCCACGGCGGTGAGGCGATCCTGCATGAGGGCAAGGTGGTCTCGGTCACCACCAGCGCCGGCTATGGCCATCACCTTAAATGTTCGATTGCCTTTGCCTACCTGCCGGCTGAGCTTTCGGGCACCGAAGGCTTCGAGATCGAGGCCTTTGGCGAGGCCTACGGGGCGACAAGGGGGCCGCGCTGCCTTTATGATCCGCAGATGGAAAGGCTGAAGGGGTGAGACGATGGACGATGACGGCATTCAACTGGCGCGCGATGCCCTGAAGGCGATCCCCGGCCTTGACGGTTTCGATGCCGGCAGCGTCGCCATCGAACGCCTCGGTGGTCTCACCAACCTCGTCTTCCGGGCCGGCGAATATTGCCTGCGCATTCCCGGCAAGGGGACAGAGGAATATATCGATCGCGGCAACGAGGCGGTGGCGGCAAAGGAGGCGGCGCGCGCCGGGGTGTCGCCTGAAGTGATGCACTTCGATGCCAAAACTGGCGTGATGCTCACCCGCTACATCGACGGCGCCGTCACCATGTCGCCGGATCTCTTCAAAGAGCGCAAAGGCTCGCCCGCCCGCGCCGGCAAGGCGTTTTACAAGCTGCATCGATCGGGGGCGAAATTTCCCTTCCGCTTCGAACTCTTCTCGATGATCGACGATTACCTGAAAATCCTATCGAGCAAGACCGTCGATCTGCCTGAAGGTTATCACGACGTGTTGGCCGAGGCCGAAACGGTGCGCGCCGCCCTCAACGCCCACCCGCTGCCGCTCACTGCCTGCCACTGCGACCCGTTGTGCGAGAACTTCCTCGACACGGGCGAACGCATGTGGGTGGTCGACTGGGAATATTCCGGCATGAACGATCCCATGTGGGACCT
>CAZMSA010000232.1:0-4927 GCA_964568825.1 uncultured Rhizobiaceae bacterium | reverse complement strand
GTGCCGATACGGATGGGAAGCATTTGCAACGGGCCGGATGGGGGTGGTATGGGCTCGCCTTCAGGGCGTCGGGCCGCACTATACAGACTGGCTCTTGAGAAGGAAGAACGAGATTGACTGCACCCCGACCCAAGGATGGCCGCCTCATCATCCTCGGCATCGAGACCTCGTGCGACGAAACCGCCGCCGCGGTGGTCGAGCGCGATGCTGACGGCAAGGGTCGCATAGTCTCCAATGTGGTGCGTTCGCAGCTTGCCGAGCACCGGGCCTATGGCGGGGTGGTGCCGGAAATCGCTGCTCGCGCCCATGTCTCCTGCCTCGACCACATCATCAAGGCCGCCCTCGACGAAGCGGGCCTTGGACTGGAGTCCATGGACGGCATTGCCGCCACCGCCGGACCGGGGCTGATCGGCGGCGTGCTGGTCGGGCTCGTCACGGCCAAGGCACTGGTCCTGGTGACAGGCAAGCCGCTCATTGCCGTCAACCATCTTGAGGCCCACGCCCTGACACCCGGCCTCACCGACCGATTGCGGCCGCCCTATCTTTTGTTGCTGGTATCGGGCGGCCATACCCAGCTTGTCGCTGTGGAAGGCATCGGGCACTACCGGCGCTACGGCACCACCATCGACGACGCGCTGGGCGAGGCCTTCGACAAGACCGCCAAGCTACTGCATCTCGACTATCCCGGCGGTCCGGCGGTTGCGGCCGAGGCGCGATTGGGTGATGCCGCGCGCTTCAGTTTCCCGCGCCCCATGCTGGGGCGCGAAGGCTGCCATTTCTCGTTTTCCGGCCTCAAGACCGCGGTGCGGCTGGCCGCCCAAGACGTCCAGCCGTTGCAGCCGGGCGACGTGGCTGATATATGCGCCGCCTTCGAGGTGGCCGTGTGCGACACGGTAGCCGACCGGGTCAACCACGCCATGGCGCGCTTTTGCGCTGAACATCCCGGTCTGACCGATGCTGCTCTGGTGATATCCGGCGGCGTGGCCGCCAATGTCGCCCTTCGCGCGCGACTTGCCGAAACCGCTGCCGCGCGCGGTTTCCGCCTGCTGGCGCCACCAGTTGCGCTATGTACTGACAATGCTGCCATGGTTGCCTGGTGCGGTGCTGAACGGCTGGCTCTGGGCTTGAGGGATCCGCTTAATACCCCGGCGCGGGCGCGCTGGCCGCTGGATGCTGAAGCCGAGCCGGCACCCTATGCGGGAGCCAAGGCATGACCGGGAAATGGCGATCAGCCGGCGTCATTGGCGCCGGGAGCTGGGGTACTGCGCTGGCGGCGGTGATGGCGCGCGCTGGCTTTGCCACCACGCTGTGGGCGCGCTCGCCCGACACGGCCACGGCTATCGAGCGCGATCGCGAGAACCGCGCCTATCTGCCCGGTGTGCGGTTGCCGGATAATCTTGCCGTCACCGGCGATAAGTCACGCCTTGCCGAGGCCGACTTCTTGCTCCTCGCCACGCCGGCCCAGACCATGGGTGCGGTCATGTCGGACCTTCGCGGCCTCGCCAAGGGTACGCCTGGCATCATCTGTGCCAAAGGTATCGAGCGCGGCAGCGACCGATTCATGAGTGAGGTGC
Organism: uncultured Rhizobiaceae bacterium; assembly: GCA_964568825.1. Classification (GTDB taxonomy): domain Bacteria; phylum Pseudomonadota; class Alphaproteobacteria; order Rhizobiales; family Aestuariivirgaceae; genus CAVVDT01. The sequence goes on along the minus strand of CAZMSA010000232.1, from coordinate 3,353 downwards.
TGCAAGAGGCCTGCCCGGCGCTCGAGCCTTACGTGCTCTCGGGACCGAGCTTTGCTGTCGACGTGGTTGAGGGCCTTCCCACTGCCGTTACGTTGGCCGGACGCGATGCCGACGCCACCCGCGAACTGGCGGCCGCCATGAGTCTTGATACCTTCCGTATCTATGCCTCTAATGACATTCGCGGCGTTGAACTGGGCGGGGCGGTGAAGAACGTGCTGGCCATCGCCTGCGGCATTTCCGACGGCAAGCGTTTGGGCGATTCGGCCCGCGCCGCCCTGACGACACGTGGGTTCGCCGAACTGGCACGTCTCGGCCTGGCACTGGGCGCACAGCGCGAGACACTGACCGGGCTTTCAGGCCTCGGTGATCTCATCCTTACCTGCTCCAGTACCAAGTCGCGCAATTTCTCCCTCGGCCTGGCGCTGGGTCGCGGTGAGACGCTCAGTGCCGTCCTGACCAGCCGGCGTGGCGTCTCGGAGGGTGTGCATACGGCCAGCGTGGTGAACGCCATCGCCGCCCGCCACGGCGTCGACATGCCGATAGCCGCGGCCGTGCAGGCCATCGTCGAGGACCGCTCCAGTCCTGATGCCGAGATCGCCCGCCTGCTCAGCCGGCCCATCAAGTTCGAAACCCAATGACCGATAAGGGGACTTCATGCTCTATGCCTTGATCTGCACCGATAAGCCCGGCAGTGAAGAAAAGCGTCTTTCGACCCGGCCTGATCATCTCGCCTATCTCAATTCGCTGGGTGATAAGCTGAAGGCCGCCGGGCCGTTCACCGACGGCTCGGGGACGCCCAACGGCTCGCTGGTTATCGTCGAAGCCTTCGACCGTGGTGAAGCAGGGTTGATTGCGGCATCGGACCCTTACGCTCTCGCCGGGCTCTTTGAGTCGGTCGATATCCGGCCATGGAGTTGGATCATCAACAACCCGGAGGGTTAGGGGTCATGGCCTACTGGCTGTTCAAATCGGAACCGGCCACCTGGTCGTGGGCACAGCAAAAGGCCCGCGGTGCCAAAGGTGAGCCCTGGGAGGGTGTCAGAAATTATCAGGCGCGCAACAACATGCGGGCCATGCGCCTGGGCGACCTTGGCTTTTTCTACCATTCCAACCAGGGTCTGGAGATCGTCGGTATCGTCGAGGTCTCGGCACTTTCCCATCCTGACAAGACAACGGATGATCCGCGCTGGGACTGCGTGGACATCAAGGCGCGTCAGGATATGCCGAAGCCGGTCAGCATGAAGGACATAAAGGCGAACGCAAGCCTTGAGAAGATGGTGCTGGTGAACAACAGCCGGTTGTCGGTGCAGCCGGTCGCCGAGGAGGAATGGCAGGAGATTTGCCGCATGGGCGGTCTCGCCGATCCGCCGCGTGCTCCATGACCTTTGCGGTCGGCGATCTCGGCGGCTTCATCCGCGCCAACACCGAAATTCTGTCGCCGCCGCTGGTGAGCGAAATCCGCCTGCATCTGGCAGCCGAATCGGTTCCTCTATGGCAAAAGACCGAAGAGGAACTGGGGGAGATCGGTCTGCCTCCGCCGTTCTGGGCGTTTGCGTGGGCCGTCGGGCAGGCGCTCGCCCGCTTCATTCTCGACCGCCCAGAGACCGTGCGGGGCCTTGATGTCATCGATCTGGCTTCCGGCTCCGGCTTGGTCGCCATCGCCGCCCGGCTGGCCGGCGCGAGCCATGTGCTGGCGGCCGATATCGACCCGTTCGCCGCGGTTGCCATCGGCCTCAACGCCGGTCTCAACCAGGTCGCCGTCAGCATCACGAGCGATGATCTGCTCAGGCGGCCGGCCCCGCGAGCGGCCTGCATCCTGGTTGGCGATCTGTTCTACGAGTGGCATCTGGCCGAACGCCTCTTGGCATGGCTGGATGCAGCGGCGCATCGCTCGGCTATCCTCATCGGCGATCCCGGCCGCAGCTACCTGCCTCAGACGAGGCTCGATCAGGTGGCCGCCTATCAGGTGCCGGTGACACGGGACCTCGAGGACGCCGAGATCAAACGCTCGGCGGTGTGGCGATTGAATAACCGATAGCGGCCCGGTTCAGTGCGGCTCTGGCAGCAGGCATTGAGCCCCGGTAACCCCATGGTTGCGCTGAAGAATCCGACGGCACAGATTTCACACCGCAAATGCGAGGATCGATTCAATGGGCTTCGCCGGCATCAACCAAATTGCCGTCATCAGGCCAGGAAGAGGGTTGGACTCTTGACGCATTGCGGATGAGCGATGCTGCCGCCATAATCCGGCCTAGTTCAAACATTCGCCGTGCCGGTGTCAGAGGGGAGGCTGCAGATCTATGTCCGAAGTTTATGTCTACAAGGTTCCGTCCCAGTGGAAGAAGCATGCATATGTGGACGATGCTGGCTACAAGAAGATGTACGCCGAATCAGTCAAGAACCCGGACAAGTTCTGGGGCAAGCAGGCGAAGCGTATCGACTGGTTCAAGGCGCCCAAGAAAATCAGGAACGTCAGCTACGCCTATCCCAAGGTGTCGATCAAATGGTACGAGGACGGCGTCACCAATGTCAGCGTCAACTGCATCGACCGCCATCTGAAGAAGCGCGGCGACCAGACGGCTATCATCTGGGAGGGTGATGATCCCTACTTCGACAAGAAGATCACCTATCGCGAGCTGTACGATCACGTTTGCCGTCTGGCCAATGTGCTGAAATCGAACGGCGTCAAGAAGGGTGACCGCGTTACCATCTACATGCCGATGATCCCCGAGGCGGCCTATGCCATGCTGGCCTGTTCGCGCATCGGGGCGGTCCATTCCGTGGTGTTCGGAGGCTTTTCGCCCGATTCACTGGCCGGGCGCATCCATGACTGCAAGTCGAATTTCGTCATCACTGCGGATGAAGGTGTACGCGGCGGCAGGCGCTTCCCCCTGAAGGCCAATACCGATGCCGCCCTGGAGCGCATCAAGGCCGGCAACAAGGTCAAGGTCCTGGTGGTGCGGCGCACCGGTGGGGAGGTGGCGTGGAACGACAATCGCGACCTCTGGTACCATGTGGAAATGGCCAAGGCGAAGCCTGATTGTCCAGCGGCAAAGATGAAGGCGGAGGACCCGCTGTTCATCCTCTATACCTCCGGTTCGACCGGCAAGCCCAAGGGCGTGCTGCATACCACCGCCGGCTATCTCGTCTATGCGGCGATGACCCACCAGTATGTCTTCGACTACCACGACGGCGACGTCTACTGGTGCACCGCCGATGTGGGCTGGGTGACGGGCCACAGCTATATCGTCTACGGGCCGCTGGCCAATGGGGCCATAACCTTGATGTTCGAAGGCGTCCCGACCTATCCCGATGCCTCGCGTTTCTGGCAAGTAGTCGACAAGCACCAGGTC
>CAZMSA010000231.1:0-4956 GCA_964568825.1 uncultured Rhizobiaceae bacterium | reverse complement strand
GCTTGCGCCGGCGCTTCTTGAAAATGATGATCTTGTCGCCGCGGGTCTGGGCGACCAGCTCGGCGCTGACGGTGGCTCCGGCGACAAACGGTGAGCCGACTTCGATGCCGTCGTCGCCGGCGATCATGAGAACTTCCGCGAGCTCGACGGTATCGCCGGCATTGCCGGGCAGGCGCTCGACCTCGAGGGTATCGTCGGGGGCGACGCGGTACTGCTTGCCGCCGGTCTTGATGATGGCGTACATGGTCTTCCTTCTTTTGTCTTCACCCGCGTCCATCGGCGCCGCCCTTTGAAACCCCTTTGAAGGGAGATCGAGGGCGAACTTTCATTGTTGTTGCCTTTATCGAGCCTGAAACAGCGTAATTGAGGCGGGGGACCGCCATGGCCCTCCGCCCGTTGGCGGGGTCTATAGGGTTTGAAGGGGCCGATTGTCAAGAAAAACAGGCGAAAATCGCAACCAGATGCTGCCGCACGCAAGTTGGGGTTGGCAAGCCCCGTGCGCCGCGCTATCAGAACGCCGCCCACAGGCCACATGGCGATGAAAAAGGTCTCTTAGCGGAGAGGTGCCGGAGTGGTCGATCGGGGCGGTCTCGAAAACCGTTGTACCCTTCACGGGTACCGTGGGTTCGAATCCCACCCTCTCCGCCAGTTAACATATTGATATCACTCATAAATTTGTATTTCCGGGCAGGATTCGAACTAGTGCCGTAGTTTCCGCGGGTTAGGTGAGGATCGGCCCTTGGGCAGGGGAGCGGAGACCGGCGTGGTACGAGTTTGCGGCGCTTGCTGGCGCCAAAGTCTCTTACGGGAGTTTTGGTGGTACCACCGTGGTGCGACGCCAGGCATCATTCGCCCTGGCGCGATTTGCTGAAAAGCGGCATACGCCGCTATCTGATGTGATAGCGGCGCGATTGTCGTCGCCAGTTTTCAGGTTGGTCGGATCAAGCGAGATCCAGTTGTGCCTTCTGCTCATTCCATGATGATGCGAGCCGACCGGTTTGCATGATCCGGTTTGCGGTCAGCCCTGGAGGCTGGCGGCCCTGCAGGATCGTCTTTGTGATCTCGGGCGCCAGGAAGCTCAACCGGAGCACACGTGTGAAGTAAGACGAACTGACGCCGGCGTCGCCGGCAATGTTGCGCATGGAATTACCGCAGTCCGTCATAAGCATGCTGCGGAAGCGATGCGCTTGACCGAGGAGACGGATCAGACTGCGATCGGGCTTGCGGTCTGCCGGTCCGCTTGTGCCTTGCACCAACAGCTTTACTTCCATACCGGTCCGCTTCAGCCGGGCGGGGACAGACATAACCTTCGTCGGGCCGCCCGTCGCCAGCGATTTGTCGACAGCCGGTCCAGACCCTGCAATGCCGGGGAGAGCCGCTGGGCGTATCGTGATGTCCACCGTCTCCAGACAAACGTCGATCCGTTTAACAAGCGCATGCAGTATGGCGCGCCTGCCGGGTGTCGGCAGACTCGACCAGCGTCGGGCCAGGTCAGCAGCATCCTCAATCATGGCTTTTCGTGCCTCGACTGTCGCAGGTCCGCGCATCTCGAAGATGGTGGCTTCATCCAGAAGCAAGGTGCAAATCCGCTCCTCAACGATCGTTTCGAGATCCGCTGCCGGCACGCGACACGCCCCCGCCTCAGCCTTCGGCCGGCCGCGCTTGATCAGCGACTGGCTGACATAGTAGCGGTATCGTGTGCCTTTCTTGTTGGCATGGGTCGGCGACATGCGTGCACCGCTGTCATCGTAAACAAGGCCGGCAAGCAGGCTGGGTGCAGCCGCTTTGGACCGGGTGACGCGCTCGACGCGATTCTCTGCGAGGGCGGCTTGCACCTCGTCCCACAACGCTTCGTCGATTATGGCGTCGTGCAGACCGGGATAGGCGTTGTCTTTATGTACGATTTCGCCGCGATAGATCCGGTTTTGCAGCATCAGGTAGAGAGCACCGCGCGCCAACGACTTGCCGCCGGTCGCGTTACCGAAGCCGTTGATCCGGGCCTTGCTGACAATGCCATCGTAGTCGAGTTCTTCCTTCAGCGCGCGCACCGATGTCATCACGGCATAGCGACGATAGATGTGCCGGACGGTGTCGGCCTCAGCTGGATTGATCACCAGCTTGCGATCATCAACGTCATAGCCCAGCGGCGGCAGACCGCCCATCCACATGCCTTTCCGTTTCGAAGCTGCGATCTTGTCGCGAATGCGCTCGCCAGTGACCTCGCGCTCGAATTGAGCAAAGGACAGCAGCATATTCAGCGTCAACCGGCCCATGGATGTGGTCGTGTTGAACTGCTGGGTCACCGAGACAAACGAGACCCCCTTGGCATCGAACGCGTCAACGATCTTTGCGAAGTCGCTGAGCGAACGTGTCAGACGATCGACCTTGTAAACCACCACGGTGTTGATGCGCCCGGCGCCGATGTCGGCCAGCAATCGCTGGAGCGCCGGTCGCTCCATCGTGCCGCCCGAAATGCCACCATCATCGTACATGTCCGGCAGCGCCACCCATCCCGAACTCTTCTGGCTGGTGATGTAGGCCTCACAGGACTCGCGCTGGGCATCAAGCGAGTTAAAATCCTGCTCCAGACCCTCTTCGGAGGATTTGCGCGTATAGATGGCGCAGCGTATCGTCGCTGCACCGTTCGATTGGTTGGCCGGAATCTTCCTATTCATTCGCGTGGCCCCCCATGGCGTTGACGCCTCGCCCTGCGGACCTATCCAGTCCGAAGAACCGAGGTCCCGACCATCGCGTGCCGGTCATCTCGCGGGCGATAACCGAGAGCGACCGCCAATTCTTTCCGCGCCACAAAAATCCGTCCTCGGTCACAAGGACCTCATGGGACTCACCGCCCCACTCGCGGATGAGGCGAGCGCCTGGTCTGAGGCTGACACGCCGGGTCCTGGCGATATCGGCTTTGGCTTCGATGGCGAGCGCCAGTTCGACCAGTCGCCGCTTTGTGACCGCGCCCAGGCCCCCAAACGCGCGTTCCTGCAGTTTCCAGGCGATGCCAAGTTCGAGGAGGTCCCTGCTCAGAAATTTCGGCGGATGGCTCCGCCAGGCTCGCCGCCATGCGCCTCGAAGTTCGACATGCGTCATGTTCTTGAGCGCAGCGACTTCGCCGGCAAGCGCTTGCGATCCGGTTTCATGATGATCCCGCATGGCTTATCCTTTCGACGCTGTCAGCCGATAGGCCATGCGGTCGGCATGGGTATCGAGATGGAATGCAAAACCACGCGACTTGAGCTTGCTCAGTGCCCCGAGGACCGAATGCCGTTGCCAGCCGGTTGCCTCGACAAGTTCGTCGGCTGTTGCGCCTGTATTGGTAGCAAGGCGATCGACGATCAGTCCGAGTTTGCCGTCGGGACGCTGCGGTGTTTCCACCTTCTGGCGATCGGGCGCCACCTTTGTTGTATTGCCGGTGCGCCTGGCGTGTTTGGTCTTTGACTTGGCCATGGGGTGGTCCTCCATTACGGGCCACGCGACATGCGCGGCCGTGCACCACCCGAAGCCCCGGAGGGCGAAGATTCCGGGGCTGGCCGCCGGTGGGAGTCCCGTCGACCGACAACAGTACCGCTCTCTTCTTCCCGCAAGTCCAGTGCAAACAAGCCGGGGCGGGAAGAATTCTGGCAGCGCTGTGCCGGCGAGGTTGCTATGCCTTCATTGAATGTATGGTGGGCGAGGTGGTAGGAACAAACAGTCCAAATTCGCCCGTCGTGGCCCTGCCCGAATGCCCTGGTCTTTGGGGGCGAGGCGGTGAAAATTGTTGAGCCAATGATCGCAGAAGACGACCTGGAGGTGGAGATCGCGGCGCTGGAAAGGCGCCTCGGTCAGCTTGACCACGAACGCGAGACAGTCATCGCTGCACTTGAGCAACTCAGGGTGCGACGCAGGGCGGAGCTTCAGCCCAGTCTGGCGCCGCCAATGGTGGTACGTGCCACTCCTTCGGCGGCGCTATCCGGCGCCGACAAGATCGCCTTATTCCGATCGCTCTTTCGTGGCCGCCATGACGTCTTCCCCCGCAGATGGGAGAATCCGAAAACTGGCAAGGCTGGTTATTCGCCTGCGTGCCGGAACGAATGGATTCGCGGGATTTGCGAAAAGCCAAAAATCAAATGCAGCGACTGCCCCAACCAGGCATTCGTGCCCGTTAGTGACGAGATCGTCAAAAGTCATCTGCAGGGGCAGAACCTCGCGAACCCGGCGAGAGCGGAGGGGTTTATCGCTGGCGTCTATCCGCTCATGCCGGACGGCAGCTGCTGGTTCCTGGCTACCGATTTCGACAAGCAGTCCTGGCAACGCGATGCGCTTGCATTCCTGGCGACATGTCGGGAGAAGGGTGTGCCGGCAGCCCTCGAGCGCTCCCGCTCCGGGAATGGCGGCCATGTCTGGATCTTCTTTTCGGAACCCGTACCCGCATCCGATGCACGCAAACTTGGCGCTCATCTCATCACCGAGACAATGGAGCGCTGCCCCGATATCGGGTTTGAATCTTATGATCGGCTCTTCCCCAGCCAGGACACCATGCCCGCAGGCGGCTTCGGGAACCTGATCGCCATGCCCCTGCAGAGTGGTCCCCGGCAGAACGGCAACAGCGTCTTCGTTGATGATGCGTTGCAGCCCTTTGAGGACCAGTGGGCATTCCTGTCGGGCGTAAAACGCATGAGCCGCACGGATGTCGTTGCCGTAGTCGAGCAGGCTTCCGCCGCGGGGACAATCCTGGGATTGCGCCTTCCTGTTGATGACGATGACGACGAGCCGTGGATGGCGCCGCCATCGCGGCGCAAAGCAGAGCAACCGGTTGTCGGCACCATGCCGGATATTATCGATGTGGTGCTGAACAATCAGGTCTATATCGAGCGCCACGCCTTGCCGCCGGGGCTGGTCAATCGACTGATCCGCCTCGCGGCATTCCAGAACCCGGAGTTCTACGCAGCTCAGGCAATGCGGCTGTCC
>CAZMSA010000230.1:0-4997 GCA_964568825.1 uncultured Rhizobiaceae bacterium | reverse complement strand
CGGCACCTCGCGGGTGAGCAGATTGGCAGTGCGGGCGCCGCCATACCACAGCTCGGCACCCGCCAAGGCCCCATGCGCGTGAACCTTTTCGGTCATCAGGGCGTGGGCCCTGATGTCTGTCTCATCCCAAAGACTGGCATAGGGGTAGGGCAGATCGTCGGACGTCGGGTGGATCGAGCAATACTCCGTGCACACCACGCCCCAGCCACCCTCTGCCTTCATGGCGCGCAGGTCCGCCAGCATCCGCGGCCGCAGCCACCCAAGGCCGGTGCAATGAGGCACCTGGTAGAAGCGGTTTTTCGCCGTAACCGGCCCGATCCGGACCGGCTCGAAGAGAATGTCGTAGCGAGGATCGCGACTCATCGCGGCTGGCCCCCGGCGCCATCAATGCGCTCTGCCGCACAGGTACTGGACGATTTGGGAATCGGAAAGTGGCTCGGAAACATGCCGGCAAGAAAGCTAAGACAATCCTGCCTCGCCTCGTCTCGCTGGAAGACATCCGGGTAGAGGAGCATGTTGAGCCAGAGGCCGTCGACAAAGGCCTCCACGCTCTTGGCGGCCATTCTGGGGTTGACGTTCTCATACCCACCTTCTTCCTTCAGCGCCTGGCTAACGCGGGCAAGTTCCTCGAGTCGCTTCTGGTCGTACCTGCCGCAAATCTCCAGGTAGGCGGGGCGCGCCTTGGCTTCTCCCCAAAATGCAAACCACACGGCCAACTTCTTCGGGTTGCATATGCTCGGGTCGAAATCCGTCTCGATCAGGGCGATCAACTGTTCGCGTGGCGTGAGTCCGGCCTCGAACAGTAGCGCCGTCCAATGATCGTAATGTTCCTGCGCCAGAAACTTGAGGGTCTCGATGAACAGCAGGTCTTTGCTCTTGAAATGGAAGTTGATGGTTCCATGCGACAGACCCGCGCCGCTGGTCACGCTCTGAAGAGTCGTGTCGGAGAAGCCGCGCTCGGCAATGGCATCGATTGTGGCGTTGATTAATTGGTGCCGCCGCTCCTTTCTGGAAGCGGTCCTTTCGCCCCGGTGCGCACCCATGCTCCGGTCTGACACTGGCCCTCTCGATCCCATGATTCGTTCCCGCTCAGTCTTTTGGCAGGAGCAGTAGTGCATCGTCCTGCCAGGAGACCCAAACCTTGCTCTTGCTGCCCAGTGAAGGTGCGCCAGCCAGGTCGGTGTCCTGGGCCACGACGGCAAGGGGCTGCTCGCGACCGTTCACCGATACATAGAAATGACTTCTGTCACCGAGATAGGCGACAGACTGAATGGCGCCCTCAATGCAGTTGCCGTTGCGGGCCGTCTTGGTCGACGAGAGGCTCAGCCGCTCGGGTCTGATGGCGACAACTGCCTGTGCTCCCGGCTGGAGGGAAGCGGCGCCATTTGCGACGGTTACCTGGCCAAGCACGGCAACATCGAGGACAAGGCTGCTCCCCGTCCGGTCGGTGACAATAGCATCCATGAAATTCATCTGGCCGATGAAATCGGCAACCTCGACACTGTTGGGGTGGTCGTAAATCTCCTTGGGTGAAGCCATCTGCAGCACCCTGCCTTGCGACATGACCGCAATGCGGTCAGACAGGGTCATCGCCTCTTCCTGATCGTGGGTGACGAAGATGAAGGTGATCCCCAGCGACTGCTGCAGGGCGCGCAATTCAAGCTGCATCTCCTCGCGCAACTTCTTGTCGAGTGCCCCCAGGGGCTCATCGAGCAGCAGCACCTTCGGGCGTTTGATCAGCGCACGAGCCAGCGCCACACGCTGGCGTTGGCCACCGGACAATTCGGTTGCGCTACGCGCTCCAAGGCCCGGCAGCTTGACCAGTTCCAGCGCTTCGTCAACCTTGTGGTCGCGCTCCGCCTTGCTAAGCTTGGCCGCGCGCAGCCCATAGGCAATGTTTCGGCGCACATTGAGGTGCGGGAAGATCGCATAGTTCTGAAAAACCATGTTGGTGGGCCGCTTGTGCGGCGGCACGGCCGTAACCGGCATCTGGTCGATATAGATCTCGCCGGATGTGGGCACCTCGAAACCGGCTAGCATTCTGAGCAAGGTCGTCTTGCCACAGCCGGACGCGCCAAGCAGGGAGAAGAACTCACCGGCGCGGATCGAGATGTCGATCTGGTCGACGGCGATGACCGGGCCGAAGTGCTTCGAGACGTTTTCGATGACGATGTATGAGTCGTTGCCGCTCACGGGCGATGATCCTTGTCAATTGCAGCGAGACCGCCACGTCCCTGCAGCCATTGGGAAACGAAAACCACGACGAATGAAACCATGAGAATGCAGGCGCCGAGCGCCAGCACGCCCGGCAGCTTCTGGGGAAAGCGAAGCTGGCTATAGATGAAGATTGGCAAAGTCGGGTCGCTGCCGGCCAGGAAGAAAGCCATGATGAACTCATCGAAGGATATGGTGAAACAGAGCAGAAGGCTGGCGAGAATTCCGGGAAACACTACCGGAAACGTCACCCTCCAGAACACCCACCAGGCATTGTCGCCGAGATCCGCCGCGGCCTCTTCGAAAGACGCCTCAAGGCCTTCAAAACGGGCCATGAGGGTCGCCATCGAAAAGGGTACGCAAATCAGAATATGTCCGAGCGTCACGGTCACCAGGGACAACCCAATGCCCAGGCGCGACAAGAGGATCAGCAAGGCAACACCCAGGATGATGCCGGGGATTACCAGGGGCAACATGATGGTCGAGACCACCGCTTTCTGCGCGAAGATGCGGTAGCGGCTGACCGCCTTGGCGCCGAAGATGCCCAGCAGCGTCGCCACAATCGACGCCACCACGCCGACCTTGAGACTGTTGAGCAGCGCGGCTTGCATCGGCTCGTTGTCCAGCATCTCCACATACCAACGCGTGGTGAAGCCTTTCAACGGAAAGGCGACGTAGAGGGAGTCGTTGAAGGAGAACAGCGGCAGGAACAGCACCGGAATATAGAGGTACGCGAGATAGATCAGCGCATAGATCAGGAGCACCCGATTGGGCCGCTGGATATAAGAGACATTGCTCATCCGATTTGCTCCGTTGCCTTGCGGAGCACCCAGACATAAACGAGCGAGATAAGGGCCACGATGACCATCATGGCTATGGCGAGAGCCGCCCCCATCGGCCAGTTGTTCACCTTGCCGAACTCAGCCTGGATCATGTTCGCGATCATGATGCCGTTGGGGCCACCGACCAGGGCAGGAGTCACGTAGTCGCCCACGGTCGGGATGAATATCAGCAGCATTGCCGCCATAACTCCAGGCAGGGAGAGCGGCAACGTCACCCGCAGGAACCGCAAAGCCGGTCCGTCACCTAAGTCGGCCGCCGCCTCGAGTAGGGAACGGTCGATTTTCTCCAGCGATACATAGAGCGGAAGCACCGCAAAGGCGGCCCAGGCATGTGCCAGGGTGATGACCACCGCGGTTGGACTGTAGAGCAGGAATTCCAGGGGGTGGTTGATCAGACCGACGACCTTGAGACCGGAATTGATGACGCCATTGTACCCGAGGACGATCTTCCAGGCGAATACCCGCAGCAGATAGCTGGTCCAGAACGGCAGGGTCATCAGAATGATCCAGAGCAGCTTTCGCCTGTGCACATGAAAGGCGACGTAGTAGGCCATCGGGTAGGAGATCAGGACGGTCGCCAAGGCGCAGGCGCCGGAAATCTTGAGCGAACGGAACAGCAGGGCCTTGTAGATCGGACTGCTCAAGGCCTCGCGGTAATTTGCCAACGTGAACGAGGTGTCAAATTTAAAGCCGTGTTGCGCCCAGAAGCTCATGAGCACCATGAGCGCGAACGGCGCACACATGCTGAACAGCATCACCACCAGAGTGGGAGACAACAGAGCGTATCCGCGCAGCGATTCACTGCGCATGAACGCGACGCGCAGGCGCGATGGCCGCTTACTCTGTTGCGCGGGTGATGCACCGGCAGCAACCGATCCTTCAGTCAAACCGCACCCCTTCCCATTGTCCGCGTCCTCCCATGCGGGCTTTCACTCGCACCGGACAATACTCGACAGCGCCGCGTCCCGACCTTCCGGAAAGGCATTGCGCAGCCTTTCCGGATGGTCAGATCGAGGCCCGGCCAAGTCGGTTTCCGGCGCCCGAACGAACGACTTAGAAGCCCGCTTTGATCTTCTCGAACGCGTCATTCATCTTGGTTTCGAATTCCTGCGTCTGAGGAACCTGGAACTTGCCGGCATTGAGAATGTCGAGCGGGTTGCGGCTGAGCCCCAGTGACGCCAGCTTTTCGTCGCTGAAGAAGTCGAACGATTTGATGTTGGAGTGCCCGTAGCCGTTGTCGCCGATCAGCCACTTGCCCGTTTCGGGGCTCAGCATGGCGTCGATCAAATCGTAGGCCCTGTCGGGTTTGGGCGCCTTCTTCATCATCATCGGGCCGCACACCCAGGTCAGGGCGCCTTCCTTGGGATGGGCGAACTTGACCTTGACGCCCTGCTTCTGGAGCGTGACCGCCGAAGAGTTCCAGGTCATCGCGGCAACCAGCTCGCCGGAGGCCAGAGCCTGTTCCAGCGTGGTGGTGTCATCGGTATAGGTGCGGATGAGGGGCCGCTGTTTCCGCATCAAGTCGGCGACTTTCTTGAAATTCTCCTCTGTCGCCAATTCATTGAAGTCCACTCCGGCATAGATCGCAGCGCACCACCAGGCATCGGCGGCCGAGGCAAGCTCGCCGAGGCGGCCCTTGTAACGTTCATCCCACAAGATGCCCCAGGACTCTTCCTGGCCCTGAAGATCAACCATGTCGGTGCGGTAGGTGATCGACGTCTGGCCCCAATCGCACGGCGCCATGTAAGGCCTGCCATCGACCACGTTGCCGGGAAGATTGATGAGAACCGGCATAATGTTCGGCCAGTTCGACAGCCTGCTGGTATCGAGAGACTGGAAAAGGCCCGAGGCGATCCAGCGCGGTATCGCCTGGTTGCAGGGATGTGACACGTCGACCACATAACCCGCCCGCATTTTGGTCAGCGCCTCCTCGGATCCGCC
>CAZMSA010000229.1:0-5053 GCA_964568825.1 uncultured Rhizobiaceae bacterium | reverse complement strand
GGGCGCGCTTCATCTACGGGCCGTTGATGGAAGACCGGGTGCGGGTGCTGGCCGATGGTGTCAAGGCCGCCGAATACGGCCGCAAACAGGCTTTTGCGGTACATCAGGCGCTGAAGGAAAAGGGCCCGGTCAAGGTGCCGCGCGAGTTCGTGTTCATGGACCGTGCCGCCATCGGCCTCGGCGCGGTGTTCATCCACTTGCGCGCCGAACTGAATTTCTACCAGTTGTTCAACGCAGCACTTGAGGGCTTTTCCACCGAGAGCGTTTCCGAACGCCAAGCCGCCGCGCTGGCGCGAGCGGGGCTTTAGAGCATGATGCCGAAAAGTGGAAACCACTTTTCGGATAACATCATGCTCAACATATTGAAATCGATCAGCTTTTATGTAATTGGGTGATTCCACCCAATTACATGCTGATCTAGGCCCGGCGGCAAAAACTCAACCCTCGGCTTTTTCCACCACCAGTTTCATGCCGCTGACGCCGGTCACCTTCACCTGGGTGCCCACCGGCAGGTTGGGGCCTTCGACGCTCCAAAGATTGTCGGAGATCCTCAAGCGCCCGCGCCCGTTCACGATCGCTTCTTCCAGATAATAGGATTTGCCCACATAGTCATACATGCGCCGGTTGAGATTGGGCTGGTCGGTTTCGTCGAGATGGCGCCTTTTCAGCCATGGCCGCGCGAAGATCACCAGTACCGCCGACAGCACGGCGAATACCGCCACTTCGACTTGCCACGACGGATGGGTGATCAGGTTGAGGAGGGCAACGCAGATCGCCGCCAGACCCAGCCAGACAAAGAAGATGCCGCTGACCAGCAGTTCGACGATCAGCAACACCCCGGCAATGATCCACCAGGTCCAGATGCCGAAGAAATCGAAAATGACCTGCACCTCAGTCCCTCCCCGTCAGCCGCGCGCCGGACCGGTCGGCGGCACGATCCCGGCGCTCCGCCGGGCCGGTGTCTGGCGGCCGCTGCCGGATGAACCGCCACCGCCGCCTGAATCATCGCCGCCGAACGCCTCGCGGGCGATCTCGGCCACCCCGCCGATGGCGCCGATCACCGATGCGGCATCGAGCGGCAGCATCAGCACCTTCTGGTTGGGCGCCGAGGCCAGTTTTTCCAGCGCCTTCACATAGTTGTTGGCGACGAAATAGTTTATCGCCTGCACGCTGCCGTTGGCGATGGCCAGCGACACCACCTCGGTCGCCTTGGCTTCGGCCGCAGCCAGACGCTCGCGCGCCTCGGCGTCGCGAAAGGCGGCTTCCTTGCGCCCCTCGGCCTCCAGGACGGCAGCCTGCTTCAGGCCCTCGGCCTGCAGAATCGCCGACTGGCGCGACCCCTCGGCGGTAAGGATCTGGGCCCGCTTGTCGCGCTCGGCCTTCATCTGGCGGCCCATGGATTCCACCAGGTCGCGCGGCGGGTTGATGTCCTTGATCTCGATGCGGGCCATCTTCACCCCCCACGGCTCAGTGGCGTTGTCGACCACCGCCAGAAGCCGATGATTGATCTCGTCGCGCTGCGACAGGAGGTTGTCGAGGTCCATGGATCCCATCACCGTGCGGATATTGGTCATGGTGAGTTTGAGGATGGCGTTCTCCAGATTGTTGACCTCGTAGGAGCCCTTGGCCGCGTCGATCACCTGGAAAAAGGCAATGCCGTCCACCTCCACCATGGCGTTGTCACGAGTGATCACCTCCTGGCTCGGCACATCGAGCACCCGCTCCATCATGTTCATCTTGGTGCCGACGCGATCAATAAAAGGAAAGATCAGGCCGAGACCGGGATGCAGCGTCCGGGTGTACTTGCCGAAGCGCTCGATGGTGTAGTTGTAGCCCTGCGGCACCATGCGTATGCCCTGGAAGATGGTGAGGACGACGAGGGCAAGCAGAATGAGGACAAAGATGCTGACGCCTTGAAACATGGGTGGGCTCCTGTTGGACACCGGTAGCAGTGATGAAAGAGAAAACGTGTGTAATAGTGTCGCGCCAACGCGGATTCGGCAAGAAGTTTGCCGAGCTCATATCCAGCCGGCAAGTTCGCGCCTGACGATGGTTTCCAGCATCGAAATCGAGGCCTGGCTGTCATTGAGGCACGGCACCACCGAAAACTTCTCGCCACCGTTTGACTTAAAGGTTTCACCCACCCCGATGGCGATTTCCTCCAGCGTCTCGACGCAGTCCGCTGCAAAGCCCGGCGTGATGATGCACAAGCGCCTCAGACCGGATTTCGCCAGCCCCTCGACCGTCTGGTCGGTGTAGGGCTTCAGCCACTCCGCCGTGCCGAAGCGCGACTGGAACGTGACGATGAAGCGCTCGGCCGGCCATTCAAGCGCCTCGCGCAGCAGCCTTGCCGTCTTCTGGCAATGGCAGTGATAGGGATCGCCCTTTTCGAAATATGCCTCCGGCAACCCGTGGAACGAGGACAGCAACGTCTCAGGGGCCCAGTCGAGCCCCGCCAGATGGCTCCTGACACTTTCAGCCAGCGCCGCGATATAGGCGGGATCGTCGTGATAGGGCGGCACGGTGCGCAGCGCCGGCTGCCAGCGCATCTCCTTCAGCACATCGAAGGCCTTGTCGTTGACGGTGGCGGTGGTGGCGGCGGCATATTGCGGATACAGCGGAAAGATGCAGATGCGCTCGCAGCCTTGCGCCTTCAGTCCTTCGATACCCGCCTTGATCGCCGGCTTGCCATAACGCATGGCCCAGTCGATCACCACCTCGCCGCCCATGATATCCTTGAGCTTTTCCGCCTGGGCGCGGGTGATGGTCTTGAGCGGCGATTCGTTCAGCTCCTTGTTCCAGATCTGCTCATAGGCATGGCCGCTCTTCTTCGGCCTGATGGTGAGGATGATGACGTTGAGCACGAACCACCACAACACCCGGTTGACCTCGATCACCCGCTTGTCGGAAAGGAATTCCTTGAGATAGGCGCGCATCGACCAGTAATCGGTCACTTCCGGCGTGCCGAGATTGACCAGAAGCACGCCCACCCGGCCGAACTGGACGGACGGATGGCCGGCGGGCAACGAGGCTGGGCTGGTGGCGGCACGCTCTGGCATTCAGTATCTTCTCCGGAATTTGCTTCGACGCCCCCGCCTATGCCCCAACCGCCATCGAAATGCCAGCCTCGAAGCGCAATCGAGGGGGCTTGAATTGCGCCGCCAATCAGGATTTGCATGAGGAGCCATGCGTACCTTCATCGCCTTCGCAATGTTGCTCGTTGCCGTGCTCTCAGGCGCGGGACCGGCAGCCGCCGCTCCCACCACGCGCCTGACGCTGGTGTTTGTGTGCGACGTCTACCAGATGAGCCCCGATGCCAACGGCCGGGGTGGCATGGCGAAGATAGCCGGCGCCATCGACGATGAACGCGCCAGGGGCGGCCATGTGGTGGTCGCCCATGGCGGCGACACCATTTCACCCTCGCTGATGTCGGGCCTCGACCAGGGCGCCTACATGATCGACCTGCTCAATCTGGTGCGCCCCGACATCTTCGTGCCCGGCAACCATGAATACGATTTCGGACCCGCCGTCTTCGCCAAGCGCATGGGCGAGGCGAAGTTTCCCGTCGTCGCCGCCAATCTCGCCGGCCCCGACGGCAAGCCTCTCGCCGGCATCGGCACTGAATTCAGCCGCGTTTTCGACGGCGTCAAGGTAACGTTCATCGGCCTGACCGCCGATGACAGCCCCATCCGTTCATCGCCCGGCGATCTCCGCTTCGCCGCTACCGTGCGCACTGCCACGCAGATGACCGCCAGGGCGAGGAAGGACGGCGCCGATCTCGTGGTGCTCGTCGTCCACGCCCGCCGCGACGAGGACCGCGCCCTCATCGACGAGGCCGGTGCCGACGTCATCCTGTCGGGCGACGACCATGACCTGCTCGTCAGCTATGACGGCCGCACCGCCTTCGTCGAGGCCATGCAGGATGGGATTTATGTCGCGGCGGTCGATCTCGAGGTCACGGTGAAGGGCGAGGGCAAAAAGCGCCAGGTCGCCTGGCACCCGAATTTCCGCCTCCTCGACAGCCGCGATTTCGCCCCCGATCCGGCCGTGGCGGCACGCGTTGCTCACTACGAGGCCAAGCTCAGCGCCGAACTCGATCACCCGCTCGCCGTCACTTCAACCGAACTGGACAGCCGCAACGCCGCGGTGCGGGGCGGCGAGGCGGCGATCGGCGACCTGTTTGCCGATGCGGTGAAGGCCGAGACCGGCGCCGACATTGCCCTCCTCAACGGCGGCGGATTCCGCGCCAACCACGTCTATCCCCCCGGCGCCACCATCACCCGCCGCGACGTGCTGAAGGAGTTGCCCTTCGGCAACCAGACATTCGTTCTCGGGATCACCGGCGCCGATCTCGCCGCCGCCCTCGAGCAGGCCTTCGCCAAGGCCGATCGCCTGACCGGCGCCTTCCCGCAGGTCTCGGGGCTTACCATCCGCGCCGATCTTTCCCGCCCCATCGGCCACCGCCTGGTTTCGGTAAAGGTGAACGGCGCCGACCTCGACGCCGCCCGCACCTACCGGCTCGCCACCAACGACTTCCTGGCTCGTGGCGGCGATGGCCTCGATGCCCTCACCCACGCCCGCGTCGTCGTCGGTCAGCAGGACGGCAAGCTCATCGCCAACCACGTGATGGCCTACCTCATGGGGGCGGTAAACGTCGCCTCGGCCATCCAAGGGCGGGTCATCGTCGCCCGGGCAACCGTGCCTCAATAGGCGCGTTCGTCGGCGATCACCTTGCCGTCATTGGGCAGGCTTCCAGGCACCACGATCTCGACACTGCCGCGCAGCTTGAATACCGCCTGCACGCTATGGCCAACCGCTTCGGCGAGGCCACCGTCGCCTTGCCCACACTCCGCCTTCAATGTCATGGCGTCCTGTTCGCCAGCCCGTGTCACCACCAGCCTGAGGCGGCCCAGTTCGGGATGCCGCTTGCCAATCTCTGCGACCTGCGAGGGGTGCACGAACATGCCCTTGATCTTGGTGGTCTGGTCGGCCCGCCCCAGCCAGCCCTTGATGCGCATGTTGGTGCGCCCGCATGGGGATTGGCCGGCCATGA
>CAZMSA010000228.1:0-5054 GCA_964568825.1 uncultured Rhizobiaceae bacterium | reverse complement strand
TTAGCAATCCCGCCATGCTCGCCAACAGGAAACGGGCTGTTAAGCCTCTTGCGGCACCATGGCGGCGCTGCGGGATATCGTGCCCCGGCATAGTGAGTAGCGTTTCGTTGAGTCCAAGAACAAGGCGTCATGAACACAACCAACGGTCGCCGGATGACCGCATCTCGAATGGCCCGTCTCAGCGTGGTAATGCTGACGGCTGCTTGCTGCGTCGCGATTGTCTTCAATGCATTGTTCCTGCAACCGTCGATCTCAAAGCAGGTTGCAGGTAACCGCGGCAGGCTGGTCAGCCATGCTGCCGGCCGCCATGACGCGGTAAATCTGGTCAGCGAGATCAGCGTTTCACCCGAGGATCCGATCGCCCGCCTCGTCACCCAGGGCGACCCGATGGTCAACCAGATCCAGACCGAATTGCTCCGCTTGGGCTATTATTCCGGCGCTGCAACCGGTGTGGCCGACGCCGCCACCAGGGCGGCAATCGTTGCCTACGAAAAGGCCAGCGGGATGCCCCCGATCGGCGATGCCTCGCGCCAGGTGCTTGACCACATGCTCTATGCCAGACAGGTTGCGGCTGCGGCCAGATATACCGCGAGTTTGAAGCCGTCGGCTCCAAGCGCGGATGTGCGCAAGGTGCAGGCGGCACTGGGGGCCCTGGGCTTCGATGCCGGACCCGCCGACGGTGTCATGGGTGACAAGACCCGCAAGGCCATTCGCGCTTTCCAGGTATATCGGGGGTTGCCGGCCACTGGCCAAATCGATGCCAACCTGGCGCGCGAACTGGGAATCGTGCTTGCCGCCGAGGGTTGACAGGGCCAGACTCCTTGCATGTCCGTCAAAAGTGAAATCTGGGTCAAGGGGCATCTGCGCGCCTGCTTTGCGACGGGTCTGACCGGTGTGGTGGCCAGACGCGGCGCAGAAGAGGCCGGGGCCATCTATGTTCAGGTTTTCAAGGACCACGATCTGGTCGTTCTGCACGCCCCGGCCCCCGGACCGGCCTATGATGAAACCGGCGCGCGACATTGGTCCTACCCCCTCGGCGAGGCCCCGGTTTCGCGGGCAGAGGCACAAGACTACCTGGATCGCCAAGTCGCCTTCGATCCCGATATCTGGATCCTCGACATCGAAGATTCCGTCGGCGACGGTCTCCTGTAGGGAAACATTAACCAATTGCGCAATCTAATGGTCCCTGTACAGCGAAGGAGTTCGCAAAGTCGGGGCTGAGGTTATGGGCGATATCTGTCAATTTACGCCGCGCCACTCGCAACAGCGCAATACACAAGGTCCGGGAATAGCGGAGGTCATCATCTTCCCCGGCGTGCGTGTCGAACGAAGCGATGATCCGGATCGGCATCGAATAATGTCGAACGAATCGGTTTTCCAGCGCATCACCAAAAAGGCGGTCTGGACCGACGACTGAACGCTCAGTTGTCAGCAAGGGCCTGGAGAGCGTTCTTCCGCTCAGCTCGCGGGGACGCAATTTGAGGCGGCGAGGTCGGCCTGCACCCTTGCCAGCATGGCGGGCGCCGCGATCCGCGCACGCAACACCACCAGCCCCCTGATCGATGGTGATCTCACGGTGATCTGATTGTCGGTGCCTTCCAGCGCATCGGGGGAGCTGTCGCCGTTGGTCCCGTTGGATTTGTTGACGACCATAAGGTTGAGGTTGCGGACGTCGGCCTGGCGGTTGTTGAGAGAATAAAAGCCGTCGCCGTTGGGCGCATAAAAGCTGATGAGCCAGTAGGCGGTCGGAACCATGGCCTTCACCACGATGGGACCGGCCGACAGATCGAAAACGCAGATGGCGTGGGCCAGCGACGGGTCGGCATCAGGCAGGACGGATTCCAACTTGTCCGGCTGCACCACCATCAAATGGTTGATCCCCGCAAGCTTGGTGAATTCGCTCATCTTGGCGTCCATCTGGATGCGCGGCACGAACAGCACATAGGAGATATGCACGGCAATGCCGAGCAACACTGCCACGCTGAACCAGAATAGTTTTCCGCTCATTGACAGGTCTCCCGCGTGATCTGCGGCAATGTCATCGTGTTGGGATGCGCGCGCGATACCGGGGCTGGATCATAGAATCGCAACACCAGATTCACGTCGCCACTGGAAGGCATGGCCAGCCAGTTTCCGGTGTGCGGTTGCGACGACAGGTAGATTATCGCGGTGCCATCGGCTTCATATATCGTCTCGCCGGAATGCAGACTGGCAAGTCTGGCTTTCGTGTTGGCTGCAATGACGCCATTCTGGCTCACGCTGATGCTCCACCACCGGGCCCAGTCAAGTCGCCCAGCGATGGAATAGCTGCAAGCTGTATCGAGTGGGCTGCCGGCGCCGTCAGATCGAGCTTCGTATTCGACGACCTCGCGGCGATTGTCGACAAGCCGCCCGGCGGCCAGAAAATGAGCCTTGGTATAGGGATCCATGGTGTTGAGGCCGGCGCTGGTCCAGGTCTTCCATGGCCCTTGCGACAGGGTGACCAAGTCGAATCCGCCGCCAGCCACGTAGCGCGCCGAAATGAGGCCTACGGCAATGCCGATGAGGCAGGTTATGGCAAGCTTGACACGGCCGAACACGCCTTTTCAGCCTTCCATCAGCGGCTTTGCAGCAGCCGTTTCAGGCGCAGATGATTTTCTGCCGCGCGGCTGGAAGGCTGAAAGTTCTGGTTGGCGCCGCTGTTGAATATAGAAGCGGCCGATTGGACATTGCTGGACGAGCGCTGGCTGGACAGGGAAAAGACATCCCTGAAAACGGAAACGACTGCATCGCTCGTGGGTGCCGGCTTGGTGGCAGGTACGTTGGCGGTTACGCTGTTGCGCAACGCGCTGTCGCCAAACGCCGGAATCGACAATTCCACATTGCCGTCGCCGCGCGCCGAGACGTATTTAGCGTAACTGTTATCCAGCGGGATGCCATCGAGGGCCTCGGGTTGGGCGCCGGCCAACGCGATTTCCATGAAGGCCTTCCAGGTTCTGGCCGGCAACGAACCGCCGGTCATATGCCGTGTGTCATGCGAATCGTCATTGCCGAACCACACGCCGGTCACCAACTGGGCGGTGAAGCCCATGAACCAGGCATCGCGGAAATTCTGCGTGGTTCCGGTCTTTCCGGCCTGCGGCGTGAACCCTAAACGAGCGGCCCGCCCGGTACCGCTCACCACCACCTGGTTGAGCATGTGGTTGAGTTCGCCGATAGTCGCTGCATCGACGACCTGAGGCGCCTCCGGGGCATTGCGGGTGCGCGAATAGACCAGTTCGCCGGTCGGCCGGCGAATTTCGAGGACCGAGTAGGCGCGCGCCAGCTTGCCCCCGTTGGCAAAGGTCGCATAGGCCGTCGTCATGTCCATGACGGTCACTTCGTTGGTCCCCAGCGGCAGCGACGGCACGGCCAGCAGATTGGACTTGAGGCCGACGCGGTGCGCCGTCTCGATGATGGCAGCACGACCGATATCCTGCATCAGGTGAACCGGCACCGAATTGTAGGAATGAGCCAGCGCCGTGGTGAGGGTAATCCGCCCGTGGAAGCGGTGAGAGTAATTCTGCGGCGACCAGTTGCCGATGGTGATGGGAGAGTCATTGACGATTGTGTCTGGCGTGTAACCGGCACGCAGCGCTGCCAGGTAGACAAACGGCTTGAACGAGGATCCTGGCTGGCGCTTCGCATCGGTGGCCCGATTGAACTGGCTTTCCTCATAGCTGCGTCCGCCCACGATCGCCTTCAGGGCGCCATCGGGCCGCATCGAGACAAGCGCCGCCTGACCGACATCGTATTTCGGCCCCTCGGTGTCGATCATGTTGGTGACAGTCTTCTGGGCTGCCTTTTGTATGGCACTGTCGAGGGTGGTCTTGACCTCCAGCACATAGTCGTTCTGCAGCCCTTGCGAGTCGATCAAGTCGAGGGTCTCGCGATAGGCGTAATCGAGGAAGTAGTCGGGGCTGTAATAGTCGGACTGGCTGATCACCTCTGCCGGATGACGCCGCGCCTCATAAAGCTCGCCCTGCGATATGAAACCCACATCGAGCATCCTGTACAAGACGACATTGGCGCGCGCGCGGGCGTTGTCGATGTTCACCGAAGGAGCGAACTTCGAGGGCGCCTTGAACAGGCCGGCCAGCATCGCCGCTTCCGACAGGTTCACATCGCGGATCGACTTGCCGAAATAATACTGCGCCGCCGCCTCGACCCCGTAGTTGCCGGCTCCCAGATAGGAGCGGTCGAGATACATCTTGAGAATCCGGTCCTTGCTCAGCCGCGCCTCGATCCACAAGGCGAGAAAGGCCTCGTGAATCTTGCGGCGCATGGTGCGTTCAGGGCTGAGAAAGAGGTTCTTGGCGAGCTGCTGGGTGAGCGTCGATCCGCCCTGCACGACCCCATCCGCCCGGGCATTGGCCAGCATGGCCCTGAAGGTGCCTTGGATGTCGACACCGAAATGGCTGTAAAAGCGCGAGTCCTCTGTCGCCAGCACCGCGCGGACCACGTAAGGTGGAATCTCGGCGAGGGGTATGGCATCGTTCTGGCGAACCCCGCGCCGGCCGATGATGTTGCCGTTGATGTCGGTGAAGGTAATGGCGTACTGGCGGCCGCGGTTCCATACGTTGTCGGTCTCATGCAACGTCGGCAGCGCAAAGGTGACCAGTGCGAAGGCGAACACCAGGCCGAAGGTCAGGCCGTCATCGAGAAGGTCGATGAAGACCCGCTTCACGCCCCAGATGCGAAAACGCTCCAGCCACGCGGTATAGCTCCCCCAGCCGTAGCGCAACGTACACCCGGCCTCGAAAACGGCCGAGCTGATCAGCGAATCGAGACGCATCAACCAACGCAGCACAGGATGTGGTCGTTTGAATTCTGACACCTTGAACTGGCCTGTTTCCGTGGCATTCCCGGTCAACGCGCCGACCGCATCCGGCCCTTAGCGTTACCAACAGTATCGAACCGCGCCCTCAAACGGCGCGCAACCCACAATCCCGGCGACCGGCCAACCTTGCCGCCACATCCACCCGGTCGTCATGCTATATATCGCAAATGCCCTTGAGTTCCACAACAAAGACCCC
>CAZMSA010000227.1:0-5077 GCA_964568825.1 uncultured Rhizobiaceae bacterium | reverse complement strand
TGAGCCGGCACATGGCCATCATCATGCCGGGCAGCGACTTGTCGCAGCCGGCGAGGCCGACCATGGCGTCGTAGCAATGGCCGCGCATGGTGAGTTCGACCGAGTCGGCGATCACCTCGCGCGAAACCAGCGAGGCCTTCATGCCCTGGTGGCCCATGGCGATGCCGTCGGTGACGGTGATGGTGCAGAACTCGCGCGGGGTGCCTTGTGCGGCCGCCACGCCCTTCTTCACCACCTGCGCCTGGCGCATCAGCGAGATGTTGCAGGGCGCGGCCTCGTTCCAGCACGAGACGACGCCGACGAACGGCTGGTGGATCTCCTCGCCCGACAGGCCCATGGCGTAATAATACGACCGGTGCGGGGCGCGCTGCGGTCCCTCGGTCACATGGCGGCTGGGCAGCCTGGACTTGATATCTGTTTTAGCGTCCATTTTGAGATTCCGTCACTCTTCAATCTTGTTGTTGTCTGCATTCGTTCATCATTGACGGCGACCCAAAACTCCATCCTCGGCCCGGCAGCCCCCACGAGA
This sequence comes from uncultured Rhizobiaceae bacterium, assembly GCA_964568825.1. Classification (GTDB taxonomy): domain Bacteria; phylum Pseudomonadota; class Alphaproteobacteria; order Rhizobiales; family Aestuariivirgaceae; genus CAVVDT01. The sequence goes on along the minus strand of CAZMSA010000227.1, from coordinate 4,548 downwards.
CATGCCGGCACCCGATCACGAAAACCACCCCGCGAATTGGCGGCGGAGGAAATCGCCCCTGCTCTGGTTCACGGAGGTTACAGGCCCGAACCGCACCTGCCTCGCCGTCACCCATGAACGCCAGAATACGCTAGGAACGGTTTGGGGCGGAAAGAAGAACGAAATGTGCCTCGCGGCCCTACCGATGCAGAAAGTCCACGCCATGTGGCAATTCTGCAACAAAAAGAGCCGCTCCCGTCGCCTCCCGGTCACCGGCGGCCGCCACCGCTGCGGGTCTGCCAGCACGAGCAGCCGCTTGCCGGTTAACCAGTCCTGAACCTGCAATCTGGCATTGTGGGGGCTGCACGCTGCACCAACCCATTGGCTTCGGCATCGCTTGGGAGACATCCTGCCATGACCGTCACGGTCGAAACCCGCCCCGCCGCGAGGGGCGAGCCCTTGACCATATCCTATGTGCCCCGGCCCGGCCTGTGGGGCATCGCCATCGTCAACTGGCTGCTGAATGTCGTCACCTTCACCCTTTACCGCTTCTGGGCCAAGACGCGGGTGCGCTGCCACATCTGGTCGTGCGTCCACATCAATGGCGAGCCGCTCGAATATACCGGCACCGGCCGCGAACTGTTCCTCGGCGCCCTGCTGGTGTTCGGGGTGCTGTTCATGCCGATCGTGGTGCTCACCGGCCTGATCTATCTGACCCTTGGCCCCGAGAGCCCGGCCCTGGCCGGCACCAACGTGGCGGCCTCTCTGGTCGTCGTGGTGCTGTATGGCATGGCGGTCTACCGGGCCCGCCGCTATCGCCTGTCGCGCACCCTGTGGCGCGGCATCCGCGGCACCCTCACCGGCTCGCCCACCCGCTATACGTTCATCTATCTCGCGGCGCTGATCCTCAAGTTCGTGACCTTCGGCTGGTCGAGCCCGGCCATGAACCTCGAACTCGAACACCGCATCGCCAACGAGGCGATGTTCGGCACCATGCCGTTCCGCTTTTCAGGTGCCAGCGGCCCGCTCTACCGCCGCTATGCCGTATGCTGGTTCACCATTTTGTTTGTCGCCGCTATCATCGTCGGCGGCCTCGCCGCGGCTGCCGCCTTGTCGGGAGACAACCTGACGCAATATTTCAGGGATTTTGGCACCCGCACCGGTCCCGCCCCGAAGTCCGTCGCCCTCCTGGGCGTGGCGACCGTCACCGGCGTCTTGCTCCTGATCGCCCTTTATTCCCTCATATGGTCCGCCTACACGGCGCGCCAGATGAACACCTTTGCGCGCTACACCACCTTCGACAAGGCCGGCTTCACCCTCAACGCCACGGCATTGAGTCTCGTCTGGCTCAATTTCGGCAATATACTGATCCTCATCTTCACCCTCGGGCTCGGCCAGCCCTTCGCGATGCAGCGCAGCGCGCGCTATTTTATCGACCGCCTGAGGCCCGAAGGCACTGTCGACTGGGCCGCCATCGGCCAGTCGACCGCCAGAATCGACAAGCGCGGCGAGGGATTGGCCGATGCCTTCGACATCGACATCTTCTGAAAGGCAAACGCCCGCCTTCGCCGCGCAACTCTTCGACGGCGAGACGGCGGCCAGCCACGATGTCACCCTGAATCTCATGGCAGGCGGCATCGAGATTACCGATCGCGCCGCCGCCAAGGTGCGCCTGTGGACCTGGCCCGGCCTTGCAGCCGTCGATCCGCCGCTTGCCGGCCAGTCTTTGCGGCTGCGCCACGACAGCGAGGCGGGGACCCGCCTGATCGTGCCCGCCGGGGCGGCCGCCGATGCCGTCCTCAAGGCCGTCCCCCACCTTGCCCGGCGCTTCAACCCGCAGCGCCTGGGGCGCCAGGCCCTGATTGCGGCAGCCTGCATCGCCGCCCTTGTGGTGATCGGCTATCTGGTCCTCAGCTTCCTACCCCAGACGGTCGCCGACGTCATGCCCACATCGATCCGCCAGCGCCTCGGCGACCACATCGAGCACATGGTCGTCAAGTCCTACAAGGTCTGCGACAGCCCCGCCGGCCGCGCGGCCATCGCCGTTCTCGACAAGCGCCTGTCGGAAAGCCTGCCCGATACCCCGCCGTTTTCCGTCAAGGTGGTGGCGCTGCCGGTGGTCAATGCCTTTGCGCTGCCGGGCGGGGGCATCGTCGTTTCAGCCTCACTGATCGCCGAGGCCAGGCGCCCCGCCGAGGTAGCCGGCGTCCTCGCCCACGAGCTGGGCCATGTCTATTACCGCCACCCCGAGGCGCAGTTCGTGCGCGTCATGGGCATGCAGCTTCTGTTGCGGCTGGCCACCGGTAACGCCACCGGCGATACGCTGGGCGGGCTGGCCGGACTCCTGGCCATCCTGCGCTATTCGCGCAGTGCCGAAGACCAGGCCGATGCCTTTGCCGCCCGCCTGATGGCCCAAGGCCACATCGATCCCATGGGCCTGCGCGATTTTTTCATCCGCATACAGAAGAAAACCGGCGAAGGCAAGTCGGGCGGCCTGCTGTCGGGTATCGGCGACATGTTCTCGACCCACCCCGGCACTTCCGAACGCATCGACAAGATCAAGCCCCTGCCCCCCGGCGAGGCCCGCCCGGTGATGTCGCCAAAAGCCTTCGCCGACCTGAAGACGATCTGTAACTGACTACTTGAGGTCGCCCAGCACTTCGTCCAGCCGGTCGATGGCCCAGTCCATCTCAGGCTCGCTCGTCACCAGCGACGGCGTCCAGGTCAGGACATTGCCCATGGTGAGCTTGGCCGAGAGCCCGGCATCGAGCAGCCGGTAAAACACCTCTTCGGCCACATCGCCCGCCGGCGTCTTTGCTTCGCGATTGCTCACCAGCTCGATGCCGATGAGAAAGCCACGCCCGCGCACATCGCCGATGGCGGCGTGCTTCGCCTTCAGCTCTTCCAGCCGCTCCAGCGCGTGCGCCCCGACTTTTGCCGCATTTTCCACCAGCCCCTCGTCCTCGATGATGGCGATGGAAGTGAGCGCCGCGCGCGCCGACACCGGGTTCTTTTCGTGGGTGTAGTGGCCGATGGCGAAATCGCCGGCCACGTCGAGATCGCCCCGCGCCACGACAGCGGCAATCGGCAGGATACCGCCGCCCAGCGCCTTGCCCATCACCAGGATATCCGGCACCACGCCGTCATGCTCTGAGGCGAACATGCGCCCCGTCTTGCCGAGACCGGTGGGGATTTCATCGAAGATCAGCAGGCTCCCGTGGTCGTTGCAAGCCTGCCGCACGCTCTCCCAAAACCCCGGCGGCGGGATATAGGGCACCGCCCTTGCCGGCTCGGCGATGACGGCGGCGACGTCGCCCTCGCGCTCCAGCACGTAGCGCACCATGTTCGCACAAGCCAGCTTGCATTGATCGAGCAGCGGCTTGCCATTGGGCGCCGGCCAGCCATACGGGCAGCGATAACAGGCAAACGGCGCCACGTGCTCCGTCCCCGCCAGCAGCGGCCCAGCGATGCCGGAGCGGAACAGCTGTTCGCCCCCCACCGAGGCCGCCCCGAAGCCAGCACCGTGAAAAGCATCCCAGAACGAGATGGTCTTGAACCGCCCGGTCGCCGCCCGTGCCAGCTTCAGCGCCACCTCGACGGCATCCGACCCACCGGTGGTGAACAGCACCTTGGAGAGATCGCCCGGCGCAATGGCCTTGAGCTTCTCCGCCAGGTCGACGGCTTCGCGGCAGGCATAGCGGCGCGGCGCGAACGGCAGCTTGTCCATCTGTTCGGCAATCGCCCTCTTCAGGCGCGGATGCCCGTAGCCGATGTGATGCACGTTGTTGCCGTGGAAATCGAGATAGCGCTTGCCCGCCCCGTCCCAGATATAGGCGCCCTCGGCCTTTGAGATGGTGTTGAGGCAGGGGCTGGAAACCGACTGGTGCAGGAAGGCTTGAGCGTCGGCTGCGATCAGCGCCGAGGTTGCCGCATCGTGGTGGCGTGCTGTCCATTCGGCCCGCCGCGCCGATGTGTTGGCCTCGCCTTCAGAAAGCTCAGGCGGCTTGCCCATGGATCACCACCAGCGCTGCGGCCGCGCGGTAAACCCGGCGTCTTCCTCGATCGCCTGCGCGGCGCGGAACAGCGTTGCCTCATCGAACGGCTTGCCGATGAGCTGCAGCGCCAGCGGCAAGCCTTCGGCATTGAGCCCGCCCGGCACCGCGATCCCCGGCAGCCCGGCCATGTTGACGGTGACGGTGAAGATGTCGTTGAGGTACATCTGCACCGGATCGGCGGTCATTTCCTGTAAGCCGAAAGCGGCATTCGGCGTGGCCGGCGTCAGGATGACATCGACCTGGCCCCAGGCCTTGTCGAAATCCTGCTTGATCAGTGTCCTGATCTTCTGTGCCCGGACGTAATAGGCATCGTAATAGCCTGCCGACAGCACATAGGTGCCGATCATGATGCGCCGCTTGACTTCGGTGCCGAAGCCGGCGGCGCGCGAGTTCTCGTACATTGAGGTGATATCGTCGCCCGGCACCCGGAGACCGTAGCGCACCCCGTCATAGCGCGCCAGGTTGGACGAGGCCTCCGCCGGCGCCACGATGTAATAGGCCGGCAGCGCGTATT
>CAZMSA010000226.1:0-5081 GCA_964568825.1 uncultured Rhizobiaceae bacterium | reverse complement strand
TGCGGCCACTAGCACCTGAAGCTAGCGCGTCTACCAATTCCGCCACCTGGGCAAGTGCGGCGCCATCCAATATGGATTGCGGCCGCGCTTGTCAACGGCAGCCGAATGGCCGCTTGATAACTGCCCCGTCAAACCGCTAAAAGCTTGGCTCATCGCACTGCATCAAGGCAATGAGCAAATCGAGGTGACGCCGTGAACCGAACCGGAGAAAGACTCGTTACGGTCGTGGGTGGCTCGGGCTTCATCGGGCGGCATGTGGTCCAGGCACTGGCGCAAGCCGGCTGGCGCATACGCGTGGCGGTGAGGCGGCCCGACCTGGCCGGCCACCTGCAGCCACTGGGCGCGGTGGGCCAGATCGTGCCGGTGCAGGCCAATGTGCGCTATCCGGCCTCGCTGGCGGCGGCCTGCGAAGGCGCCGACGCGGTGATCAACCTGGTGGCGGTGCTGTCGTCCAGCGGGCCCCAGACATTCGAGGCCCTGCACGTCTTCGGTACCGGCGCGGTGGCGCGGGCGGCGCGCGAGGCGGGGGCGACCAGCTTCGTGCACATGTCGGCCATCGGCGCCGACAAGCAATCGAAATCGGAATACGCCCGCACCAAGGCCGAGGGCGAGGAGCGGGTGGCGGCGGAATTTCCCGATACCAGCATCGTCAGGCCGTCGGTGGTGTTCGGGCCGGAAGACGATTTCTTCAACCGCTTCGCCGCGCTGGCGCGGTTTTCACCGTGCCTGCCCCTCATCGGTGGCGGCCATACCCGCTTCCAGCCGGTCTATGCGGGCGACGTCGCTGCCGCCGTGGGCCGTCTCCTCGATGCCGACGCCACCCCGGGACGCACCTGGGAACTGGGCGGCCCGGAGGTGGTGACCTTGCGCGAGATCATGGAGATGACCACTCGCATCATGGACCGCAAGCGCCTCATGGTGCCGGTTCCCTGGCCAATCGCGGTGATGCAGGGGGCCATCCTGCAGCTGCTGCCCAAGCCGCTGCTCACCATGGACCAGGTGGAACTGCTGCGTCATGACAATGTGGTGTCGGCAAGCGCCGAAGCCGAGGGACGCACCCTGAAGGGCCTCGGCATCACGCCCACCAGCATGGCGACGATCGTCCCGAGCTACCTCTATCGCTATCGCAAGGCCGGGCAATTCACCGGCGTCAGCGCCTGAAACCTCGATCGTGCCGCGGCTTGGCGCTTGGCGGCTGGCCTGAGGGGCTCTATACCGCCTTAGGGCCAACCCGAGCGTCGGCCTCTCACCGTTTGCATCCGGTTCGGTGTCGCCATGGCTAGACTGCATCACTATCCGCTCGATCCCTTCTGCCGCCGCCTCAGGCTGGCGCTCGGCGAATACGGCGCGGTGGCCGAACTGGTGGAGGAACGGCCGTGGGAATTGCGCCCCGGCTTTCTCGAACTCAACCCGGCCGGCCAGGTGCCGGTGCTGGTCGACGACGACAAGACCGTGGTGGCCGGCATTGAGGCGGCGGGGGAGTATCTGGAGGAAACGCGCGGCGGCCTGGCGCATACGCTCTTTGGCCCCAACCCGGCGGCGCGCGCCGAAACCCGGCGGCTGGTCGCCTGGTTCGACACGAAATTCTACCACGAGGTAAGCGGCCCGCTGCTGGCTGAAAAGCTGGTGCGCCGCTTCATGGCACGCGAATCGGGCGGCGGGCCTCCCGACATGCAGCGGGTGCGTACCGCGCTATCGTTCATCCGCGCCCACCTCGACTACATCGGGGCGCTGGCGGAGACCCGCAACTGGCTGGCCGGCGATGACCTCAGCGCCGCCGACCTGGCCGCTGCCGCGCACCTTTCCGTGGTGGATTACCTGGGCGATGTCCCGTGGCACGAGAACGCGGCCGCCAAGCAGTGGTACAGCCGCATCAAGTCGCGCCCGGCGTTCCGCTCGCTGCTGGCCGACCAGATCCGCGGCATGCCGCCGCCGCGCGTCTATGCCGACCTCGACTTCTGAGCGGGCGGGCGCGCAGCTGCTGGCCGCCTTGAAAGCGCGGGCCGTGGCGCTTGGCTTCGACGACGTGGCGGTGGGCGATCCCGCCGCGCCGGCGGTGCAGGGCGAGCGGCTGGCGCAATTCCTTGCTGATGGCCGGGCGGGTGAGATGACCTGGCTCAGCGAGCGCCAGGCGTGGCGCGCCGATCCCGCGACGCTATGGCCCGAGGCCCGTTCGGCGGTGGTGTTGGCGATCTCCTACGATAGCGGGCTGGATGCCCTCCAGCGATTGAAAGAACGCCAGCGCGGCACAATCGCCGCCTACGCGCTGGGCCGCGACTATCACGATGTGGTCAAGGGCAAGCTGAAGGACCTCGCCGGCTGGCTGGCGCGGGAAACGGGGGCTGAAGTGAAGGTCTTCGTCGATACCGCTCCGCTCATGGAAAAGCCGCTTGCCGAACGCGCCGGGCTCGGCTGGCAGGGCAAGCACACCAACCTGGTATCGCGGCGGCTGGGCTCGTGGTTCTTCATCGCCACCATTCTGACGACGGCGGAGTTGCCGCGCGATGGCCCGGAAAGCGATCATTGCGGCTCGTGCCGGGCCTGCCTCGACATCTGCCCGACAAAGGCCTTTCCGGCCCCCTACCAGCTCGATGCGCGGCGCTGCATCTCCTATCTCACCATCGAGCACCGGGGCCACATCGCAGCAGAGTTCCGCGCCGCCATGGGCAACCGCATCTTCGGTTGCGACGACTGCCTGGCGGTGTGCCCGTGGAACAAGTACGCCAGCGCCGCCCGCGAGATGAAACTCACCCCCCACGCCGATCTGGTGGATGCCGATCTGGACGATCTGGCCGGGCTTGACGATAAAGCCTTTCGCAAGCGTTTTGCCGGCACCGCCATCAAACGCTCGGGCCGCGACTGCCTGGTGCGCAACGTGGCGATTGCGCTTGGCAATTCCGGGCACGCCGGTTACCTGCCGCGCATCGAGGCGCTGACCCGGGACGGCTCGCCGCTGGTCAGGGCCATGGCGGTCTGGGCGCTGGCGCGGCTCGGCGGGCGTGAACGGACGCAGGCCCTGGCAGCGCGGCGGCTAGCCAATGAAGGCGATGCCGCCGTCAGGCACGAGTGGTGCGAGGCGGTGCGATGAACCATCTGTTGTGCTTCGGCATGGGTTTTTCAGCCACCACCCTTGCCAGGCGCCTCAAGCAAAAGGGCTGGCGCATCACCGGCACCCGCCGCTCGCAAGCCGGCGTCGAGGCCTTGAAGGATGCGGGCTTCGATGCCCATCTCGTCGACGGCAAGGCCCCGTTTGATCAGACCGGGCTGGACGGTGTCAGCCATGTCGTCGCCTCGGCGCCGCCCGGCGCAACAGGCGATCCGGTGCTGAAGGTGGCGGGCCCAGCGCTCATCTCCCACGCGAAGACCCTGAAATGGGTGGCCTATCTCTCCACCACCGGGGTGTATGGTGACCGGGGCGGCGCATGGGTAGATGAGATGAGCCCTCTAAAACCCTCCACAGGGCGCGGGGAGCGGCGCCTGGCGGCGGAAACCCAATGGCTCGACCTGTGGCGCCAGCACGGGCTACCGGTGCACCTGTTCCGCCTGGCGGGCATCTACGGGCCGGGCCGCAACCCACTGTGCTCGCTCCTCGAGGGCACGGCCCGGCGCATCGTGAAGCCGGGTCAGGTGTTCTCACGCATCCATGTGGACGATATCGCCGGGGTGCTGGAGGCATCCATCGCGCGGCCGCATCCGGGACGGGCCTACAATGTGTGTGACGACGAGCCGGCGCCGCCGCAGGAGGTGATCGCCCATGCCGCCCACCTTTTGGGGATCGAGCCGCCGCCGGAGATCGCCTTCGATGATGCCGAGCTTTCGCCCATGGCGCGGAGCTTTTATGCCGAGTCCAAGCGGGTATCGAATGCCCGCATCAAGTCAGAACTCGGAGTTGCGCTGGCCTACCCTAACTATCGTGAAGGTCTTGCCGCGCTGCTCAAGAAGATGCCACCCCGCTGAACGCCGGGGCCGTTCAGGCGGGGGCTGGGGTTTTTCTGACCCAGGCCCAGGCATCGTCCAGCTGGTCGCGGGGGAACAGGCGGAATTCGCCCTTCAGCGCAAAGCGCATGGCGTTGATGCACCATTCGACCCATTTGGGGGCGCCGACAATGGCGACCCGGTCGAACTCGGTGCGATGCTCGAGCCAGTAGGTGAAATCGTCCCAGGCGGCATCAAGGGTCCAGCCGGAGAAGTTTTCATCCATCAGGACCAGAAATTGCGCCCGCTTGTGTTCGGCAAACACCCGGTCGAGGGCGGGGATCAGATAGGTCTCGTAATCGGCCGCGCTCAGCGTGCCACTGATCTTGATGCCGATGATGCCGTCGTCACTTTCGTCCATCAGTTCGATCATGCCCAAGCCTTTCTCGCTCCATTGTTCGCCACTCTAGGCGGCGGCGCCAAAATGCCATTGATGTCGATCAATGGGCGGCGACTTTACCCCGGCTGGGGCGCTTTTGCGGCGACTTCCCGGCCTTGGGCGCCGGTTCGGCCCTTGTCGCCTTGAGGGGTGGATAATCGGCCGGCGTGAGTGTTTCCCTTTCGAGAAGCAGTTCGGCGCCTTGCCTTAGATCCTCAGCCCGTCGTTTGAGAATGTCCTTGGCGCGGCCATAGGCCTCGTCGATCAGCTTCCTGACCGCCATGTCGACCTCGCGCGCGGTTGCCTCGGAGTAATCCTTGTCGGTCACCCGCAAGGCGTTGTCGCCGAGATAGCTCTGGCGCTGCTGTTCGAGCACCGCCTGGCCCAATGCCTTGGACATGCCATAGCGGGTGACGGACTGGCGGGCGATGTCGGTGACCTTGGCGAGATCGTCGGCGGCGCCGGTGGAAATCTCGCCAAAAGTCAGGTCTTCCGCCGCCCGGCCCGCCAGCAGCACCACCATACGGTCCTTCAATTCACCGGCGGTGATCAGGAAGCGGTCTTCGGTGGGGCGTTGCAGGGTATAGCCGAGCGAGCCCACCGAGCGCGGAATGATGGAGACCTTGTGCACCGGGTCCATGCCGGGAAGGCTCGATGCCACCAGCGCATGGCCCATCTCGTGATAGGCGACGCGCTCGCGCTCCTTGGGATTGAGCAGCCGGCTCTT
>CAZMSA010000225.1:0-5094 GCA_964568825.1 uncultured Rhizobiaceae bacterium | reverse complement strand
TCAAATGGTTCTACCTGACCGGATCACGCTCTAGGTCTCGAAATCTTCCGAGAGCATCTTGGGATTTGTCTCACGGATGTTGGCGGACAGCGTTTCGACGAGATGGCGGTGCAACGCGCTGCGAAGTTCGCCCGGCGCATCGAACGCGCCATCACGGATCATCGCGACAAGCTGTCGATTGTAGCCGGTTACGAGGGCTTCATCGATCGCCTGGTTGTCTCCATCGACCCCCAGAAGGCGCCGCAGCCTTTCGCCTTCACACCGCAGCTCTTTCCGTCCCGTGTGGAGTCGCGCAATTGCAACGCCGAGAGCACGATTGCACATCAAAAGAGCCATGCGGTTCTCGCGCGGAACGACCTCGAGGACTTCTGTCTTCAAGAGGCCCAGAACCGCTTCGAGAAGCTGCTCCGTATGCGGCGCATCCCTCATCAGGCTTTCTCCGCGCGATCGATCAGCCGAAGCGCCTCGAGCGAGATTTCAGAGGCCGCAAATCCGGTCAAAGCCAATTCCAGCAACGGAACCTTGCCGCTTGTGAAGCGGTATGCCTGCTGGATAGACACCGCTGCCCAAACCGTGTTGGCCATAGTGTCCCAGTACCGCTCCGACGCCGGATCGATCAAACGCCCTGCCGCCTTCTCGTAGGCTGCGCGGAAAACGGACCGGGGTCCAAACCCGCCACCGCCGAGATCGGGCCGAGCGAAGCGGAAGAAGCGAATGCAAAACCATGCATAATCCTCCAGCGGATCGCCCCATCTGGCCCGCCCCCAATCGATCACGGCCTCAAGTCGCCCATCTTTCACCATCAGGTTGCCGTTCCGGTAGTCGCCGTGGACGAGGACCGGTTCGGGCGTTTCCGGGGCGTTGCATTCCAGCCAGCGAAGCGCGAACTCAAGTGCCGGTGCGATGCATCCCGTGCTGTCCAGCCAAGCGCGCAGGCCCGAGACGTGATCCAGCGCGGGGCTGGCCTTGATCGGCCTCAAGCCAAGATGGCTCCGAGCAGGAACGATCGTCTGCGTCCTTGTCAGGGCCGAAGCAATATCCCCGAGAAGCCGCTCGGCGGAGTCCATCACCTTGGCATCGCGCTGCAGCTTCCACGGGCGTGCTTCGCCGTCGCAACATTCCATAACCAGGAACCGCTCGCCAAGAACCCTCGCGTCATTGCACAAGAAGAGCGCGCGCGGCGAGGGAGTGCCGCTTTCGTTGGCCGCCTTGATGACGTCGAATTCCACCTCGATCGGCAACGTATCCTCTGTTCCGACCGCCATCGGCGCCCGCAAGACTGTGCGCTGCCGCCCCGCCCACGCGCCGCCCACGACGTCCAGGTCGAGAAACCAGTTCTGCTGGCACGTGCCACCTTCCATGCGCTGCGTCGATCTGACCTCGATGCGGTCGGCTCCGGCCGCGTCCGACAGCCATTCGGCCAGCCGCGCCGTGTCGTCGGGGAACCTCAGCCCCATGTCGACATCTCTTCGGGCGCCTCCAGAAAATGACGGGCGATCACCATGCGATGCACCTCGCTGGTTCCATCGCCCAGTCGCGCCAGGCGTGCGTAACGATACATCCACTCGAGCGGCAGATCGGTCGAATATCCCTTGCCGCCACACAGTTGTATCGCCGTATCGACGGCCTTCTGCAGGGCTTCGGAGACAACGACCTTCGCCATGGAGATTTCCTTTTGGGCCCGCTCGCCCCGGTCGAGCATCCAGGCGGCACGCATGGTCAGCAGCCGGCCCGTTTCCACCTCCATCGCGGCATCGCCCAGCATGGCTCGAATGACGTCGTTGTCTTTCAGGCGCCTGCCGAACGCTTCACGCCGGGAAACGTAGTCGACGGCGATCTCGAGCGCACGACGTGCCATGCCGGTCCACCGCATGCAGTGGGTGAGGCGCGCAGGACCCAGGCGGATCTGCGTGAATTTCAGCCCGTCGCCCACGTTCAGCAGGACCTGTTTGTCAGGTACTTCGAGGCCGTCGAAGTCCAGTTCGTAGTGCCCGCCGTGATCCTCGGGCCCCATGATTCCGATGCGCCGGACAAGCCGCCAACCAGGCTGGTCCTTGTGAAAGAGAAAAGCCGTCAGGCCTTTGCGCGGATCGTCTGACGTTCGTGCGATCAGGATGAAGATCGAGGCGTTGCCGGCGCCGGTCGTGTACCACTTGCGGCCGTAAATTCTCCACCCGCCGTTGACGCGTTCGCCTCGGGTGCGCATCATCGATGGATCCGACCCGGCCCCTGGTTCCGGTTCAGTCATGGCAAAGGCAGACTGAACGTCGCCATCGATAATGGGCTGCAGCCAGGTCGACTTCATGTCTTCCGGCAGAACGCGGTTGAGGGCGATCATCGTGCCGTCGTCGGGCGCTGCACAGTTGAAGCACAGTGGACCGAAAATCGACCTGTTCATCTCCTCGTAGGCCGCGGCCAGGCCGACGAACGGCAGTCCCTGGCCGCCGCGCTCGCGTGGCATCTGTGGAGCCCACAGTCCGGCTTGCTTGACCTTCTTTCGGAGGTCTTGCAGCACCGGCATCGCGATGTTCTGGAATTCGTCGCGCTGGGAAATGTCGTTATCAATCGCAAGCACATGCGTGGCGATGAAGTCGCGTACTCGGTCGCGAAACTGCGCAAGTTCCGGTTCAAGGGAAAAGTCCATCAATGCCCTCTCGCGGCGGACAGTCCAGGCATCCCCGCGGTCCGCAGGAACTGTGTCTTCCTCTCTACAACCATCAAAGCGGGGGCGCACCCCATTGCTGGTAAGGTAGAGGCGGGTGAACCGCATGCCGATGGGTTCAACCTATACGCACATTGCTGGCAGTGGAAAGGGGCCAGCTTGCCCGGTCGCTACCGTCGCAACGTCGCCGCATGGTCTTTTGCTCCCTGCAGGCGATTATCAGCCACAAGCGGGCCTGTCAGAATGAGGAGACCGTGCAGATTGCCGGGGCTTGTTCGCAGCAGTGCATCGGCAACTGCACTCACATCGTGCCAGAAGGCGATACCGGCCGGCCCCTGCTGGATACGCCGGCCGCGCATGGGCCTTGGGCTAGGGTCTGTTGAGAATCACGGTTGTGGTGCCGGTTGTCGGATCGATGATGGAGGTGACCTCGCTCACCACGCTGGCAGGAAAGTCGCTGATCTTTGCATGCCCGCGAATGGCGTTTCTGCCGGTCTGGTGCGTGGAGGATCACGGAGTTGTTCTCTACACCATGGAGGATTTCGACGGGGCGGGACGTCCGGTTCGTGCCTGAGAACCATTACGCTGGCGCTCGACGTGCCTTCGAGTGAGTCTTTTCAAGCTTTCGTTTGGCAGCGCTGACAGTGGGATTTTCGCCAGGCTTTGGCTTATCGGATGGGCGGGATTTATTGTCTGCCCAACAGGGCCAGCGTCCTTATCGAAGCGTTTTCGTTGGCCGCGCGTCAACCGCAAAGGTATGAAAGCAATTATGTTCGCCCGGCACGGCGGCCGCGTGCGGCGTGGGCCGGCACCGTTCTCGGCTTTCTGGCGGGGGTAGCGGTGACGGGAATTTGGTTCATTGCCTGACGCCGGAAAGAGTAATCTTTGCAGGGCGACCGGAGCAATCTTGTCCAGCAAAGACGAGAGGGTTTGAAAATGTCCGCTACGGGTCGATGCTGTCGAAAAAGTCGCCGTATTCCCGCCAAAACCGGATTCTTTATCGAAATCTGAAGGAGTAGGGTGGCAAGGAGCGACTGGGTCCAATTGCTCGGGCATGCCGTTCGATGACGTGTTACACAACGATCGATCGTGCTGGGGCCGGGCTTCTGGTCCTGCTGACTGCGCTTGCCGCCCTCAGCGAATGGGGCGTGAGCGTGCCGCCGCTGCCTAGGCACCTGGCAATGCTGGCGATCATCGTCTTGCTGAGCTTGCGCGTCCGCATCTCTCGGCTGGCCTTCGTGCTGGCCGGCATCGCGCTGACACTCTGGCTGACTTCTTCCAACCCGGACTGGCGGACGATCGCGCTTTCAGGGCTCGACAGGGCGGCCTTCATCGCCGCCTTCTTCACCGCGCTCGCGACCTTGCGCAATGTCGCCGCGACTTCCCCTTCGGTACGCCGGGCAGGCGATTTTCTGGCAGCCCAGCCGCCCGGACGCCGGTATGCCGCATTGTCGCTCGGCGGGCATCTCTTTGCGTTGCTCCTGAACTACGGTTCCATCTCCCTTCTCGGCAGCTTGGCGACCCATGCTGCGCAATCCGAAGACAGCCCGGTGATCCGCAGGCACCGCACCCGAAGGATGCTGCTGGCCATCCAGCGCGGCTTCATCTCGTCTTTACCGTGGTCTCCGCTGGGCTTTGCAATGGCGATCAGCACCGCACTGGTCCCGGGCGCGACCTGGGCGTCGGCGGTCGTACCCGGGCTGGGCTCGGCACTGATCATCGCACTTAGCGGATGGGCGATGGACTCCATCTTCAAACCGCGCCTTGGCCGGATTCCGCCACGCAAGCCGGTCGAAGGCTCCTGGGCGCTGCTGTTGCCGCTCTTCGGGCTGCTGGTGCTGCTCGCCGTCAGCGTCGCCACCCTGCATGTCGGTGCCGGTGTCCGGATAATCGGGGTGGTGATGCTCGTGGTGCCGTCAATCGCCATTGGCTGGGCGGTGCTGCAGCGGCTGGGCATCGGGCCCGAGGCGGGATTGGTGGCCCGCACGGCCGGCTTTCTGGACCGCGATCTGCCGGGCTATCGCGGCGAAATCACGCTTCTGGTCATGGCCGGCTATATCGGCACCGTCGGCGCGCCGCTTCTGCAACCGCTGGTTCTGCATCTCGGCATTGATCCTTTGGGCCTTCCCACCTGGGCGATTCTCGTCCTGCTGGTGTGGATCATTCCGGCAATGGGCCAGTTGGGCATGAACCCGATTCTCGCCGTCGTGTTGATCTCCCCGCTGATCCCCAGCCCCGTGGCCCTGGGCATTACGCCTGCCGCCGTGGTCGTGGCGATCGTGTCGGGCTGGGCAATGACCGGGGCAACCTCGCCCTTCACTGCAACCACCCTGCTGACCGGTGCTTTTGGCAATGTCAGCGCGCTACACGTCGGGCTGCGCTGGAACGGCGGTTATTTCCTGGTGGCGCAGGTGCTGCTGACCGCCTGGGTC
>CAZMSA010000224.1:0-5137 GCA_964568825.1 uncultured Rhizobiaceae bacterium | reverse complement strand
TCTCACGATGCCTTGAGCTACTAACCACCGGCACCCGAAAGTATCGTTCCAATAGACCAATTTACCCTGCCGGGCGAGCGAGCGCTGCGGCGCTAATCGGTCAACAACCCGCGTGACCATTGTCTGAGGTGTGGCAACAGGGCCGAGGTCGCATCCGCGCAGGCGCTGCCGGTCGCTGTAGCGGGGACCCGGTCGACAGGACGATCGGGAACATTCGGCGCAGGTCCCGCAGGCTCACGGACAAACTCTCTTCTCGGTCGGGTCATCTTCTTGTCACTTGATGGAGCTATCCAAAGAGACCATTCACCCAAGGAGAGCGTCATGAGCATGCAGACATCGGATATGAGAGATTTTGCCGCCGCCGCGATTGGCGACAGGGTCTTAGCTGACAAATGGCTTGCAACGCCAAGCGACATTTTCGAAGGTTCCAGTCCCCTTGCCGCAATGGCCTCGGTGGACGGGTATCACCAGGTAATGCTGCAGCTGGCTTGGTTCGCAGGACAGCCTATTCGCAATCCAAGAACGCCTGATGAGGGCCAAGAGACGGTTGCCGATCTTCTGAACGATCCGATCATGGACCTCGTTCTCAGGCGCGCTGGTACCGGACCAGAAGAGGTCCTCAAGTTGTGCAAGGATGCTGCATTTCGGCGCGCTGCATGAGGCTGCAATCATTGTGCGCTGGCAAGAAAGAACGCATCATCGAGACGCCCCCAACGCAGCGCCGCGGCGCCAACCGGTCAGAGACGCGCGCAACTGACTCCGGGGCATGGTCGCAGTGCTGGGGCCCGTTCCTCGCAAGCGCTGCCGCTCGCTGTGGGTGCCGATATGGCCAATCGCCCAGACCCGCGACAGCTTACGCCGCAACCCCCTCCCAGAATCGCTGGATGCTCGCGCATGGCGAAGTCGTGTGAGATTGAATTCAGAAGGCACTCGCCCCATATAAATTGCTCGGCTGCCAAAAAACGTGGCCACTCTTTCCCCCCGCTTGAATGGCTGCGGGCAGCAGAAGCAAGCCGGGTTCCCCTCCCGGCGCAAGCGCATAAAATGCGTAAGGGCGTCCGGTTCCCCCGACCGGACGCCTTCTCTTATTTGGAGAGCCCGAAAGTCGGGCCCAAAGCGTGTAGATCGTTGATGCCTCTGTGGGTGCCATCGACTAAATTTGATCAATTTGTCTGGCAGCGGCCAATGCGATAGTGGCACCGGGCTCACCCCGCCAACCGCCTCTCTAACTCGGCAACGATTTCCTCCATGGCGGCGCGCAGGAAGTCGAGCTTCGGCTTGACGTAACGCTGGCCTGTGATGGTCTTCGAGACATGATTGAGCAGCCGACCAACAACCTCTTCCGGAATACCGGTCTCGACCGCGACTGTTGCAAAAGTGTGCCGCAGCGATTGAAGGTAGCTAACATGGGCAAGAGTGCGCAGAAGTCGCCTCGGAAAAGAATGCGAGCCAGGAACGCGAGTGCGGAGCCGGCGCCCTGGCAATGTTCGCCCGGGACGACATCAGAGCTTGGGCGGTCGTTGCCATGCATCCATCGACGTCTACCAGGCGGAAAGCTTGAATGACCTAAACGAAATCGTGCGCGACTATCCAAATCCTCGGGAGGGAAGCACAGCCTGCACACCTTCGGCTCTTGCAATTCCCCGGGACTTGAGCACAGTTTGAACACTATCGGCGATGGTGGGTTCCTCGGACGTCGACACAGCCTCAGCGCCTTCGGCCGTTTCGGCTTCTTCGGACGATGTCTCAACCCCAACGTCGGCGGCTGTAGCCGTCTCCTTGGACGGGGATAGATCCTGAACGCCTTCGGCTGCTGCGGCTTTCTCGGGCGATGTCTCAACCCGAACGCCGGCGACTGTAGCTGTCTCGTTGGACGGGGATACAGCCTCAGCGCCTTCGGCTGTTGCGTGCCCCTCTGATGGGGGTTCAGCCTGAACGCCTTTGGCCTTTGTGGGCTGCCTGGACGGCGGCGCCGTCCGAGGGCCTTCGGCCCTGGAGGCAAGCACCCGCAATTGCTGGGCAAGGGTGGCGATTCCTTCGCCGATGTCCGAAACGACGTTGTCGCGATTATCGATTTCCGAGGCCAGCTGACTCACCCGCTGTTCGAGGGCTTGTAGTCGCGCTGTCAGCTTGGCGCCGAACCGCTCAACGAATTCCACCAACTGCTGATCGCGGACCTTGCTTTGCTCAAGAACAGGCTTCAGCAATAACTCGCGCAGGACCTGAAAATCCTCCTTTTCGCTTTCCTTGCCACCCATATTACCATCCTCGTAGCAAATTTCCCGCATGCACGCTCGAAACTGAGATACTCACTCCGTCTCGAACCCCTGAATGGCGAATTTAAGCTTGCGGGCGTTTTCGGTTACGGTTTGCACCACGTTTTCAGGGATGCCGTCGGGCACCTCCACCGCTATCTCCAGCGTCACTTTCACTTTGGCGCCTTCAAGTCCAGAGAGCTGGAAAATGACTTCACCGGATACCAGTCCAGCATCGCGGGCCATGCGAGTGGCGCCAAGCGCAACCCTGCCATAATAGCGTTTCGGCATGGCGTGCGCCGGAGAAATTGACTCCTCATTCTGAACGCAATCACTATTGCCTTTGCTGACCGCAAGCATCGCTGCCTCATTGTCATGGCGAGCCATTTCGGCCGACACGAGCCCCTCAACCCTTGACGCCACAAGATCGAGCTTGTGCTTCAATGACCCAGTTTGGCCCTCGGCAAACCGGTTCTCGGCAGCTTGGGCAACAGGCTGGACTGGAGGTTGGGCGATAGGTTCGATGTGTGCAACCTCGTCGTCCGGATCGATGATCGCTCCACTGAGGCGGCTGAGCGCATCATCAAATAACGCCAGCATTTCGCCGGGCACGGCGCATCCAAGCTTGATGCGATGTCTGTCCAGGCCTCCGCTGCCGTCAAGCGCCGTCGGCGCCGAACCCAAAAAGACAGCGCGCGCCGTCCGCTGGCAGATAGCCAATTTGCCTAATTCCGTGACATTGTTGTCGGTGCGCCGGGGCGATGCTTCGGGGCCGTCTATTTCGGTGCCAAAGGTGCGCTCCCATCGCTCCGGAAGACACCGCATGAGCTCATTTCGCACTCGGGGGTCATTGAGCGACGTGTTGGCGGGCATGACGAGTGGGCTGCGGTCGCCATTCTCCCACTCACTGCCGATGACCGAAGCCATGAACCGCAATACACCACGGGTGCGCTGGAACTTGGTCAGTGTCGACCATTGCGCATAAAGCTGATCGATGGCCTCGGGATGGATTGGGTAGAGTTCTTTCAACCGCCCTTCATATTTGGCGTCGCCGCACTCGGGTGGGAAGTCCTGCTGGTGCGACCGGTAAAATTCGGCGAACGCGCTCGTAACCCTGTCACGTATGACGCGCTCACGCTCTGCCAGGGGTTCGAACAGCCTGTGGCGGATGATGTGGCAATTTTCTTCGGTGCTGGCCGGCATCCAACCTGAATTTGTCTCGCCGATGGCATTCCGCAGACGGGCAAGCACCGCACGACTGTGCGGACCCCTTGAGTCTTCGTCCGCGCATTCAGAAGCCGATGTCTCGACATCCATTGACGGCAGACTGACCGCAAGCAGGCAGCGCTCGGTGCGACGCGCGGCTCCGACAAGCGTGCGGGCGAACGAAAGATGGGTTTCAAGGTCCCCCGCCGGCAAGTCCACCTCGTCGTGGAGTTGACGCATATAGGGCAGCCATTCGTCCACAAGGATCAGGCATGGCGCGTGATCGTTTATCAGCATGTACAATTCGTCACCCGGATCGCTCGCATTCTCGTCATGAGAGCGAATGCGCTCGAAAGCTGCCCGGCCACCGAGTTGCCAGGCTAGTTCACCCCACAAGGTGCGCACCAGGGTGCCATCGTTTTTCGTAACGCCGTGGCCTGGACAAATCTTGTTGCCGACAAGCACCGCCCGCTTGACCGGTTGCGGCAGCCTGCTGACCTTCGCCTTGGCAAGAATCGCGTCAATGCCTGAAAGATCCCATGTTCCTACGCCCGCGAACAGATGGTAGAGCGCCAGAAGCGCGTGTGTCTTGCCACAGCCGGAATTCGCCTCGATCAGGACCACCGGATCGCCGCCTTCGCCTTGCAGCCGGCGAATTGCGCCCGTTAGAAGCTTCGAAAGGCCTGCGACCAGAAGTGTGCGATCGAAGAATTCGATGGGACTGCCGTAATCGGCGGTACTTTGGCCTAGATGGACTTTCCAGAGATCGGCGACAAATTCAGACTGCCAGTGGAGCCCGCTGGTCACGTCCTTGTGCGGTGCCACGACCTCCCGCCATGGCGCCAGTCCGGCAACTGCCCGGCGCTCGAAAGCCTTATCGGCCGTTGTCCTGTGCTCGCTGCGTGCCTGTTCCCCGAAGATTAGCCGCCGCAGATCCATCCGCATCTTCGCCACTTCGTCGGCTTCAGGCGCCGAAACGGCCTTCAGCAGCTGCGCCGCCGAATCGAGCGCTCTGTCGGCTTCGGTGCCAGAAAAGGATTTTTGCCGGGACAGACGGTTTCGAACATCGATGAGTTCGTTGATACAGTCGAGTTCGGCGTCGCCAAGCGTTTCGCTGAACACCTTGCCCCAATGGCGTTCCATGTAGTCCAGCTGTCCGCTCATATCGCCGCGAACGTTATTTATCTCGGAGACCCATTTGTCTCCGTATTTCATGTGCATCTCACGCTTGATGAAGGGCATGAGGCCTGTCTTCAAGAGCTCAAGCGCCTTGCCGATCCGTTCCCGGTTGGTAATTGCCGGTCGCCTCGGGCCCTTGTCGGCATTCAGGCCGAGGGGCGAGTTAATGGGCGAGCCAGCGTTGGGACTGAAGTCTTCCAATCGTATCATGTTTACTCTGATCCTGTTGCGCGCCGTTCCCATTCACCGCGTGAAGTCCACTGCCAGATGGCAGGCAATTACCTTTAGGTTGAAGGCAATTGATAACCTTGATTGGTAATGCACAATTTAGCACGAGATTTGGATAAAGGCTCCGTTAACCCACTAGCAACGTTTATATCGAGTAACCACATGGTCAAAAATTAGCTTAAAATTGCCTAGGGATTCGACAAAGTCGGCAGAACTGAGCTGCCCCCACTGAGTGGTCCGGGTTGAATGTTAGTGCATGGTCGGCAATT
>CAZMSA010000223.1:0-5145 GCA_964568825.1 uncultured Rhizobiaceae bacterium | reverse complement strand
GCAAACACGCCGATGGGAATCCCCTTCTCAAACACGCTCTAAGCCCGCAGAATCACGAAGCAATACCGCCTTTCAAGCCTCTAATCCCCAAGTGGGAGTGGCGGATTTCTGCGGCGTCCACAGTACGGGACTTGATCCCGTGGTCCATTCCGCCAGGCCCTCAACCAGCCGCTGCGCCAGCGGAATGGATGCCGGCATCAAGTACCGGCATGACGGCTGAGAGGGATCAGCGCGCCGATGATTTGAGCAGACGGCTGAATGACCGCCGATTATTTCGCCGCCTGCTTCCAGGCGAACGGCAGCAGCGCGCAGGCAAGCGCCACCTTCAGGGCCTCGGCCAGGAGGAACGGCGTGACGCCCAGCGCCACGGCCTTGCCGGCACCGGTGAAGGTGGAAAGCCAGCCCACCCCCAGCGCGAAGATGGCCACTTCGCCCACGAGAAAGGCAAAAAGCGTGGTGATGATGCTGCGGCCGTAACCTCGGTCCGCGAGCCAACCGACCAGCACGGCGGCTAGAAGAAAGCCCACCAGATAACCCCCGGTCGGTCCCGCCAGATGAGCCAGACCACCGCCGCTGGAAAAGAACGGCAGGCCGGCAGCGCCTTCGATGAGGTAGGCAAGGACGGTGGCGCCGGCGAGGCGGGCGCCCAGCGTGGCGCCAAGCATCAGCACGACAAACGTCTGCATGGTCATGGGCACCGGCCAGAACGGCACCTGCACCTTCGCCGAGGCGGCCAGAACGAGGCTCCCGGCCACGACCAGCAGGGCCTGAACCATGAGCGAGCGGCTCTGCGGCCACATGGCGGCAACGAGACTGTTATTCATGATCGCGGTCTCCCCTCTAATGCAAAATTGACACCACCGGTCTCGTCCGAGGCTTACTGCATGGCGGGCGGGCCATCAATAGAGTTTGAGGTCGAGCAGCAGGACTTCCGAATAAAGGAAGTCGATATCGCCGGCTTCGAGGTCATGCGGGCGGAAATAGCGGTTGATCTCCAGCGGCGCCTCACGGTCGGCGCGCGTCAACGGCGCAACGAAGCGGCTGTCGAGCGACAGCACCGCCTTGTCGCGCGGCAGCACGGCGTTGGCGTAAGCCCGCGCGTGGCGCCCGAGGAGGGCCCGGTCGCCGGCGTGCAGGATCTCGCGGTGGGCGATGTCCTCGCCCTTCAGCTTTACATAGCTCACCAGCAGGCAGCGACCTTCAGCCCCGGCATCAAGGAGGTGGGCCTCGGCCTTGAGGCCGCGGTGATCGGCGAGGATGCGGCGTTGGCCATCGTCGAGACCCGGCGCGCCCACCGCCTCGTCCATGCTGCCGAGCGCCATGACGGTGGCGGTCGCGGGCTCATCGGAGCGGTCCCAGTAGAGGCGCTTATCCTCCATCTCCTGCCAGCCGATCTTGGCGAGCAGCGAGCCGGAGCGGATGTTGGGGCTGGTGGCGGTATAGGTGACGTCCTTGGGCGAGGTGATGAGGTCGAGCATCTCCTGGCCGAGACCGCCACGGCGCAAGCCCTTTTCCACGAACCACGAGGTAATGTTGCCGGTGCGCCGGGTCTGTTGCCGGATCACCCGGTCGGCGAAGACGATACCGAGGAAGCCGGCCAGTTCGCCGTCGCGCGTCACGACCACGCCATAGCGGTCCTCGCCCGGCGTCCAGCGGCAATCGAGGATGTTGCCCCAGCGCTCGAAGGGGACCTTGGGCATGCGCTCGGCCAGCCAGGCCTGAACGGTGCCGCGCTCGGAGCCTTTCGCCCAGCGCACGGCGATCATGCCGCCATCTCCATGACCTCGGCGAGGTCGATCCAGCGCGCCGACGCGTGGGCCGTTGTTGCAGCCAGCAGGCGCTCGACGAATTCCCATGTGGCCTCGTCATGGTCGAGGTGATGGGTACACAGGCCGGTCGGCTCATCGGCGTCGGCGGCGCCTGTACGTCGCGCCACAAGATGCTTCACGATCTCGTCCAGTGCCTTGCCGGTGCCGGTGAAATGCGCCCCGCCCTTCCATTTGATCGGGTCGCAATGAGCGTTGAAGGTGGCGATGCCGGGCGCAGCGAAGCGGTCTGCCCGCTGGCCTTCCATCGACAGGGCGACAAGGCCCGCCTCGCCGATACGCGGAACGAGGCTTTGGGCGATGCGCGTCCATGGCGGCACCAGCACCGGCAGGAAGCGCTCACCCGTCGCTGTCCGCAGCAGGCGGTGGCCCTCGCCGAGTTCGCCCAGCACCGTTTCGGGCGGGCGGTGATCGCCCAGTTCCCAGTTGCCGGCGCCCGGCGGGGCGTGGTCGGTATGGGCATAGCCATGCTGAAGAATGCGCACGCGGGGCCGGTCATTCAGCCAGGGGCCGAAGTCGGGCGCCAGCCTTGCCGGGATAGCCGCCAGATGCAGGCTTGCCCGGTGCCGGCGCGCCAGACCGCAAAGCCGATCGAGCGCCGGCGTCAGGCAGGCGGCATCGTCGTCGCGCCACCACAAGGTCGCCACCCGGCCGGCGGCGGCCCAGCGGTCGAGTTCGGCGGCAAGGTCGCTCCAGTCGGGTCTCTCATTATCCGGCATCCAACTCCATCCATCACTTCCGGTCGGGGCCCGGAGGATGGCACATGCGCAGGGCCACCGCCACCGTCAGCGGTGGCGTTGCGAAGCGAGGTCGATGACCACGGCCACCAGGACCAGCACGGCGCCGGCGATTTCGGGCGGGCTCATGCGGGTGCCGATGATGAGCGCCGCTGACAACGTGCCGACCACCACTTCCGACATCATCAGCATGCCGGTGGTGACGGGCGAGATATGCCTTGCCGCCCAGTAGAGGGCGAGATTGGAGGGCAGCGCCAGGAGCCAGCAGACGACCAGCGCCAGCGGCAGGATGGCCAGGAGGCTTGCGGCGTCCGGCATGCGCGCCATCTCGGTTGGCGACAGGATGGTCAGCAGCAGGGTAAAGGCAAAGCCGATGACATAGAGTGCTGCATTGTTGGCGCACACCCCGACAGCCGGCGTGCGCCGGATCCACGCCATGGTGATGCCGAACACGATGCCGGCGGCGAGCCCGAAAACGTCGCCGCGATTTTGCGGCATCGGCCAGCCGGTTGCCCCGCCGAGCAGCAGCCACAAGCCGCAGAGGCCCAGCGCGATGGCCAGGGCGCGCAGCGGCCGCACCCGTTCGCCCAGCGCCACCAGGCCGTAAAGCGCCGTCCAGATGGGCATCAGGTAGAACAGGACGATGGCGCGCACCACGTCGGTATAGACGATGGCCGCGGCATAGAGCGCCAGCGATACCCCACCACCGAAGCCGATCAGGGCAAGGTTGAGGGCATGCTGCCGCTTCAGTTCGCCGCGCCACCAGGCCAGCGGCACGATGATGAGAACCGGCAGGCCCATGATGACGAGGGTCGACCACAGACCGGAGACGCCGTGGGCGGCGAAATAGCGTAGCGGCACCCAGAAAAGGCCCCATATGGCGCTTGATCCCAGCACTGCCAGCACCGGAACCAGCGCGCTTGCCGGCCGTTCCGCTGCCCCCTCACCACCTGCCGCTGCCATTTGGTTCCGCCCGTTCAATCCGATTGACGCGGCACTGTCACACCGCTTAGCCTGTGAGGGCAATGACAACGGCGGGGCGGCCCCGTGCGACACTTGAGCCTGAACGGTTCCGCCTGGCCTCAAATTCCGCCGCAACTACTGTCCGAAGGGAGGACTGACTACATGCGTAATATCCTCACGGCCCTTGTGTTCGCCGCACTCATGGCGATCACCGGCCTGCCGGCTGCCATGGCCGGCGTTCCTGAATCCACCGACCCGATAAGGATTCCCATCAACGAGTGGACGGGCCAGCATATCTCGGCCCACCTCACCGGCGCACTCCTGAAGAAGATGGGCTACAACGTCCAATACGTCACCGCCGGCGCGGTGCCGCAGTTCGCGGCCATCGCCCAGGGCAACCTGCACCTGCAGCCGGAAGTGTGGGACAACAATGTCGGCGACATCTATCCCAAGGCGCTGGCCGCCGGCGATATCGTCAATGTCGGCCCGCTTGGCCTGGTGCCGCACGAGGGCTGGATGTATCCGCCCTACATGAACGACAAATGTCCGGGCCTGCCGGACTGGAAGGCGCTGGTCAAATGCGCCCAGGCGTTTGCGACGCCCGAGACCTTCCCAAAGGGTCGCCTGGTCACCTATCCGGCCGATTGGGGCACGCGCTCCAAGGATCTGGTTGAGGCATCCGGCATCCCATTCCAGCCGGTTGCCGGTGGCTCCGAAGGCGCCATGATCGCCGAACTGAAGAGCGCCTATGCCGCCAAGCAGCCGATCCTGATGATGTTCTGGGCACCGCACTGGATCCATGCCGAGTACAAGTTCGACTGGATCAAACTGCCGGCCTACAGCGACAAATGCGGTACCGACCCCAAGCTCGGCATGTACCCCGACAAGGTCAACGATTGCGGCTTTGCCCAGGCGCATATCAGCAAGGTTGTGTGGAAGGGCTTCAAGGACAAGTGGCCGGCCGCCTACAAGCTGGTGGAAGCCATCAAGATCGACAACGACACCCAGAACAAGATGATGCTCCAGATCGACAACAAGGGGCGCAAGCTGGATGACGTGGTCGCAGAGTGGCTGAAGAACAACGAAGCCGTCTGGAAGCCGTGGATCGACGGCGCCACGATGTAAGGCCGTCAGCGGTCGAATGACCACGACGAACGCAGCCGGGGTGCAAGGGATTTGCGCCCCGGTAAATACGCTTACCAGGGTTGGAGCGCAATCAGGGGGACGCTTGGCATGACGGCAAAAACCGCCGAACCCACCGCTGCCAGGGGGCCGGTCAAACTGTCCTGCCGGCATGTGTGGAAGGTTTACGGCCCGCGGCCAAACTATTATTTCGATTCTGCCGGCTACCAGATCAATCCCGGCGAACTGGCGCGTCGCATGCGGGCGGAAAAGCATATTCCCGCCGCCGTCGATGTCAGTTTCGATGTGCATGTGGGCGAGATCTTCGTCATCATGGGCCTGTCGGGCTCGGGCAAGTCGACCGTGGTCAGGTGCCTGTCGCGACTGGTGGAGGCGACGGCGGGGGAAATCCTGCTTGATGGCGAGGACCTTTTAAAGAAGTCGCCCGCCGAACTCATCGACATCCGCCGCCACAAGATGGGCATGGTGTTCCAGAG
>CAZMSA010000222.1:0-5192 GCA_964568825.1 uncultured Rhizobiaceae bacterium | reverse complement strand
CTCTTAGGGCCAAAGGCCGACGTTAGATTAGGGTCTGAGCAACGGCTACCGCAGAGGGCAATTCTGCTGATCTACAAAGCGGACATTGGAGGCCGCCTTTTCAGGCTCGCTGGACATCGTTACGCCGCGCTTGTGGTCACCAGGACCGTAGGGTGCGGAATGCCTAGCCAGCAAACCTGAAGCGGTGCGTTTGAAATCTTCTTCAACCATGCCCATCTCCAGGGCGAATAACGGCACGAGAGCGACAGCAACCCGACTTGCCCCCGATAGCTCTCGAGGAAAGCCGGCCGCTTGACCTCAATCAAGGCGCCTCACCGTGCTGCAGTGCAGCACCATACAAATTTGATTATTAGGAGGTGGAGTATGCTGAACCGCGAAGTCGTCCTTTGCCATCCTGTCAGGACCGCCATCGGCACTTACGATGGGAGTTTGAAGTCAACACCTGCCACCGCATTGGGTTCCACCGTCGTGAAAGCTGTCCTCGCGCGCGCCGATCTCGACCCCGCGAAACTCAGCAGTGTCGTCATGGGCAACGTCATTCAGGCTGGTAACAAGATGAACCCCGCCAGGCAGGCGGCTATTCACGGCGGCGTGCCGGTGGAGGTTCCAGCCATGACCATCAACCGCGTCTGCGGCTCGGGCGCCCAGGCGATTGTCAGTGCCGCGCAGGAGATCTGGCTCGGCCACGCAGATGCTGCCATCGCAGGCGGTATGGAGAACATGGACCGCGCGCCTTACCTGATGTCGGGCGGGCGCTGGGGCTACCGCATGGGCAATGCCGAGATTTACGATTCCATGCTCTTGGACGGGCTCAA
Organism: uncultured Rhizobiaceae bacterium; assembly: GCA_964568825.1. Classification (GTDB taxonomy): domain Bacteria; phylum Pseudomonadota; class Alphaproteobacteria; order Rhizobiales; family Aestuariivirgaceae; genus CAVVDT01. The sequence continues at coordinate 4,377 of CAZMSA010000222.1, read as the reverse complement.
CGACGCCTTCTCGGGCGAGCATTCGGGCTGGCACACCGAGGATCTGGTGAAGAAATTCGGCCTTACCCGCGAAGAGCAGGACGCCTGGGCGTTGCGCTCGCAGAAGCATTTCGCCGAGGCGCAGGCAGCGGGCAAGTTCGAGGCTGAAATCGCGCCGGTGGAGATCAAGACCCGCAAGGGTACGGTGAGTTTCGCCAAAGACGAGCACAACCGCCCCGACACGACGATGGAGTCGCTGGCCAGGCTGCGGCCGGCTTTCCGCAAGGACGGCACCATCACCGCTGGCAACGCGCCAGGGCTCAATTCGGCGGGCGCGGCGATGATCGTCGCCGAACGCGGCTGGGCCGAAAAGAACGGGATCGCGGCGATGGCGCGGCTGGTCTCTTACGGGGTCGGAGCGGTCGAGCCGGGCTATTTCGGCCTCGGCCCGGTGCCGGCGGTTAAGCAGGCGCTGGCGCGCGCGGGCTGGAAGGTCGGCGATGTGGATCGCTGGGAGATCAACGAAGCCTTCGCCGCCATAGTTCTGGCGGTGATGCGCGAGCTTAAGATCGATCCCGAGCATGTGAATGTCGAGGGCGGTTCCATCGCCCACGGCCATCCGATCGGCGCGACCGGAGCCATCCTGACCAGCCGCCTTGTGCACTCGATGCGCCGTGATGGCATCCGCCGCGGCGGCGTGACGCTCTGCATCGGCGGGGGCCAGGGGATCGCGCTAACGCTCGAAACGCTCTAACTGACAGGAGGCCAAGATGGTTGACAGGACCAAGGACAAGGTTGCGCTGGTTACCGGCGCACGGCGGGGTCTAGGCGCGGCGATAGCTGTGATGCTGGCACGTGAAGGTGCAAAAGTAGTGCTGACCGACCGCAAGACCGACGGGTCCGAAGCGGTGATGAAACAGATTGCCAATGCCGGCGGCGAGGCGATATTTCTCGAACACGACGTGAGTGCGCCGGAGGATTGGGACCGGGCGATCTCCGAAACCGTGACACGTTTCGGCAAGCTGTCGGTCCTTGTCAACAACGCCGGGGTCGGCGCCGGTATGGACATCGAAGCGGTGACGTTGAAGGAATGGCGCTGGGTGATGAGCATCAACCTCGAGGGCGCTATGCTGGGTACCCAGCGCGCGATTGTCGCGATGAAGAAGACCGGCGGCGGTTCAATCGTCAACATCTCCTCGATCGAGGGGATGGTGGGCGACAGCCGCATGGTTGCCTATGACGCCAGCAAGGCCGGGATCGTGCTGCTCAGCCGCTCGGCGGCGCTATATTGCGCGGAGAAGAAATACAATATCCGCGTCAACACGGTGCACCCGGGTTTCATCGCGACCAAGATGGTCGACGGCTTCCTGGAGCATATCGCGCGCGACATCAACAAGGATGGCGACGTCGAAAGGGCGCGCCGCGAACTGGAGGCGCGCCACCCGCTCGGTCATCTGGGCGAGCCCGACGACGTGGCTTACGCGGTGCTCTACCTCGCGTCCGATGAGTCCAAGTTCGCCACCGGAACAGAATTGGTGATCGACGGAGGCTATACGGCACAGTGACGCCTGCGCATTTGGCCGGTTGCGGCTAGGCTCGGGCTTGGGCGCAATGCCAGGAGAGAGGTGACGGGCGCATGCGATGCTGTCGCTGCCGGACATGTTGAGGCTGCCCGGAGCGAGATTTTGGCGCACTTGGAGAACCGACGGCACGTTCTCGCGTGAGGATTTTGCCTTCAATCGACAAAAAAATGTCTACACCTGTCCGGCGGGCAAGACGTTGACCACCACCGGTAATGCCGGCGGCGATCACGTTATTCGCTACCGCGGCTCTGTCCCTGACTGCCGGGTATGCCCTCTCAAGCCAAAATGTTGCCCCAACACGCCAGTCCGCAAGGTGACGCGCGATATCAACGAGGATGCCCGCGATGTGGCGCGGGCCCTGATGGGCCACAAGGCGACATGTACCGGCGGCAGAAATTATTGACCTGCAAATTCCCAACGCGCCTGGCCATGACTAAACAGCTTCCGCAGATACGATCGCTGCGGGGATGGGGATTTGGGTGGCACAAGCCCATCGGCAAGTGGCCCTTCAGGCCGCAGCCTTTCTGCGCCGCTTGCTTGTAACGAGCGTTCGTCCGGCGGGCGGATTGGGAACCTCGACCTCGATTTCGAGTACCGAAACGACCTTGCCACGCTCCAGCCGCACTTCAACCTTGTCAGGATCGATGGTCACGTGCTTGGCGATGACGGCGAGGACTTCTTCGCGCAACACTGTAACCAGATTCGAATCGCTTCCGGCCATACGCTCGTGCGTCAGCAGTATCTGTAAGCGCTCCCGTGCAATCGGCGCCGTGCGGCGACGGACGAAAAAATCCAGCAAGGTCATGCCGCCCTCCGACCGAAGAGCCTGTTGAGGATGTTTCGCCGCTCGGTCGGCATTGTCACGGCTATCTCCTCCCCGTTCAGCCGCTGTGCCGCTTCCATGTAGGCACGGCCCGGCTCGCTCGAGAGCTCGTTGATCGTGACCGGGACGCCAAGATTCGACGACCGCAGTATTTCCTTGCTTTCCGGGATAATGCCAAGCAGTGGGATGGAGAGAATTTCGACGACATCGTCCACACTCAGCATATCGCCCCTTCCTGCCCGGGCGGGATCGTACCGGGTCAGCAGGAGATGCTTCTCCACTTCTTCACCCTTGGCGGCCTTGACTGTCTTCGAATCGAGAAGGCCGATGATCCGGTCAGAGTCCCTTACCGACGATACCTCTGGATTCGTCACTACCACGGCCACATCGGCGTGACGCATAGCTAACGCTGCGCCGCGCTCGATGCCGGCGGGACTATCGCAGATGACCCAGTCGAATCCAGATCGCAACTCAGATATGACGCGCTCGACTCCCTTTTCACTGAGTGCGTCCTTGTCGCGCGTCTGGGATGCCGCCAGAAGGAACAGCGTGTCGAGGCGCTTGTCCCGGATCAAGGCTTGTGAGAGTCGCGCTTCACCCCGAGTGACGTTTATCAGATCGTAGACAACACGGCGCTCAGCCCCCATCACTAGATCCAGATTGCGCAGTCCGACATCGAAGTCGATGACCACCACGCGCTGCCCGAACTGGGCTAAAGCCGCACCCAATGCGGCCGTCGACGTTGTTTTCCCAACCCCGCCTTTACCCGATGTCACCACCACAACCTCGGCCATCTTCAGTTGCTCCTTCCTCAGTCCAGCGTTGCAACCCGTAAGTTCTCGCCGTCAAGCCATGCCTGGACCGGCTTTTTGTGGAAGCGCGGGTCCAGTTCGTCTGCGATCCTGTAATACCCATTGACCGCAATAAGCTCAGCCTCCAAGCGCTGGCAGAAGATGCGCGCCCGTTTGTCGCCGTACATCCCAGCAAATGCCCTTCCGCGGAGGGCCCCGTAAACGTGAATCGAACCGGCCGAAGTCACTTCGGCCCCCGAGGCAATGGAGCCAACCACGATGACATCGCCGTCTGGATGCACGATTGACTGGCCGGAGCGGATCGGAGCATCGATTTGAAGGACCAATGAGCGCGGCGAGTCGCTCGCCGTGGTCATTCGCCGACTGTTTTCAGCCGTGGCTTCGGCGCCGACATTGCGGCCACCGGTCAGAAGCGGGGGCAATCCGTCGGTCAACCAGTCAGGATCGGCGCCCTCAACGGCAAGAACGCTGATTTTCCGCTCCTTCAAATCCGCCAGCAGGGCGACGAAATCATCCTGTGTGAGAGGGAGCCCTGTCACGTCAACGACGAGTGACTTTCCGGCGAAAAATCCGGGTGACCGGACAAGCCAGGTGTCTACATCGGCCAGCCAGGTCCGCAACGGAATCTGCGGAACCAGAACCATGGCCAGGTACGACCGGCCGCGAAATCTCAGCGTGCTGCGGGAAGACTGAATCATGTCGGGACATCAATTCTCATACCCCGAGGATAGGCCGGTTGATGGTTAACGAGCCGTTAACAACCCGTACGAAATTGCACAATTCTGCACTTCGATGGAGCGCCTTCAGTTTATCAGTGAGCCATGAATGGGGTTGGCCAGAGCCACGCGGCGCGGCGAAAAATAGCAGCTTTGGCGGCAATGGTGCGTCTTTGTTGCCAATCACCTCAATCCGCCCGATGACCTGATGCTGGTCTGCGGTGTGGCACTATGCTTCATGGATGAGGTAGCCCCGATAATCCGCTTACGTACCGATAGAGCGACAGTGGATGAGTTTCCGTTTATTGAGGGGCCTCTGATTGTGCCCTGCCATCAACCTTCCGCCGTCATGGGGCGCACCGCCCAGAATTTTGCCTGATTGAAACCCAGAGCAATGGCACTGCCGCCAGACACATGAGAAGCATTCCCAATTCGGCCTCGATGTTGGGCATGAACGCGGATAA
>CAZMSA010000221.1:0-5216 GCA_964568825.1 uncultured Rhizobiaceae bacterium | reverse complement strand
GCTGGATCCAGGTGCCGCGCTTCAAGCGCATCTGCAACTACTACTGAGCCTGAACCCCATCTGAAGGCGCCCGCCACCGGATAACCCCCGAGCGCGCCCCCACCGCTCCGAACCACCTCCCATCCGGCGAGCAGCGCCTTCAGAAACTCGGCAACCGGCCCGGCCCTCCCTCCGGGCCGGTTGGCTTTTGCCGGACTTTCCTCCACCGGCCGGAGCGTGCCACAGTGGCCGCCATGGTCACCACTTGCGATTATCTCATTATTGGCGGCGGCGCTGCCGGTTGCATCCTCGCCCGCCGCCTCGCCGACTCGACAAACGCCCAGGTCATCCTCATCGAGGCCGGCAAGCCCGACGAGGGCGATCCCGTCGCCTGCGACCTGTCGCGCCTTGCGGAACAGGATGAAAGCTACGACTGGGGCTTTGAGGCCCTCCCCTTTCCCGGCAGCCACGGCCCCATAGCCTATGCCCGCGCCCGCATGCTGGGCGGCTGCGCCAACCACAACGATTGCGCCTTCATAGAGCCGCCCGCCAGAGACCTCGAAAGCTGGGCGGCGGCCGGCGCAACCGGCTGGGGGGCAGCGGCCATGGCCCCCTACCTGGAGCGCGTCCGTTCGAGCCTTGGCATCGAAGAAGCCCCGCCGGGCAATGCCCTGAGCCGCGCCTTCATCGACTCAGCCATCGCCCTCGGGGCGCTGGAAACCAATTTTCGCCGTACCGTCAGGGCCGGCACCGGCTGGTTTCCCCTGAACGTCAAGGGGCATCTGCGCCAGTCCTCGTCCATCGCTCTGCTGCATCCCCTGTCGCGGCTGCCGCAAAACCTCCAGGTGTGGACCGAGACCAATGCCCGTCGCCTCACCATCGCCAATGGCCGCGCCACCGGGGCCGAAACCAGCCGCGGCCTGATCGCCGCGCGCCGCGAGGTGATCCTTGCCGCCGGCGCCATCCAGAGCCCGCATCTCATGATGCTTTCAGGCCTCGGGCCGGCCGCCGATCTGAAGCGCCACGGCATCGAAGTAATGGCCGATCTGCCCGGCATCGGCGAGAACCTCATGGACCATGTCGCCGCTTCCATCGCCTTTGAACTGAAGACGCCCGCCCCGCCCTGGCGCCTGACGCCATGCGAGGCAACACTGCTCCTCAGCGTCGAGCCGGACGCCCCGGCCCCCGATGTGCTCTATCATTTCGTGCTGCGCCTCAGGGAAAAGCATATCGGCCGCACCCTTTATGGTGGTATCGAGCACGGGGTGAAGATCTCGCCCAACGTGGCGCGGCCGAAAAGCCGCGGCCGCGTTGCCCTCGCCTCCCCCGACCAGCGCATCCAGCCCTCCATAGAGCTTGGCTATTTCACCGATCCTGAGGGCTACGACCGCAAGATCCTCATCGCCGGCCTGCGCCATGCCCGCCGTCTCGTCGCCACCCCGGCGCTCGCCCGCTGGCTCAAGCGCGAGATCGCACCGGGGCCGGCCGTCGACAGCGATGCGGCTCTGTTTGCCTATGCCCGCGACACCGCCGAGACCGTCTACCACCCCTGCGGCACCTGCCGCATGGGTGCCGCCGGCGATCCGCTCAGCGTCGTCACCCCCGATCTTCGGGTCAAAGGGATCGCCGGCTTGCGGGTTGCCGATGCCTCTGTCTTTCCCGCCATGGTCACCGTCAACATCTGCAACGCGGTGATGATGGTGGCCGAAAAGGCCGCTCATCTCATCGCCGCCGATGCCGCCTGAGGCTAGAGGATGTTATCCGAAAAGTGGAAACCACTTTTCGGATAACATCATGCTCAACTTCCTGGAATCGATCAGCTTTCATGCAATTGGGTGATTACACCCAATTGCATGCTGATCTAGTCGACAAATCCGCCGCACGCGCTATTTTGCTATAACGCCTGAATCGCCGGTCCGTCCGAACGCCAAGGAGCAACCCATGCAAGGTTTCAGCCGCTTGTTCATTGCCGCCGCCCTCATCATCGGCCTCATGGCGATGCCGGTCCTTGCCGGCAACAACCAGTCGGTGGGCGATGCCATCAAGCAGTTCATCACCAGCGGCCAGACCACGCTCGGCCACACCAGCGACGATCAAAAGCTGTTCCAGATCTTCACCTTCTATCAGGGCCGCAGCTTCAAGCCCATCTGGACCCGCGACAACGGCGCCAAGACCAAGGCCAAGGTGCTGCTCACGTACCTCAAGAATGCCGCCGACCAGGGGCTCAATCCGGCCGATTATTCCATTCCCGACATCGAGCAGCGCATCACCAGCACCAACCCGGAAGTGCTGGCCGAGCTCGATCTCCTGCTGTCGACGGTGTTCGTCGACTACGCCCAGGATCTGTCCACTGGCAGAGTGGTGCCGTCCGAGGTCAATTCCGACATTCACCTGAGCCCTTCGGGAACCGGGCCCCTGACGGTGATCGACGGCGCCGAGCAGGCCGCCGACCTGGGCCCCTATATCCATTCCCTGGCGCCCAAGAGCCCGCGCTACTGGCGCATGGTCGACGCCTTGGCGCGCTACCGCAAGATCGCCGCCCAGGGAGGCTGGCCCAAGGTAGCGGCCGGCCCCACCCTCAAGCCCGGCATGAGCAGCGACCGCGTGCCGGTGCTTCGCCTCAGGCTGTCGGCCGAAGGCGACCTGGCGCAGACCGCCGATCTCACCTCGAAGACCTATGACGATGGCCTCAAGGCGGCGGTCGAGCATTTCCAGATGCGCAACGGCATCAAGGCCGATGGCATCGTCGGCCCTGAAACCCTGGGCGAGATCAATGTCCCGGTGGGCGATCGCATCAACCAGCTTGTCGTCAACATGGAGCGCCGCCGCTGGATGACCGAGGACCCGGGCAAGCGCTTCGTCTTCGTCAACCTCGCCGATCAGGAACTGAAGGTGGTCGAGATGCTCGGCGAACGCGAAAAGACCATCCACACCGCCCGCCTGGTGGTCGGCAAGCCCTTCCACTCGACCCCGGTGTTCACCAAGAAGATGCGCTATGTCGTCTTCAACCCCTATTGGAACGTGCCGTCCAGCATCGCCAACAAGGAATACCTGCCCGAGTTGCGCCAGAACCCGGCAGCGCTGCAGCGCCTCAACATCCGCTTGTTGACGACAAGTGGCACCGAGGTCGATCCGTTCAGCGTCGACTGGAACGCCGTAACGCGCGTGCCCTACCGGCTGCGCCAGGATTCAGGCGACAAGAATGCCCTGGGGCACATCAAGTTCATGTTCCCCAACAAGTACAACGTCTATATCCACGACACCCCGTCGAAGAGCCTGTTCAGCAAGGACTCGCGCTTTTACTCCCACGGTTGCATGCGGGTGCAGTATCCCGAGCAATTGGCCGAGGTGCTGCTCGGGCCGCAGGGCTGGACCATGAACCAGATCAAGGCGCAGGTCGATTCCGGCCAGCAGCGCATCGTCGACCTGAAGGAACCGGTACCGGTCTACGTCACCTATCTCACCGCCTGGGTGGACAAGGACGGCACCGTCAATTTCCGCCGCGACGTCTACGGCCGCGACAAGATCCTGGAGGCCGCGCTGATCACCAAGTAGCCTCGAGCATGATGCCGAAAAGTGGATACCACTTTTCGGACAACATCATGCTCAACATATTGGAATCGATCAGCTTTTATGCAATTGGGTGATTCCACCCAATTGCATGCTGATCTAGCCGCCAGTGGCGGGCGGAAAGAACGCCACCTCGCGGGCGCCGTCGAGCCGGTGGTCGAGGCCCACATGCTCCTGATCGACGGCGGCGCGAATGGCCTTGAGGTCGGCAAACGCCGCCTCATAGCCCTCATCGCGGCCCTTGAGCCACGCAATGAGATCGCCGACCGTCACCACGTCGGCGGGGAGATCGACCAGTTCCTGGCCGTGTCCCACCCGCTGCCTGACCCAGGCGAAATAGAGGATACGCACTTCTTCAGTCCTCCGTCAGATGGGTGATGCCGGCGCGGAAATAATCGAAGCCGGTATAAAGGGTGAGGAGCGCTGCCACCCACAGGCCGGCGATGCCGATCAGGGTATTGTAGGCGAGAACCTTGTCACCGGCAGGGCCGGCGATGAGAAAGCCCATGGCCACCATCTGCACCGCCGTCTTGTATTTAGCCAGTCGCGTCACCGGCACCGACACCTGCAGTTCGGCCAGGTACTCGCGCAGGCCCGATACCAGGATTTCGCGGCACAAGATGATGATCGCCGCCCACTGGTTGAGACCCGCAAGCGTATCGTCGCCGGACAGCACCAGCAGCACCGCTGCGACCAGCAGCTTGTCGGCGATGGGGTCCAGCATGCGCCCCAGCGAGGACTGCATCTTCCATCGCCGCGCCAGATAGCCGTCGAGGAAATCGGTGATGGCCGCAAGGATGAAGATGCCGAGCGCCAGCCACCGCGAGCGGTCGTTGCCGTACATGATCAGCGCCACCACTACCGGCACCGCGGCGATGCGCCCGTAGGTCAGGATATTGGGCCAGTTTACCGCCGCGGCTGCCGCCGGGGTTGCAGGCTGCCCGGTCTTTTGCGTCGCCTGGCTCATTCGCGCGTCTCGTGGAAATGCCGGTAGATTTTGGTCGCCAGCGCCGAGGAGATGCCGGTCACCGCCGCCAGGTCGCCGGCACTTGCCCGCGCCACCCCGCGGGCCGAACCGAAGGCCTTGAGCAGGGCCCGCTTGCGGTTGGCGCCGATGCCTTCGATTTCATCCAGCGGATTGGCGCCGATTGTCTTTGCCCTTCTCGCCCGATGGGTGCCGATGGCGAAACGGTGCGCTTCGTCACGCAACCGCTGCACATGATAGAGCACGGGGTCGCGGGAATCGAGCATGAAGGAGGCTTTTCCCGGCAAATGGAAATGCTCACGGCCCGCATCGCGGTCCGGCCCCTTGGCGATGCCGGCGACCGCCACGTCGTCGACGCCCAGTTCTGCCAGCACCTCCTGCGCCACCTTCAGTTGCCCCGCGCCGCCGTCGATGAGCACCAGGTCGGGCCACATTGCCGTTTCCGCCTCGTCATCGTCGCGCTGGTCGCCATGCTCGCGCAGCAGCCGTGAAAACCGCCGCGTGAGGACCTCGCGCATCATGGCGTAGTCGTCACCGCCGGTACCGTCAGGATCGGCCTTGATGTTGAACTTGCGGTACTGGCCCTTCATCAGACCTTCCGGGCCCGCGACGATCATGGCGCCGACGGCGTTGGCGCCCTGGATGTGGGAATTGTCGTAGACCTCGATGCGGCGCGGCGGCT
>CAZMSA010000220.1:0-5218 GCA_964568825.1 uncultured Rhizobiaceae bacterium | reverse complement strand
CATCGACGAAATGCAGCAGTCTATCGCACTGCTGAGGAGGCATCTTTGACTGGGATAATGCCGTCAAGAAGCTGGCGGAGCTGAACGCCAAGGCCGAAGGCCCAGACCTGTGGAACGATTCCGAGCGCGCCCAGGAGCTGATGCGCAAGCGCCAGGACCTCGATCAACGCATCAAGACCGTTCTGCGGCTCGAACAGACCATCGCCGACAACGTCGAACTCATCGAGATGGGCGAGGCCGAAGACGATGCCGCGGTGGTGGCCGAGGCCGAAGCGCTGATCGAGGGCTTGCGGCCGGAAGTGGCCAAGCTGGAACTGGAGACGCTGTTATCCGGCGAGGCTGACAGCAATGACGCCTTCGTTGAAATCCATGCCGGGGCAGGGGGCACCGAAAGCCAGGACTGGGCGGCCATGCTGGAGCGCATGTACCTGCGCTGGGCCGAACAGCACGATCTCAAGGTGGAGGTGATTGAAGAGCACGCAGGCGAGGAAGCGGGCATCAAGTCGGCCACCCTGCAGGTCAAGGGCCACAATGCCTATGGCTGGCTGAAGTCCGAATCCGGCGTGCACCGGTTGGTGCGCATCTCGCCGTTCGATGCCAATGCCCGCCGCCACACCTCGTTTGCCTCGGTGTGGATCTATCCGGTGGTGGACGAGAACATCAACATCGAGATCAACGAATCCGAATGCCGCATCGACACCTACCGCGCCTCAGGCGCCGGCGGCCAGCACGTCAACACCACCGATTCGGCGGTGCGCATCACCCATATCCCCACCAATATCGTGGTGCAGTGCCAGAACGAGCGCTCCCAGCACAAGAACAAGGCGACGGCCTGGAACATGCTGCGGGCGCGGCTTTACGAGCTGGAATTGCAGAAGCGCGAGGAGGCCGCCGCCCAGCAGGCCGCCTCCAAGACCGCCATCGGATGGGGCAACCAGATCCGCTCCTATGTGCTGCAGCCATATCAGCTTGTGAAGGATTTGCGCACCGGGGTCGAAAGCACCAATCCACCGGCCGTCCTCGATGGCGATCTGGATCAATTCATCGAGGCATCGCTGGCCCAGCGGGTGCATGGCGGCGGGCCGGAGACAGTCGAGGACGTGGAATAGGGCCGCCTCCCTAGGATACAGGCTATAAAGGCTTTAGAAATTGTTCACTGCGATAATGCATCCTGGAATTGGGATATTTTGGCCCAATTGCTTGAGGTGACGAGCACATGGACGCTGAAAAAAAGCGGGGTACGGATAGAAAACGCGTTCTGCGCGGCGGCAAAATCATCCTCGGCAACCTGATGTCGACGTTTGAGTGCAAATTGCGCAACGTGTCGGACACTGGGGCTTTGCTGATGGTCAACAACGCCGCCAACATCCCCGACGAATTCTATCTGGCGATCGACTTCCAGCCCGGGCGCCGTCCTTGTCACGTTGCCTGGCGCAAGGTGAACCAGCTCGGGGTGGAGTTCCTGAACCACCCCTAGGCTCATTACGCTTGCGGTGCTGGCCTGTCCTGTTCACGTCCCGAGCGGGCTGCTAGAGCATGATGCCGAAAAGTGGAAACCACTTTTCGGATAACATCATGCTCAACATTCTGGAGTCGATCAGCTTTTATGCAATTAGGTGATTTCACCCAATTGCATGCCGATCTAGTGTGTCAATCCGAGGCAGCGCACACCCGTGGCTAATCCGCACCGCATATCACCCGAGCCGATACCTGCAGCGGCGCCAAACCCACCAACGCGGGCGGCATTGACGGTCCTTGTGGGTGCCGCAGGGCTGTTTCTCGCCTGGATGGCGGCCGACGGACTGTTCCTGATCTTTGCCGGACTGTTGTTCGCCGCACTGCTCGATGCCTGCATGCGCGGCCTTTCGCAGTTGTTTGCGATGCCGCGAAGGTTGAACCTCGCGATCGTCATCGTTGCCATGACGCTGGTCGTTGCCGGCCTGCTGGTGTGGAGCGGCTTCAGCGTGGCCCAGCGCATCGATGTGCTGATCGAAACCCTGAGGCAACAATTGCACGCCCTGGAGCACAGCATTGTCCGGCTTGGCGTGGCGCCGTCGGGCGAGGGGGCCACGACGGGCGCCGTCGGCAGTTTGGTGAGCTTCCTGTTTCCCAATCCGCACCAGTTGTTCGGCGAAGCCCAAAGCGCCTTCACCGTGGCCCTGGGCGGCATCGGCAGTGCCGTCATCATCCTGCTCATTGGCGGCTTCGTCGCCGCCGATCCGGGCCTCTACCGGCAAGGCATCGTTGAACTCCTGCCACGGCGCCACCGCATCCATGCCGGCCTGGTTCTCGACGAGATGGCCCTGTACCTGCGCCGATGGCTGACCGGGCAATTGCTGGCGATGCTGGTGCTGGCGTTGCTGACATGGATCATGCTGCTCATCATCGGCGTGCCGAGCCCGCTGCTTTTGGGTGTGCAGGCGGGCCTGTTCAACTTCATCCCCTATCTCGGCGCCGTCATCGGCGCTGTGCCCGTCTTCCTCATGGCGCTGCCGCTCGGCGTCTCCAGCGTGTTGATCACGATCGCGCTGTTCACCGTCATTCACGTGGGAATTGCCTACATCCTGACGCCGATCATCCAGAAGGAAGCTGTGCAACTGCCGCCAGCGCTGACCCTGGCCGGCCTTGTGCTGTTCGGCGTGCTGTTCGGCATCCCCGGCGTGGCCGTGGCCACGCCACTGGTGGCGGCGCTTCGCCATGCGATCTTGCAGCTGCGTGACTTCCGCGCCCAAGACCCGGCTTGAGCGCATCCACAGGGTGGCGGAGATAATGGCTGGGCTGATCATTTGACCAATTGCGATGGACGGGCTTGCCGTCATGTTGCATAAGCGCGTTAATGCGGTAGGTGCTTGGCGTCTTGCGTTGCTGCAAACCGGGGGCAGGGGTCGGCACGTTGCCGGCGCCGGCAATCGAGGATCGTGTGATGAGCTATAATGAGGATCTCAGGGCTGAAGTCGAAGCGCTGCGCCGGGAGGTTGAGGCATTGCGCGCCGAGCGCTCCTCGGGCCCAGCAGCGAGCGATGAGGCAGAGGGCGGCGGCGCGGCAGGAGACGAGCCGTCCAGTCTCACCGATCAGTTGCTGGCGTTGTCGCGTGAGATTTCCGACCTCGCGGAAGACACAGAAAAGAGCGTCGTCAGCCATCCCCTGTCCAGCGTCCTGGGGGCCCTGGTTCTCGGAATTCTGATCGGCCGCGTGCTGCCACGCTAGACGATTTCGGGCATACTTCAGAAAAGGACGTTTGTCGTGCACTCCCTCCTTCGCCACCTTCGCGTTCTGTTGCGCGTGGAATCGACCATCGCCGAGATGCGGCTGCGCCTCGTCATGCGCCGCAGCGTTTTTTGCGTCATGGCGGCGCTGTTTGCCGTCCTCGGCGTGGGCATGTTGAATGTGGCGGCGTTCTTCGGCCTTCAGCCGCTATGGGGAGCCCTTTGGGCAGCCATCGCCACCGCGGCGGGCGATCTCGGGCTGGCGCTCTTTTGCGCAGGGATCGCGCTGGCGATGAAGCCGGGGCCGGAACTGCACACCGCGCTTGAATTGCGTCGCGCGGCAATCGAGGGCGCGGAAGCCGAACTGAGCCCCGCTCTGGCCCGCTTTGGCTGGCTTTCGCGCCTCACCCGCGACCCGATCGAGGCAGCGTTGCCCGCCATACTGGTGCCGCTCATCACCGCCATCGTGCGCGGCATACGCAAGAACAAGCCGGAGAAATAGATAGCGCTCAGGTGCACGGCCCGGCGCGCAACAGCACGAATTCGCGACCCTGCGGCTTGAGGTATTTGCAGGTGCACCGGCCGCTTTTGCAAACTCTCTCGACACGCTTTTCCAGTTGCAGCTTGCCGGCCTGCCAGCGGTAGGTGTCGGTTCGATCGGGCGGGCCGCGCTGCTCGCTGACAATCCGCTTGGCCGCTGCATCGACGTGCGGGTCGGGCAGCCGCGACAGCCGGCGATTGTATTCGAACCGCACCGTCTTTGCATCGAACACAAACCATTGGAAGGTACCCTCGGGGCCACCCGATGCCGTCGTCATGACGCCGAAATCGATCAGGCCGTCGAAGTTCATGTCGGCGAACAGGATGCCGACGTCCACAGGGGACAGGCTTGGCGCCGCCTCGACCGGCAGTTCCTGGAACGGCGGCGCACCATCCAGCGAGAGCCTGATGGATCGGGCGAGGTTGGGGGGATCGCCGATGAGCGACAGCGTAAGGGTCGTGGCCTTGAGCGGATTGTCCTTGCTCAAGAGCCGGGCGCAGCGCGCCAGTTCGCTGTGTGGGGTCGGATAAAAAACGATGCAGTTGGTGCCGTCGATGGTCGTCTGGGCGAGCGCCGGCGACACAACGACCAGCATCGTCAGCCAGCCGAGGCCAGCCCGCAGGCTATTTCGGCTTGTACGCCTCATCCGCCGGGACCTTGTAGGCGTTGGCCAGCCGGTTGGTCATGTTGGCGAGGCCGGTCACCGCATAGAGTTCGTTGAGCATTTCCTCGCTGGCGCCCTTGGCGCGCGCCGAGGCCGAGTGGCTTGCCATGCAGTATTCGCAGTTGTTGGTGATGGAGATGGCGACGTACACCAGCTCCTTGGTCAGGGGATCGAGATGCCCCGGCCCCATGATCTCCTTGAGACTTTCCCAGACATGCTTGAGCATGCGCGGCTCATTGGCCATGTATTTCCAGAAATTGTTGACGTCGGCGACCTTGCGGGTGGCCATGATGTCGTCAAATACGGCCCTTACTTCTGGACTCGCCTGATCGTAGTCGATGCTGTTCATTTGGTGTTCATCTCCGTTAGCTCATTGGATGCATCATTCATCGCTCGGATTTCTGTCGCAATAGGCGTGCAACATTGCGCTTCGAGGAATCGCGAGAGAATCACCCCCCGCCTCAAGGAGTAGCCTATATATGTCATCCTACCGCACAGTGGCCGCAACCACCGCGCTTGCATTGTTCATGATCGCCGCTGCGCCGGCGCCATACTTGTTCGGTCCGGCACCGGCCGCTGCCCAGAACGCCAATCAGATCCTTGCCGACAAGACGCCCCTGAGCTCAATGGACAAATGGGCATTGAATGCCCGCATCAAGGCGCTCAGGAAGCTCATCCAATCCAGCGATCTGACCAAGGCCCAAAAGCAGGATGCGCGCACCAAGATGAAGCAAGCGCAGGCCGAACTGAAGGCCCGGCGTGCGGCTGAAAAGAAGGCTACCGGCAACCAGCAAAACCAGGCTCAG
>CAZMSA010000219.1:0-5253 GCA_964568825.1 uncultured Rhizobiaceae bacterium | reverse complement strand
AGGTGCAGCAGATCCTCCAGCGCTACAAGGCGCTGCAGGACATCATCGCCATTCTGGGCATGGACGAGCTTTCCGAAGAGGACAAGATCGCCGTTGCCCGCGCCCGCAAGATCGAGCGTTTCCTGTCGCAGCCATTCTTCGTGGCCGAAGTGTTCACCGGCTCGCCCGGCAAGCTGGTGGCACTGGAAGACACCATCAAGGCCTTCAAGGGCCTGTGCGACGGCGAATACGACCATCTGCCGGAGGCTGCCTTCTACATGGTCGGCACCATCGATGAGGCCATCGAGAAGGCCGAGCGGCTGGCGGCAGAAGCGGCCTGAGCATGTGGGCAGACCTGAGGATCGAGGATGCGGTCAACGAGACCTGTCCGTGGTCGGGCAAGCCCGTCGATGCGGGATCGCTCAGCCTCTACAAGGGCCGCGTGGTCGGTTTCTGCAACCCCGGCTGCCGCGACAAGTTCGAGCAGGCGGTGACCCATTTCGAGGCTGCGCTGGAGCAGCGCGCAAAGGGATAGGCGCTGCCCGGATTGCAACCGATCGCTGGTTGATCTAGCAAAGGACTGATGGACATGGCGGCACTACATTTCGAGCTGGTGAGCCCCGAACGGCAACTCATGTCGGGCGAGGTCGCCGAAGTGGTGGTGCCGGGCACCGAAGGCAACTTTACCGTCATGCCGAACCATGCCCCGGTGCTGTCGACGCTGAAGCCGGGGGTCATCGACATCAAGGGAACCGACGGCCACGAGACGCGGATTTTCGTGCGCGGCGGGTTTGCCGAGGTCAACCCGAAGGGCCTGACGGTGCTGGCCGAACAGGCCATACCGCTGGCCGAGCTGTCGAGCGAGCGGCTGGCGCAGGAAGTCAAGAACGCCGAGGAAGACGTGGCCGATGCCGGCGATGACGCCGGCAAGCGCCAGCGCGCCCAGGAGCGGCTCGATCACTTGCGGCAGTTGCAGTCCTCGCTGTAAGGCAGCAAGGATTGCAAGGTTGCAAAGGAGGCACGGGCGCCACAGTGGCGCCTTTTGCGTCTGTGATACAGCAACATTTCCACACGTGCGGGCCGGGACGTTCCGGCCGCTGAAGTCAAAAGGAAGAGGAGTTTCGGGATGACCGCATTCACATTGGGATTTCGTGCATCCCGACCCCTGGCGCTGCTGGCCGGCGCCGGAATGATGGCACTGGCGATGGCGGCACCGGCATGGGCCGGCGATGCCGACGTCGTGGCGACCGTCGATGGCAAGCCGATCGTCGAGGCCGACGTGAAGATGCTCGAGGCGCTGATGGGTAATGCCCTGGCGCGCGTCCCCGAGGCCAGCCGGCATCAGTTGCTGGTCAATGTGCTGGTGGAAACCCAGGTCCTGGCCGAGGCCGGGGAAAAGGCCGGCAAGGAAGCCTCCCCCGATGTCCAGCGACGGCTCAAATGGCTCAAGGCCCAGACGTTGCGCGATGCCTATGTGCATGACGTGGTCGACCCGCAGATCACCGGCGCCGCGGTCAAGGCGCGCTATGACGAGATGCTCAAGCAGGTCAAGTCACAAACCGAGATCCATGCCCGCCACATCCTGGTGAAGACCGAGGCCGAGGCCAAGGCGATCATCGCCCAACTCGACAAGGGCGCCGACTTCGCCACCCTCGCCAAGGCCAAGTCGACCGGCCCGACCGGCCCGCGCGGCGGCGATCTCGGCTTCTTCGGCCCCGGACGCATGGTGCCGGCCTTCGACAAGGCGGCGTTCGCGCTCAAGGCCGGCGAATATACCAAGGTGCCGGTCGAGACCCAATTCGGCTGGCATGTGATCAAGGTGGAAGAAGTGCGCGATGTGAAGCCGCCCAGCTTCGATCAGGTCAAGGTTCGCCTGCGCCAGCGCATGGAGCAGCAAAAGCTGCGCGAGGTGGTGGACGAACTCAAGACCAAGGCCAAGATCGAGATCAAGTAGCCGGCAAAGCCCTAGCCTGAGGAACCCCGACACATGAAGATTTCCGCCATGGTCGCCACTGCCAAGGGCGGGCCGGAGGTTCTCAAGGCCTGTGACATCGACCTCAAGTGGCCGGGCCGTCCGGATGAGGTGCTGGTGCGGCTAGCGGCATCGAGCCTCAATCCGGCCGATGCGTACTTTCGCGAGCTCGGGCCCTATGTGGCGGGCAAAGGTCCGTTCGTTCCCGGTCATGACGGGGCGGGGGTGGCGGAGGCCTGCGGGCCTGAAGTGACGGCGGTGAAAGCGGGTGACCGGGTTGCCTTCTGCAACGGCGGTATCGGCACGACACCGGGGACCTATGCCAGTCATGCCGTGGTGCCGCAGGCGCAACTTGCGCCCATTCCTGACGGGGTGGACGATGCAACGGCGGCGGCCTTGCCGCTGGTGGCGATCACCGCGTTCGAGGCCTTGATCGAGCGCGCCCATGTGAAGGCGGGCGAATTCGTGCTGGTGCATGGCGCAGCCGGCGGTACCGGCCACATGGCGGTGCAGCTGGCGGTCAAGGCCGGTGCCCGGGTCGCCGCGACGGTATCGAGCGCGGCCAAGGCGCAATTCGTTCGCTCATTGGGGGCCGAACTGGCGATCCGCTACGATGAAGGCGATTTCGTTGCCGCCTGCCGCGACTGGACCGAGGCCCGGGGCCTCGATGTTGCTCTCGACAATGTTGGCCCCGAGGTCATGAAGCGCACCTACAAGGCCATGGCGCCGTATGGCCGCATCGCCACGTTGATGGGCACCCCCGGCGATGACGGCGAGGAAAGCGCCTACGTGGGCAACCTCACCCTCCACAACATCATGATGCTGACGCCCATGCTGCTGGGGTTGCAGGACCGCCTCGCCCATCAGGCCAGGATCGTGGCGTCGTCCTTGAAGCGCGTGGCGGCGGGCGAGATCGCGCCGCATGTCAGCCGCCGCTTTGCCTTGAGCGAGGCAGCGGCAGCGCATGCCCTGATGGCTAAAGGCGGGGTGACCGGAAAGATCGTGCTGATCAACAGCGAATGATCACGCGGCCAGATGCCGGAAGGCCTTGACCACCTCGACGTAGACGTTGCGCTTGAAGGGGACGATGAGGTCCGGCAGGTCGGTGATGGGCACCCAGCGCCACTGGTCGAACTCGGCCTTGTGGCCGATGCCGGAAATGTCGATCTCTGTATCCTCGCCGACAAAGCGGCAGGCGAACCACTTCTGCCTCTGGCCGCGATAGCGCCCCTTCCAGGCGATACCGATGAGGTGGGCGGGCAGGTCGTAGGTGAGCCATTCGGGCGCCTCGGCGATCACTTCGGCCGAGGTGACGCCGGTTTCTTCCTGCAGTTCGCGCATGGCGGCCTCAGCGGGGTTTTCG
Organism: uncultured Rhizobiaceae bacterium; assembly: GCA_964568825.1. Lineage (GTDB taxonomy): Bacteria > Pseudomonadota > Alphaproteobacteria > Rhizobiales > Aestuariivirgaceae > CAVVDT01. The sequence goes on along the minus strand of CAZMSA010000219.1, from coordinate 1,939 downwards.
CCCTCATCGATGCCGCCCTGCGGCATCTGCCACCATTGGCCGGCGCCCTCATCGTTCTGCTTGTCACGGCGGCGGCCGATCCATACCAGGCCCTGGCGGTTGAAGAGGGCGACGCCGACACAGGCTCGATACGGCAGCTTTTGCGGATCGGATGCGGGTCGGGGCATGGCGATCACCCGCTACGGGGCCGGAACAGGCTGGAGGCAGGGACCAGAACGGCGCCGCGGGCATTGAGGTCGCGCGCCCAGCCGGCGACGGCCTCAATCGTCGTGGCGAGGCCGGTGCCGGTGCCCAGGGCGATGGTGCCGCCCTTGGCCTCGTCCTCGAGCCGCTTGAGGTTGGCGACGATATCCTCGGTGCTGCTCGATGAATCGATGATCAGGCTGGCGCGTGCTGAATTGATGCCGATTGAGGGGGTGAGGCTGCTGGCAAATCCGTTGGAGACCGAGCCATCGTCGAGGAACACCAGGCCACGCTTTTTCAGTTCCAACAGAATCGGACGCAAAGCGGCATCGTCGGCGGCAAGCCGGGCACCCATGTAGTTGGTGACGCCGACATAGCCGGAAAAGCGGCTCATGAACCACATCAGGTTGTCGAGATTGTCAGCGTTGGATGGGCTCGCCAGAAGGGTGCGCTTGCCGGGATTGATGGACGGGTAGCCGAACGGCTCCATCGGCACCTGCAGGAAGGCCTCGTGGCCGGCAGCGCGCGCCTTGTCGACGAGCTTCTGCAGGTTCTTGCCATAAGGAGCAAAGGCAAAGCTTACACCGCCGGGCAGTTCGGCAATGGCCCTGAGCGTGAGCTCGGTGTTGATGCCCATGCCGCCGATCAGCAGCGCTACCTTGGGCTGCTTGCTGGCCAATGTGGCGGGATCGACGTCGCGGGCATAGACATCGAGAGGCGTGCGGCCGGATGAGGATATGCGCGGCAACAGGCCGAAGGGGCCCTTCTGGCTCACCGACTTCTGCGGCGCCGGGGTGAGCGGCTGGTCGTGGGTATCAGGCGGCGGCAGCGAGGCCTCGTCACCGCCGACGATGGTGATCTGGGCTGTTTTGGGAGCATCGGCCGGCGCCAGATCGCCGGCCTTGATCGCATCTTCGGCGGCCTTCTTGGCGTCGGAGACGCTGGAGGTCTCGACCGGATCGGAGAGCGGCGCCAGCTTGACCGTCACCATCGGCTCGCCGGCCATGGGGTAGGGGGTAACCGCCAGCCAGGTGCCAGCAGCAATGGCGATCGACGCCGCCAAGACACTGGCAAGCAGCAGGGGCGTTGGCCGCATCGCCTTGAAACGATCGCCAAGGCGCCGCCGCTTCAAGGGTTGTCTCAATTCGTCTGCCATTGGCCCCCTGAGCCTGCCGGGCCCGTACGCTCAAAGTGATTCGACACAGCCATTATAGCGAACCGCGCGGTGGAGCGAATCTTCCATTCGGGGTCTGACGAAACCCGCAAGCCGCAACGCCAGTGCCAAAAGCCGATGCGCTCAGCCCGAAGGCATCATGGCCCGATTCGTTAAACAAACGGGCCGGGACCCAAGGACCCCGACCCGCGTTTATCATGGTTTGCCGGTAACCCCTGACCGTCAGTTCTGGGCCGGCTCGGTTGTCTTCTTCTGGTCCGTCTGGCTGGTGGTCGACTGGGCGGCATCGTTGTTGCTGCCCGGCAGTGGCATGGATTCGACCTTTTCGCCATTCAGGAAGGCGATGGCCGCCTTCAACTGGGTGTCCTTGTCCTTTTCCTTGGGCACATAGGATGACGAACCGGTCATTTCCTTCTTGATCGCGTCGTTCTTGAGGTGGCCGCGCAGGCTGGCCTCACCACGGTCGAGCATGCTCTGTTCCTTCATGTCGGGGGGAACGTTCTCCTCGATGCGGATGTCGGGCGTGATGCCCTCGGCCTGGATCGATCTGCCGGATGGCGTGAAGTAGCGCGCCGTGGTCAG
>CAZMSA010000218.1:0-5258 GCA_964568825.1 uncultured Rhizobiaceae bacterium | reverse complement strand
ACGCTTCGCCAGCAGCCAGTGCAGCGAACCGCCGGTGTGCAGTCGCAATCAATTTCACCAGCGGCACGTTGACTTTGGCGTTGTCGGCGTCGGCATCATTCAGAATCAGACGCGCCGATCGGCCTCGCCGGCTCTCCGTGTCAGCAGTCGCCGTGATGAGGCCTTCAGCACTCAGAAGTCGTTCACGCGCGAGTACCGTGACGTGGGGCTCAAATCTATCCGGGTGCCGCACTGCAATGGCTTCAAAAGAATATTCGGGAGACACCTCAGCAAAGCCCGATGCGCCAGATATTATCGATCTGGATATGACCGTTGCGGAGTCTTGGTTGTTGAGCTGGCCGGGCAATCGCCCAAGCCGTCGCGCTTCACCGCCGATTCCTCGGTTGCCTGCTGGGCGGGGCTGTCGGAGATGCACTTGGCGCGCCGGTCGAGTTCATGCGGCGCCATGAGATTCTCGCCAGTTTTGGTGACAACGGCATCACCGACTACGCGCCGACCTATGGGCGCCTGGGTGCAATCACCGACGATACCCAGATGACACTGTTTACCGCCGAGGGCCTCTTGCGCTCTTACGTTCGGGGCTATGAGAAAGGCATCGTCTCGCATAAAAGCATCACGGCCAATGCCTACCTGCGCTGGCTGAGCACGCAAGGCATTAAAGACAACTTTCGGGTAGAATCCGCCATGCAAGAACCGGGCTGGCTTGTTGGCCACCCCGAACTGCATCACCGCCGCGCGCCCGGCAACACCTGTCTTGCCGCGCTGCGCAGCATGAGTTCACCGGGCGCGCCGGCAACAAATGACAGCAAGGGTTGTGGCGGGGTGATGCGCATGGCCCCGGTGGGGCTCTATGTCCTGAAATATCGATCTGGCGAGGATCCCCGGCTGGCATTCCAGTTGGGGCGAGATCTTGCGTTGCTGACCCATGGCCACCCGAGCGGTTCGCTGCCCGCCGGCGTGCTGGCGGTGCTCGTCATGGCGCTGGCTGACGGTGCCTTGCTGTCTGCGGCTCTGGCGACCGCCGTGGCGTGCCTGCGGCTGGAAACCGGGCATGAAGAGACCCTGGCAGCGCTCGAACTTGCCGCCAGCCTGGCCACATCGGAAGTCCCTGCCGCTACCGCCATCGGACGGCTCGGCCAGGGCTGGGTGGCCGAGGAAGCGCTGGCGATTGCCGTCTATTGCGCCATGAAGGCGAAGAGTTTTCGGGAAGGGGTCATCGACGCCGTCAACCACGATGGTGATTCCGACTCGACCGGTGCTATCGCAGGCAACCTGCTTGGGGCCATGTACGGGGTGAACGCCATTCCTGATGAGTGGCTGGAGCGGTTGGAGCTGCGATCGGTCATCGAGGAAATGGCCGACGATCTTTATACATTCCAATCGTGGCGCCTTTCGGATGAAATCGATAGCGACCATGAGCGCGTGTGGACTAAGTATCCGGGATGCTGAGGCCATCACCTCCCTTCGATCACGCTGACGCTGCTACAACCAATCCAGGCCGCAGCATTATGCCGGTGCGGTTCGAGTTCCATGTGGATGCGCCAGGGTTCGGAAATGCGAGGTCGACCACGCTTGACCCGACTTCACTGAAATGCTTCGCATCGTCATCAAGGTTATCTACGGGATGACCTCAAATAACCGATCGTTTTGAAAGGGCCCTGAGGGGCCCACTGGAATTGACTGATGGGCGAGCAGACAAATATCGCAGATGCAGTCGCAATCCTCGAAGCACATGACGACTACCGCCTGCTGCGTCGGATCAAATCGGCCACGTCATGGGGCCTTCCGGGAGTTGGGACTGCGTGTCGACATGGCCTGTTCGTCGATGTCGAAACCACGGGCCTCAATCTCGACAGCGACGAAATCATCGAGGTGGCCCTGCTTCCCTTCGAGTACGACCCCGAAGCCGGACAGGTACTGGCTGTTCATGAAGATCAAGCCCTGGACCAGTTTCGTGACCCGGGCATTCCGATCCCACCGGAGTCGTCGTTGGTGCATGGCATCACCGATGAGATGGTGAGAGGGCAGGTCGTAGATAGGCCTCGTCTGACAGTCCTCGTTGCCGAAGCGGATCTGATCATCGCCCACAATGCCGCATTCGACCGCCCGATGCTCGAACGGCTCTGGCCATGCTTTGCCGAAAAGCCCTGGGCCTGCTCATTCGCCGATGTCGACTGGCGAGCAGAAGGCTTTGGCGCTGGCAAGCTCGACTACCTCCTGATGCAACAAGGCTGGTTCTTCGATGGACATCGCGCATTGACTGACTGCCTTGCAGGCGTGTTCCTGCTCAATCTGGAACTCCCAGTATCACATCACCGAACCCTGCATACCTTGCTCGAAAGCGCGCGTAAGGAACGCCATCTGATCCGAGCCGTCGGCGCGCCATTCGAGGCCAAGGATGACTTGCGAAAGCGTGGCTATCGATGGGACCCGGGTACCGACACCAGGGAAAAGGCTTGGTGGATCCTCGTCGAGGATAGTGAGTCGGAATTGGCATGGCTCAAAGAGCAGGTGTACCACCGCGACATCCAGTTGCCAGTCCGCCCGATCGATGCCCGCGACCGGTTTTCTGAACGGTTTCTCGAGGTGTAGATTCTGCCCTGTGCCTGCTGACAGATCATCGCCCCCAGGCCCCGCATGGCGATTGGGGGCCTGACAATTCCCTTTACCGGTGGTGTGCTACTGTCGTTGCGATCCCGATTTGTCGAGTCGAATGAATCGGTTGCGATGGAAAGATCACAGTTCGATTCAAGTGGTTCAGACTTCAGTTGATGTGCCTCATGTTTCGATTCGAGTTGGCGAATTATTGCTGCCAACGGCCTGTCGAACCGAGGCTTCTGCCTGGAGAAGGCCGCTGGCTACCAGCATTCAGAACTGTTGTTGCAGGAGTACCGTCAATGTCCAACTTCTCAAGAATCAGTAGCCGTCGGCAGTGGCGTGCGTCCGTTGTCGCCCTCACGCTTATGGTGTTGGGATTGCCAGCACTGGCACAATCAGCTGAACTGGCGGGAAGCGAGTGGCGTCCTGATTGGGCAGATGGTGCAACATCGCCATCAGGCACAGAAGTCCTTGTTCGGTTCGAGGCCGAAGGCCGAGTTACCGGCAACGGTGGCTGCAATCGATTTTTTGGTTCGTACAGGGTCACCAACGACGCGATTGAATTTGGTCCGCTGGGGGCTACGCGCATGGCTTGCCCGGACCCAGTCATGGACCATGAAACGGCCCTGTTCAAAGTGCTTGAGGCAGCAAAAAGGTTCAAGCGTAATGGAGCGAAGCTCACGTTGTTTGATGCTGACGGCGCGGAATTGATGCAGTTGGTGCAAACTGATTGGGGTTAGCGATGCGTTCCCCTCTACGGTGAGCGCCCGGTTGCGCTTTCTTGAAACGGGAGAACACTGATGAGGGATTTGAAGGACACCGTGGCCTGGGTCACGGGCGCCGGTACGGGGATTGGCGCCGCTGGCGCTGCGCGGCTGGCCAAAGCCGGTTGCCGGGTGATCCTGTCGGGACGGCGAGCCGAACCGCTCAAGGAAGTGGCCGACGGCATTATCCGGCAAGGAGGTAGGGCGAGCGTCGAGATCCTTGATGTCTCAAACCGCGGAAACGTCGCCGATGTTGCTGCGCGCATTGCCGCCGAGCACGGAACCGTGGACATCCTCGTCAATAACGCCGGCACCAATGTCCCGAAGCGTCATTGGAATGAAGTTACCCAGGACGATTGGGAAGCTGTGATCAATATCGACCTGAACGGCGCCTTTTATTGCACTCAGGCCGTGTTGCCGGCCATGCGGGCGCAGGGCGATGGCCTGATCATCAATATCTCTTCGTGGGCCGGCGTCTGGGTGAGTTATATACCCGGACCCGCCTATACCGCCGCCAAGCACGCCATGAACGCCATGACCGAAAGCCTGAACCTTGAGGAGTGCGTGAACGGCATCAGGGCCTGCGCCATCTGTCCGGGCGATGTCTCGACCCCGATCATGGACAAACGCCCGGTCCCGATGAGTGCCGAGGACCGGGCACGCATGGTCCAGCCCGAGGACCTGGGTGAAGCCATTCTGTTCGTTGCCGCCATGTCGGCCCATGTCTGCATCAATGAGCTCATCATCAGTCCGACGTGGAACAGCAGCTATCTCCGGTATCACCAGACCGTGGCACCAAAATGAATGGTCGTTGTCATCCGCGACCGCCCGGGCCGAAGACGCACCGCCGATAAATACATGCCTATCAGTCTTGCTGTGCGGTGATCGTCAACCAAGCGCGGCGACAAGCCCTGATAGATGCAAAGTCAGGGCAATGCGATCGCTTTGGATAGTGGCTCTCGCAGTCAATCGGGCCACCGGTGGTTCCGGTGTTGAAGCGCCATTCTTTGAAGAGGCACAGTGCCTTGCCAGATCGGCGGCCCTGGCTACGATCCGCCTCTGATCTTCGACAGATGCCTGCAGCGCCGCAAGGCTATTAGCGCGAAACCTCGATCATGACCTCGTTCCGCCGGAGGAACGGTAGCGTCCAAGGAGGATTGTAGAACGCGTAAGTCGGGGTAGCCTGGGGATTTAGTTTTTTGGTCTGTACGTATTCCCTCAGCTCCTCCGTGTGACGCTTGAGACTGTTCTCCCCCGCGATGCCGGAAAAGCGGATCACGGCGAAGCGCTTGGCCTCGATTTCCTTGAGCTTGACCGCCGGGTTTTTGGGCTTGGGCAGCATTTCCATCGTATAATTGAATGGCATGACAAATCGCACCTGCCAGGTGTTTCCGTCCCCTTGCTGCGTTACAGGCGCTGTCATGGCGATCTTCTCGCTCGGCTGCTGTGTGACCGGCGCGGTCATTGCCACTTTTTGCGAGGAGAGATTATTACCGAAGATGTAGTCGGCAATGGTGCGGAACCCCTCGCTAATTGCCTTGTCTCTTTCGCCCGCTACGTCAGCCTCAGCGACGATCATTGGCGGGTAGTCGCGAATCTCTATGTTCCTGTCAGTAGCGATGACTTTGTACTTCGGTTGCTCAACGTTGCTCACGATCGGTCCCCATAACGCTCCAGTGAGTACAAGAACGCTAGCAAGAATGATCCACCACATAGTCCTTTTTCTCATTCATCGACCCTGTGTGATTGATGGGCCACGGTCTGCCCGGCATTATAAATCTGATCATAGTCGTTAAGCGGAGCGAACTCACCAGTAGCCAGCATCGGTGCCATCATTGATCCACTAAGAGCGTGTTTGAGAAGGGGATTCCCATCGGCGTGTTTGCGTGATTCATC
>CAZMSA010000217.1:0-5466 GCA_964568825.1 uncultured Rhizobiaceae bacterium | reverse complement strand
CGCCTACGCGCCGGAAATCCCCGTCAGCTTCAAGGTTCATGAATAGGGCGGGCTACTAGTCGGACAATCGCCACGCCATGGCCGCCACCAACGGGATTTTCAACGTTTTCCTGATCAGGCCGTCGCATTACGACCGTGACGGCTACCCGATCCGCTGGTGGCGCTCGATCATGCCGTCCAATTCGCTCGCCTGCATGTACACCCTCAGCGAGGACTGCGCAGCGCGCCGGATCCTCGGGCCCGATGTCGAGATACGCATTACGCTCATCGATGAGGTCAACGAGCGGGTACGCATCGCCAGGCTGATCCGCCGTGCCAGGCGTGACGGCGGGCGGGCGATCGTGGCCCTGGTGGGTGTGCAGTCCAACCAGTTCCCGCGTGCCATGGACATCGCCAGGCCATTTCTGGCCGAAGGTCTGCCGGTGTGTATTGGCGGCTTCCATGTCTCGGGTTGCATGGCGATGCTGCCGGAGATGCCCGACGATCTCAGAGAGGCGCAGGCGGCAGGCGTCAGCTTCTTTCTGGGCGAAGCCGAGGAGCGCCGGCTGGACGAGGTCTACCGCGATGCCTGGAACGGCGAATTGAAGCCTGTCTACGACCACATGAGCGAACTGCCCAATATCGCTGGAGAGCCGGGGCCATTTGTGCTGCATGAGAACGTTCGGCGCGGATTGGCTGGCATGTCGAGCTTTGATCTCGGCCGCGGCTGCCCGTTCCAGTGCTCCTTCTGCTCGATCATCAACGTGCACGGTCGCAAGAGTCGTTACCGCACGCCTGATGACGTGGAAGCCATCATCCGACGCAGCTACGCCATCGGCGTCGAATTTTTCTTCATCACCGACGACAACCTGGCGCGCAACCGAGAATGGGAGGCAATGCTCGATCGCATCATTGAGCTGCGCGAACGCGAGGGCATGAAATTACGATTGGTCATCCAGGTCGATACCCTGTGCCACCGCATTCCCAACTTCATCGAGAAATGCGCGCGCGCCGGCACGGTGATGGTGTTCATCGGCCTGGAGAACATCAACCCCGACAATCTCGCCGCAGCCAAGAAGAAGCAGAACCGCATCAGCGAGTACCGCGAGATGCTGCTGGCGTGGAAGAAACACCCGGTATTCTTGAGCTGCGGCTATATCATCGGCCTTCCCTTCGATACCAAGGAATCGGTGCTGCGCGATGTCGAGATTATCAAGAACGAACTGCCGATGGATGCCCTCAACCTGAATGTACTCACGCCCCTGCCGGGCAGCGAGGACCACAAGGGGCTCTATGAGGCCGACGAGTGGATGGACCCCGAAATGAACAAGTACGACCTGTTGCAGCGGGCCTCGCATCATCCGGTCATGTCGGATACCGAATGGGACGAGGCTTTTGAGGCGGCCTGGCAGGCCTATTACACGCCCGAGCACATGGCGACGGTCCTGCGCCGGGTCTTTGGTCTGGGCAGCAACAAGCGTCGATTCACCGCTAAAATCATGTTCTGGTATTATTTTTACAGCCGCGGGCGCTTCCGCCACTACCGCCAGGAAGGCGGCATTCTGCCGATGCGTGCCCGCAGCGACCGGCGCCCCGAGAGAGGGCTGGAACACCCCGTCGTCTTCTATTCCCGAAATGCGGCCTACGTGGCACGCTGGATTGTCAGCTACCTGACGGTCTGGGGCTGGTTCCGTTACACATTGTGGAAGATCGAGCGCGATCCGGCGCGCTTTGACTACCGCGACACCGCCATCAAGCCTCCCGAAGCCGGCGACGAGAAAACGCTCGCCCTGTTCACCGCCACCAGCGGCGGCCGGGCAAGCCTGGTAGCCGAGCGCAGGCGGGCCAAAATAATGGCGCGCACCAGGGCGGAAGCGGCAAATGAAATGGCCGCGGCCGCAAGCGAGAGCTGAGGCCGGTTACTGCCCGGCGGCGGGCGATGCGCATCGCGGAGCCCACGTCATGCACGGACTTGGCCGCGTGCATCTTTTGGTGGTTGCAAAAAGGGCAAAAGCGTTGTCCGCTGCACGACGAACAGCAAATTGTGGAGAGCAGGGACCATGGGCAGGGTCGAAACCCGTCTCGCCGAACTGGGCCTGGTGCTGCCGCCGGCCTTCCAGCCGCCGCCCGGCGTGGTGTTGCCGTTCGCAACCGTCCGGGTGATTGGCGCGCGCGCCTTCATCTCCGGTCACGGGCCGCAAGGGCCCGACGGTAACATTCCCAAGCCGCTCGGCAAGGTGGGGCGCGATGTGAGCGTCGAGGAAGGCTATGCCGCCGCCCGCGCGACCGGTCTTTCCATTCTCGGCAGCCTCAAGCGGGCCCTGGGCGACCTCGATCGCGTGACCGCCTGGGGCCGCATCTTCGGCATGGTCAATTCCGCGCCCGGCTTCAACCGCCAGCCGAACGTCATCAACGGCTTTTCCGATCTCATCCTCGACCTCTACGGCCCCGAGGCGGGCGCCCATGCCCGCAGTGCCGTCGGCATGGCGGAGTTGCCCTTCGACATCCCCGTCGAGATCGAGGGCGAGGTGGAAATTTCGCCGAAAATCTAGGGCCCTGGCGTCCCTCTTTCGCGATTGTTAAGTCCACTGACCTAGGCTGATAGCCATGAACATCCTGGCGATGGTTGCGGGTGTCGCGGCAGCAGCGCTGGTCGGTCAGCCCGACGACATCGGCGGCTGGCAGTTCGTGCGCTCGCTGCCGGTCGGCGCACCGGCCTGGGGTGTTGAAACGGTGAGGGCGCCGGAACCGGTGCGCGATGGGGCGACCGCGCTGCGCTTTACGGTCAGGCCCGGCGATTGTTCGGCGGGCCATGGCAACGGCTGGAACGACTGTGCGACCCATCGCGAGCGCGCCGAACTGAAGGAGACCGGCTACCAGCATCAAGGCGAGACCTGGTGGTACGGCTTTTCGCTCTACGTGCCGTCGGACTACCCCAACATCTGGCCAGCCAAGGTCGCCTTCGCCCAGTTTCACCAGGAAGGCGCCAAGCCCGCCATGATGTTCCAGAATGACAAGGGTGGCCTGTGGCTCGATATCCACGACAGCCATGGCACCGTGGCCAAGCTGCCGCTCATCGCCAAGGAAGACCTGCGCGCCCGCTGGCACGACGTTGTCCTCCATGTGCACTGGTCGCGCCACCCCGACGGCTTCATCATGGTCGACATTGACGGCTCACCGGCGGCCCGCTGGCAGGGTCCGACGATGTGGGCGCGAGACGTCTATTTCAAGTTAGGCCTCTACCGCTCGCACCTCGAGCGCAATCCCGATGGCGCCCGCCACACCCAGACGGTCTATTTCGACCGCATCGTCAGGGCGGCCAGCCGGGACGCACTGCGCATTGATCCCTAGAGCATCCGCCGATCAGATAGAACCATTTGACCGCTTTTTCAGGCTCGCTGGACGTCGTTACGCGCCACTTGTGGTCGTCGAGACCACGGCGTGCCGCGTGCCTAGCCAGCAAACCAGAAAAAGCGGTCAAATGGTTCTATCTGATCGGCGGATGCTCTAGCCACTGGCAGACAGCCTGATCGCACTGGCACTTGCGCCTGCAAGGCTTTATAGGGTGCGCCAACTTGAGCGCGTGCATGGAGCGGCAGTCAGATGAAGAAAATTCGCATCGGCGTCATCGGGGCCTCCGGCTATACCGGAGCCGACCTGATGCGCCTGGCCGTGCGCCATCCGTCGATGCAGATCGCCGTCCTCACTGCCTCGAGCCATGCCGGCAAGCCGGTGGCCAGCGTCTTCCCGCATCTGGCCGGGCTTGGGCTGCCCGACCTCGTCACCAACGAGGAGGCGGACTGGGAGGGCATCGAAGCGGTATTCTGCGGCCTGCCGCATGCCACCAGCCAGCAGGTGATCGCCGGCCTTCCGGGCCACCTGAAGGTCATCGACATGTCGGCCGATTTCCGGCTGCGCGATGCCGCGACCTACGAAAAATGGTACGGCGGCCCGCACCAGGCGCTGGACCTGCAGAAGACCGCGGTCTACGGCCTCACCGAGCATTACCGCGAGGCGATCAGGAAAGCCCGGCTTGTCGCCTGTCCGGGGTGCTATCCGACCGCCGTCCTCATGCTGCTGCTGCCGTTGGTCAAGGCCGGCCTCATCGATGCCGGCGACCTTGTCATCGACGCCAAGTCGGGCGTTTCCGGCGCCGGGCGCTCGCTTAAACAGAACATCCTGTTCTGCGAGACGGGCGAGGGGCTTTCGCCCTATGGCATCGCCAGCCATCGCCACGCTCCGGAGATCGAGCAGGAGATATCGCTCGCTGCCGGGCATCAGGTGATCGTCAACTTCACCCCCCACCTCATTCCCATGAGCCGTGGCGAACTCATCACGTGCTATGCCCGGCTGGCCGGCGGGGCGACGGCGGCCGATTGCGCAAAAGCCCTGGAAGAGCGCTATGCCGATGAGCCCTTCGTCGCGCTGGCGCCCAAGGGCGTCAACCCGGCGACGCAATACGTGCGCGGCTCCAACAATGTCATGCTGGCGGCCTTTGCCGACCGGGTGCCGGGCAGGGTGATCCTGTTTTCCACCCTCGACAACCTGGTCAAGGGCTCGGCCGGCCAGGCCATCCAGAATTTCAACCTGATGTTTGGTTTGCCTGAGCAATCGGGGCTTGAGCAGGTGAGCCTCTTTCCCTAACGTTTCAAATGAAACGGGGGGAACATGCTGGAAGCCTATCTGGTCGCCTTCATGGCGTTCTTCGCCACCATCGGGCCGCCCGACGTGGCGGTGCTGTTCGCCGGCCTGACGGTGCACGCAAGTCCCGCCGAACGCCGCCGCACCGCCATTCGCGGCACCTTCATAGCCGGCTGCATCCTGTTGGCGTTCGCCGCTTTCGGGCAAAGCATCCTGCACATGTTCGGCATCTCGCTGGCCGCGCTCAGGGCTTCGGGCGGCATCTTGCTGCTTTTGATCGCCATCGACCTGGTGTTCGCGCGCCATTCCGGCGCCACCACGACCACCGATGAGGAAAACGTCGAGGCAAAAACCCGCACCGACATCTCGGTGTTTCCCATCGCCACGCCGCTGATCGCCGGCCCGGGGGCGATGGGCGCCTCGATCCTCTTGGTGGCGGCCGCCGCCAATGACGGCGATTACATGAGGGTCGCCATCACCGTCGCGGCGCTTTTGTCGGTTCTGGCGTTGACGCTTTTCCTGATGCTGGCCGCCACCACCGTCAATCGCCTCTTGGGCGTCACCGGCGTACAGGTGCTGTCACGCATTTTCGGCGTGCTGCTCGCGGCGCTTGCCGTGCAGTTCATTTTCGACGGCATCAAGCACAGCGGTTTGCTGGGGTAGAGAAAATGGGAATAGTATACTTAAATGCACCAATGTCCGCCACCACTGGATGCGCGAAAAGCTGGCATTTTATTTAGCGGATCGAATTATGTCGATGGTAGTTCGTGTGACATCCACGAGCTTGTAGAGTGTTGGAACCATTCGTCGCGTGTCTCCCGCCGCTCCGACCTCGATAACTATATC
>CAZMSA010000216.1:0-5522 GCA_964568825.1 uncultured Rhizobiaceae bacterium | reverse complement strand
GGCTAGGCGATGAGCGCAGCGCGATGCGGGGCATCGGGCAAGCTCATCAACGACGCCGATGGGCTGATTTGGCCCACCAAAGGCCGCCTTTTCAGGCCCGCTGGACGTCGTTACGCCGCACTTGTGGTCATGAAGACCACGGCGTACGGCGTGCCTAGCCAGCAAACCTGAAAAGGCGGTCAAATGGTTCTATCTGGTCGGATCATACTCTAGGAGCCCACACATGGCAGGCAAGCCTCATGTGGCAGTGATCGGTGCCGGTATCATCGGCGCCTCGATCGCCTGGCACCTGACTCGCGGCGGTGCCCGAGTCAGCGTCATCGAGGCCGAGGAGACGGCCGGTGGTCTCGCCAGCCGGGCAAGCTTTTGCTGGATCAACGCCGCCGCCGGCAACCCGCGGCCCTATGTGGCCCTCAGGATGGCCTCGATCAGCGGCTGGCGGCGGCTGGCGGCGCAGGTTGCAGGGATCGACGCGCGGTTTCCCGGCGGCATTGCCTGGGACCTGCCGCGCTCGGAACTGGAAGCCTACTGCACCGAGCATTCGAGCTGGGGCTATGACATCCGCCTCATTGAGCGCGCCGAGATCGCCCGGCTCGAACCGCGCCTCATCGACCCGCCGGAGGTGGCCGCGCTGGCCGCCGATGAAGGCATGGTGGAGGCAGCCGGCGCGGCGCGGGTGCTGATCGAGGCTTCGGGCGCGGCGCTGCTGGCGGGCCATGGCGTCAAGAGCCTGAACGTGGGCAACGGCCGCGTTACCGGAGTGACGGCGCGCGAGGAGATCGCCGCCGATGCCGTGGTGGTAGCCGCCGGCATCGCCACACCCGGGGTGCTGGCGACGGCGGGCATCGATTTCAAGCTCATGACACCGCCCGGCATCTTGCTCTACAGCGCGCCGCATGAGCGGTTGATCGAGCATCTGCTGGTAACGCCGGGGATGGAGGTGCGCCAGGGCAGCGACGGGCGCCTGCACGCCGGGCTCGATTTCGTCGGCAGCTTCGACGAACTGCGGCCGGAGAACACCATGATGCAGGTGATGGCGACCCTGAGGGCGATGCTGAAGGGCGCCGAACACCTGCGGCCCGATGGCTTTACCGTTGGCGAGGGGCCGAACCCGCCGGACGGCTTTCCGGCCGTTGGCGCGGTGCCGGGCGTCGCCGGGCTCTACGTGGCGGTCAGCCATTCCGGCGTGACGCTGGCGCCGGCCATCGGCGACATGCTGGCGCGGGAAATCCTCACAGGCGAGGTCGATGCGCTCATCGAGCCCTATCGCTTTCAACGCTTTATCTAGAGGAAACCGCCGATGAGCCTTGCGGCCGAACAACGCGACATCCTGGCGACCGTCACGGTTGCCACCATCACCACGGTGCTGCTCAAGAAGGGCGTCCGCAATACCTGGATGCGCGGGCCGATGCCGTTCGCCGAAGGCCAGGCGCGGCTGGTGGGCGAGGCCTTCACGATGCGCTTCATACCGATGCGCGAGGATCTGGCGACGCCGGAAAGCTGGACCAAGCCGATCTCCACCCGCCATGCCATCGAGGCGATGCCGGCCGGCTGCGTGGCGGTGGTCGATGCCATGGGGGTGCTCGATGCGGCGATCTTCGGCGACCTGCTGGTGGGGCGCATCAATGCGCGCGGTGTTGCGGGCCTCGTCACCGACGGGACGATGCGCGATGCCGCCGGGGTGGCGGAGGTCGACTTTCCCATCTGGTGCTCAGGGATAGCCGGGCCGCCGTCGATCGCCGGGCTGACTTTCGTGGGCTGGCAGGAGCCGGTTGCCTGCGGCGGGGTGGCGGTGCTGCCGGGCGATGTCATCGTCGCCGATGGCGATGGCGCAGTGGTGATCCCTCAGGCGCTGGTCGAGCATGTGGTCGACGTGGCGCCGGAGCAGGAGCGGCTGGAAGGCTGGCTGATGGGAGAGGTGAAGAAGGGCGCGGAACTGCCCGGCCTCTATCCGCCCAACGCCGAGACCCGGGCACGCTATGAGGCCTGGAAGGCGGGGAAGGGGTGAGGGGGGTCGAGCCATCCTCCCGTTTCATCGGTTCTCTCAGCACTCAACGCTGTCATCGTCGGGCTTGACCCGACGACCCAGAAGCCAAAGGTAAAAGCCTTCACGTCGGGCTCCTGGGTCCTCGGGTCAAGCCCGAGGATGACACATGGTGGAACGGTGACGACAGCGGGATGGATCCCGGGGTCAAGCCCCGGGATGACGGGCTTCGCGTCGGGCTCCTGGTTTATCGGTTCTCTCAGCATTCAACACTGTCATCGTCGGGCTTGACCCGACGACCCAGAAGCCAAAGGGTAAAAGCCTTCGCGTCGGGCCCCTGGGTCCTCGGGTCAAGCCCGAGGATGACACATGGGGGGAACGGGGATGACAGCGGGATGGATCCCGGGGTCAAACCGCAGGGTGAAGGCCTTCGCTTCGGGCTCCTGGGTCCTCGGGTCAACCCCGAGGATGACACATGGTGGAACGGGGATGACACATGGGGGGAACGGGGATGAAACATGGGGGAATGACGATAGCACGTGGGGGGATGAGGATGGTATGCAAGGCAATCGGTGAGAGGGCTGGAGCTTGATGATCAAGGCGGATGAATTCGCCGAGCGGCGCGAGAGCTTGCGGCGGGCGGTGGAGGCCGAAGGGCTGGCGGGGGCGATTGTCGTGTCGCGCGGCGGCGGCAGTCTCGACCGCTTTGCCGACATCTTCTGGCTGAGCGGCTTTTATACCCAGTTTCCCTATATCCCCGATGTGGCCGGCAACTGGTCGGGGCGGGCGCACGCGGTGATGCTTTTGCCAGTGAAGGGCGAAGCACGGCTGATCGTCGATATTCCGGTGCAAGGCGTGGCGGGGCTGCCGGCGGCGCAGGTCGAGTTCGCCGATTTCGTCACCGAAGCGGTGATTGCAGGGGTGAAGAAGGCGGGGCTGGCGGGCGAGGTGCTGGGACTGGTGGGGGCCGAGGCCATGCCGGCTTCCATGTACCGCGCCCTCACAGTCGGCCTGCCGGGGACCGGGTTCCGCGATATCCAGCCCGTCGCCAATGACTTGCGGGCGGTGAAGAGCCCAGCTGAGATCGCCCTTTTGCGTCGCGCCTCGCAGATCGGCTCGCGCATGATCGACGCCATGCTGGAGACGGTTTCAGCCGGCCGCAGCCACGGTGAGATCATGGCGGCGGGGCTCGACGTGCTGGTGCCGGCGCGGGGCATGCTCTACAACGCCTTCATCCGCTCCGGACGTGGCGGTCCTCGCCCCAAGTTCGTCAAATCGGCACTGCCCACCTGGGGGTCTTCGGAGGTGCTGGAAGACGGTGATTTCTTCTGCGCCGGGGTTTCCGGCATCCTCGATGGCTATTATTTCGACCTCGCCCGCTGCCGCCCGGTGGGGCTGGTCTCCAATGCCCAGGTCGAGGTGTTCGAGAGCGCCATATCGGTGGTGGAAAAGGGCATGGCGGCGGTGCGCGTCGGGGCGACGGGCGATGAGGTAATGCGCGCCGGCGCTGCCGAACAGGCGCGGCTGGGATTTCCCAAGTCAGGCAACTTTCAAGGTTTCGGGCACGGGATCGGGCTCGGGTGGGACGATCCGTGGCTGGCGCCGGGCGTCGCCGAGGAGGTGCGCCCCGGCATGGTGATCTGCGTGGAGAAGTGGCTGTTGCGCGACGGCTATGCGGCGGATTTCGAGGAAACCGTCGTGGTGGGGGAGGCGGGGGCTGAAAAGATCACCGATGCGCGGGTGAGGTGGTGGTAGCGGCCGGTGTTCGCATTGCGGTGGGCGTTACGGGGTGTTATCACCCGCGCCTGTCGGAGCATTTCACAGCAACCATTCACTTGAAGAGAGTTTTCATGTCGGTCGATCAGGCTACCGTGCGCCGCATCGCGAGCCTAGCGCGCCTCAAGCTCGAAGACGAGGACGTGCCGCGCCTCGAAGGCGAGCTCAACGCCATCCTCAAGTGGATCGAGATGCTCAATGAGGTCGACGTTTCCGGCGTCGAGCCGCTGACCTCGGTGGTGGAGATGGAGATGAAGATGCGTGACGATGAGGTGACCGACGGGCATATCCCCGAGGCGATCGTCGCCAACGCTCCGGCGGGCGAGGATCACTTCTTCATGGTTCCCAAGGTGGTGGAGTAGGCGCGCCAATGTCCGACCTGACACAGTTCACCATCGCCGAAGCGCGCGACAGGCTGGCGAAGAAGGAATTTTCCGCCGTCGAACTGACCTCGGCCTATCTCAAGGCCATGGAGGCGGCGCGGGCGCTCAATGCCTACGTGGTGGAAACACCTGATCAGGCGCTGGCCACGGCAGCCGAGGCCGACAGGCGGCTCGCTGCCGGCACGGCGCGGCCGCTGGAGGGCATCCCGCTCGGTATCAAGGACCTGTTCGCCACCAAGGGCGTGCATACCCAGGCCGCCAGCCATGTGCTCGATCACTTCAAGCCGCCCTACGATGCGACGGTGGCCGCCAACCTGTTCGATGACGGGGCGGTGATGCTCGGCAAGCTCAACATGGACGAGTTCGCCATGGGCTCGTCCAACGAGACCTCCTGGTACGGGCCGGTGATCAACCCGTGGCGGGCCAGGGGCTCCAATGCCGACCTGGTGCCCGGCGGTTCATCAGGCGGTTCGGCGGCGGCGGTTGCGGCGCACCTGTGCGCCGGCGCCACGGCCACCGATACCGGCGGCTCCATCCGCCAGCCGGCGGCCTTCACCGGCACCGTCGGCATCAAGCCGACCTACGGCCGCTGCTCGCGCTGGGGGATCGTCGCCTTCGCCTCGTCGCTCGACCAGGCCGGGCCGATCGCTCGCACCGTTCGTGATGCGGCAATCCTGCTCCGCTCGATGGCGAGCGTCGACGCCAAGGACACGACCTCGGTCGACCTGCCCGTGCCGGACTACGAGGCGGCGGTCGGCCAGCCGGCGGCGGGCCTGAAGATCGGTGTCCCCAAGGAATATCGCATGGAGGGGATGCCGGCGGAGATCGAGGCCCTGTGGCAAGCGGGCAAGGCCTGGCTCAGAGATGCCGGCGCCGAGATCGTCGACATTTCGCTGCCGCACACGCAATACGCTTTGCCGGCTTATTATATCGTTGCGCCGGCGGAAGCCTCGTCCAATCTCGCCCGCTATGACGGCGTCCGCTACGGCCTCCGCGTCCCCAGCGACGATATCATTTCAATGTATGAGAACACCCGTGCCGCCGGCTTCGGCAAAGAAGTCAAGCGCCGGGTGCTGATCGGCACCTACGTCCTCTCGGCCGGCTACTACGATGCCTATTATCTCAGAGCGCAGAAGGTCCGCGCCCTGATCAAGCAGGATTTCGAGACGGCGTTCGAGGCGGGCGTCGACGCGATCCTGACGCCGGCGACGCCGAGCGCCGCGTTCGGTGTCGAGTCGATGGCGCTCGCTAGCCGGCGCGGATCGCTGGTGAAGTCCTGCAGCAATTCCACCGCAATATCAAAATGAATCACGCATGCCAGATCTTTCGGCCGCAGTACCTGGTGGAGAAACGCGTTTGCTTTTTGTTGTTCTGTTTCT
>CAZMSA010000215.1:0-5540 GCA_964568825.1 uncultured Rhizobiaceae bacterium | reverse complement strand
GATGTTGCGGGTCTTGTCGGTGAGCGGGGTGTGCACGGAAACCACATCCGCGCGCGCCACAAGCTGGTCGAAATCGACCTTTTCCACCCCGATCTCGACGGCCCGCTCCGGTGTCAGGTAGGGATCGTAGGCGATCACCTTCATCTGCAGTCCCAGAGCCCGGTCGGCGACGATGGAACCGATATTGCCGCAGCCGATGAGCCCCAGCGTCTTGTGGAACAGCTCCACCCCCATGAAGCGGTTCTTCTCCCACTTGCCCGCCTTGGTCGACTGGTTGGCGAGCGGGATCTGGCGGGCCAGCGCCATCATCATGGCAATGGCGTGCTCGGCCGTGGTGACGGCATTGCCCAAAGGCGTGTTCATGACGATGATGCCGCGCTGGGTGGCGGCGGCCACGTCGATGTTGTCGACACCGATCCCCGCTCGGCCGATGACCTTCAGGCGCGGGGCGGCGGCGATGACCTTGGCCGTGACCTTGCTCGCCGAGCGAATGGCAAGGCCGTCGACATCAGCCACGGCGGCGGCGAAGGCCTCCTTGTCCTTGCCAAGATCGGGACGATAGTCGACCTCGATGCCGCGCGCCTTGAACACATCGACGGCGGCGGGGCTGAGCTTGTCGGAAATGAGAACGCGGGGTGCCATGGGGCTCTCCTCAAAGATGACTTGAAAAACGGCTGTCAAGCGATTCAAACGGCTGCGGAAAAGGCCCACTCCAGCCACGGGATCAGCGCCTCGAGATCGCTTTTCTCGACGGTGGCGCCGCACCAGATGCGCAGGCCCGCAGGGGCATCGCGATAGGAGCCGATGTCGTAGGCGACACCCTCGGCCTCCAGCATCTTTGCCATCTTCTTGGGCACCGCCGACGCCGCCTCCGCCCCCAGGCGCTCCACTGCATCGGCCGACAGTTTCAGGCACACCGAGGTATTGGAGCGGGTCGCAGGATCGATTGCCAGGTTCTCGATCCACTCAGTGCGCGCCACCCAGTCGTGGATCACCGCCGCATTGGCGTCGGCGCGGGCGATGAGCCCATCGAGGCCGCCCTGGCGCCTGGCCCATTCCAGCGCCACGATATAATCCTCCACGCACAGCATGGAGGGCGTGTTGATGGTCTCGCCCTCGAAGATGGCGGCGTTCAGCTTGCCGGCCTTGGTGAGCCGAAAAAGCTTTGGCATGGGCCATTGAGGGGTATGGGCCTCCAGCCGCTCCACCGCTCGCGGTGATAAGATCAACATGCCGTGCGCCGCCTCACCGCCCAAGACCTTCTGCCAGGAAAAGGTCACCACATCGAGCTTTTGAAAGTCGAGCCGCTGGGCAAAGGCCGCCGAGGTGGCATCGCAGATGGTGAGGCCGGAGCGATCGGCGGCGATCCAGTCGCCGTCCGGCACACGGACGCCCGAGGTGGTGCCGTTCCAGGTGAACACCACGTCGCGGTTAAAGTCGACGGAAGCGAGATCGGGCAACAAGCCGTAGTCGGCGCGGATGGTGCGGGTGTCGGTGAGCTTCAGTTGCTTCATCACGTCGGTGACCCAGCCCTCCCCAAAGCTCTCCCAGGCCACGAGGTCGACCCCGCGGGAGCCCAGCAGGTGCCACAGGGCGAGTTCCACCGCGCCGGTATCGGAGGCCGGCACGATGGCGATGAGGTGGCCCGAGGGCACCCGCAGCACCTCGCGGGTGAGCGCGATGGCCCGCTTTAGGCGGGTCTTGCCCTCGCTTGAGCGATGCGAGCGGCCGATGAGGGTGTTTGAGAGGAGGTCTGGCGACCAGCCGGGGATCTTGGCGCAAGGGCCTGAGGAGAAGTACGCACGCGCCGGCCTGGCGGCCGGTTGAGAGATGGTCATGTTATTCATCCTTACAGATGATTGCCCCTCGTTGGGGAGGGGTGTCCCGCCACGAGCGCTAGCCGAGACCCGCTGACGGGTCAAGCGCAATTCGCTTTTGGATGCCAAAAGGTCGCATTCCGACGTTGCGGGAAGGGAAAACAGGGAAAGGGGGGGCAGTTCTGTCGCTCCGCCGCCACCCGTCTCGTGTCATCCTCGGGCTCGACCGCGGACCCAGGAGCCAAACGCTGAAGCCTTGCCGTGTGCTCTGTATCCTCGGGTCAAGCCCGAGGATGACACAGTGGGGGGATGGATGGGGGAGCCGCAGCCGCCTCAGACGGCCTCGTGCTCGATGACGTCCACCAGTTCGCTGACCAGCCGGCGGACCAGCTTTTCGTCATCGCCTTCCGCCATGACCCGGATTAGCGGTTCGGTACCCGACGGGCGGATGACCAGCCGGCCGTGGCCGTTGAGGCGCGCTTCGGCGGCCGCGATGGCCTCTTTCACCGGCGCCTGCTCCAACGGCTTGCCGGAACGGAAACGGGCGTTCTGCAACACCTGCGGCAGCGGCGTGAAGATCTTGCAGGCCTCGCTCACCGGCTTGCCTGAAGCGGTCACCACCGCCAGCACCTGCAAGGCCGCGATCAGGCCGTCCCCGGTGGTGGAGAAATCCGACAGAACGATATGGCCGGACTGTTCGCCGCCGATATTGAAGCCATGGGTGCGCATGTGCTCGACCACATAGCGATCGCCTACCCGGGTGCGTTCGAGCGTCAGGCCGAGCTTGGCCAGATGCCGTTCCAGCCCCAGGTTGCTCATCACCGTAGCAACGATGCCGCGGCCCTTGAGACGGCCCGCCTCGGCCCACGAATTGGCAATGAGCCCCATCACCTGATCGCCGTCGATCAGTTCGCCATGCTCATCGGCGAGGATCACCCGGTCGGCATCGCCGTCAAGGGCGATGCCGATGTCGGCACGCATTTCGCGCACTTTCTCGCACATGCGCTGCGGAGCGGTCGATCCACATTTTTCGTTGATGTTGAAGCCGTTGGGGTCGGTGCCGATGGCGATCACCTCAGCCCCCAGTTCCCATAATGCCGCCGGCGCCACGCGGTAGGCGGCGCCGTTGGCGCAATCGATCACGATCCTCAGGCCTTCGAGCCGCAGATCCTTGGGAAAGGTGCGCTTGGCGAATTCGATGTAGCGCGCCTGGGCATCCTCGATACGCTTGGCGCGCCCCAGCGCGACGGGCTCGGCAAGGGTGATGTTCGCCGGATTGTCGATGAGCTTTTCTATTTCGGCTTCGCGCTCGTCGGAGAGCTTGTAGCCGTCGGGGCCGAACAGCTTGATGCCGTTGTCATCGAAGGGGTTGTGCGAGGCTGAGATCATCACCCCGAGATCGGCCCTCAGCGAACGGGTGAGCATGGCAATCGCCGGGGTCGGCAGCGGGCCGAACAGGAAAACATCCATGCCCACCGACAGGAAACCCGCCGACAGCGCCTGTTCGATCATGTAGCCGGAAAGCCGCGTATCCTTGCCGATCACCACCCGGTGGCGGTGATCGCCGGTGATAAAGAAGCTGCCCGCCGCCATGCCGACCTTCAACGCCGTTTCGGCGTTCATGGGCCAACCGTTGGCGCGCCCACGGATACCGTCCGTTCCAAAATACTTGTTACCCGGCATGGATTCCCACTGCCCTTGTCGTCGCAAGAAGATACTTCACACCCCGCATCACAGAATAGTCCTTACCATACGCAAGTAAACGATGGATCAAGAAGTTACCTCGCGACTATGTGCCGCCGCGCGAAATACCTTCAGTGCCGCCACCGTCTCGGCGACATCGTGGACCCGAACGATATCGACGCCCTGCATGGCCAGATAAACCGCCGCCGCCAGCGAGCCCGGCACCCGGCGGCCAGCCATCTTTTCCCCGCTGATCGCCCCGATGAAGGCCTTGCGCGAGGCCCCCATCAGCAAGGGCACACCGAGCCCGTGGAAAAGTGTCAGGCGTCCCAGCAATTCCAGATTGTGGGTAAATGTCTTGCCGAAGCCGATGCCCGGATCGGCGATGAGCCGTTCAGCCCCCAGGCCTTGCGCCTCGCAGGCCTCGATCCGCGCCTCCAGGTAATCGAAGACGTCCAGCGCCACGTCGTCATATTGGGGGTTGTGCTGCATGGTGCGCGGCTCGCCCAGGGTATGCATGAGGACGGCGGGAAGGTCGAGATCGCGCACCGTTGCAATGCTGGCCGGATCGTGGCCCAGCGCGGTGATGTCGTTGACCAACCCGGCGCCTGCCCTGGCGGCGGCGGTCATCACCTGAGGCCGCCGCGTATCGCAGGAAACTGCAAACCCCTCGCCCGCCAGCGCCTGGAGGACCGGCACGACCCGTACCAGTTCTTCCTCAGCCGGTGTTGGCTCCGAACCGGGCCGGGTGGATTCACCGCCGATGTCGAGAATGGCCGCACCGGCAGCCGCCTGCGCCTGCCCGCGCTCGATGGCGCTGGCCGCATCGGGGGTCTCGCCGCCGTCGGAAAAGCTGTCGGGCGTCACGTTGACAATGCCCATGACATGGGTAAGGCCGCTCTTGAGGCCGAACGGCAATGAGCGCGGCGCCATGATCTTTTCAAGTCGTTCGGCGATCTCGCCATCCCGCGATGCCCGGAGGTCGGAAAAGCTGTGCCAGGAACGCGAAACCGTCGTCTCCTGGCGAAACAGCAGTTCGATGCGATTGAAGGCCACCGGTCCCGCCGCGATATAGCCAGCATCGCCAGTCGCTACCGCTTCAGCGGCATCGCTGCCCCACAACAGACCTGCCGGCCGCAGGTAGGCCTGCCCATCGCTCATCGATCAACCAATCGTCGCTCAAGTGATGCCGCGCCGTATCTCAACCCTGCGGCTGTGGCTCCATGTCTTCGGTGCCCTGCCCGCCGCGCTTGGGCTTGTTGGTCACCGGCACCGAGGAGGCCTTCTTTTCCTGCGGACCGCCACTGGCATCGTCGCCACGCACCGGCGGCTTGCCCTTCAGCAGATCGCGGATCTCGTCGCCCGACAGGGTCTCGTATTCGAGCAGCCCTTGCGCCAGCGTCTCGAGATCCTTCTTCTTCCTGATGAGGATCTTGCGCGCCGTGGCATAGGCATCCTCGATCAGCCGACGGATTTCAGCGTCGATCTTCTGGGCGGTGGCCTCCGACACGTTCTGGTGGCGCGCCACCGAATGGCCGAGGAACACCTCCTCCTGGTTATCGCCATAGGCGACCAGACCCAGTTCCTTGGAATAGCCCCAACGGGTGACCATGGCGCGGGCGAGCTTGGTCGCCTGGTCGATATCGGACTGGGCGCCGGAGGTGACGTTGTCGTCGCCGAAAGTAAGCTGTTCGGCCACCCGGCCGCCCATCATGATGGCGAGTCGCGACGTCATCTGCTTGTACTTCATGGAATAGCGGTCGCCCTCGGGCAACTGCATCACCATGCCCAGCGCCCGGCCGCGCGGAATGATCGTCGCCTTGTGGACGGGATCGGACGCCGGCACGCTGAGAGCGAGGATGGCGTGGCCTGCCTCGTGATAGGCGGTATTGCGCTTTTCTTCCTCCGACATGGCCATGGAGCGCCGCTCGGCCCCCATCATCACCTTGTCCTTGGCATCTTCCATGTCCTTCTGGGTGACCATGCGGCGCGAGCGCCGGGCCGCCAGCAGAGCGGCCTCGTTGACCAGATTGGCCAGAT
>CAZMSA010000214.1:0-5553 GCA_964568825.1 uncultured Rhizobiaceae bacterium | reverse complement strand
GGAATGTGGAGATCGCAATCTTGGCACGGGGCGTGACTGTTCGATGACCTTCCGGGTTCTATACCTGACGGTGTGACTATGGGCGAAGCGCGTGACAGTTTCAAGTCCTGGATGAGCGGCGCAGGGCGGTCGAGCTTTCGTGGCGCCGCGGCAGGGTGAGAAAGGACCAGGCGGGCGGGGCGGTGAACGCCAGCAGGCCGGCTTCGCTCTCGGGCAGGCGATAGCGCGCCAATGCCCGCGCGGCGGGTGACGACAGGGCGGCCATGGTGGCGCCTGGGCGGTCGAAGACGGCCAACGGCAGGTGCTCGGGCAGGCGACGCCAGTCGTTCCAGCGGTGAAGGCCGGCAAACGAGTCGGCGCCCATGATCCACACGAAGCGCCCGCGCGCCAGCACCGGGTCCATGCGCTTCAAGAACCCGGCGGTGGTGCGAGTGCCGATCTTGCCCTCGATCCCCAGAACCCCGAAGCGAGGATGGCGGGCGATGGCCTGGGTGGCGATGAAGCGGGCGGTGAAGTCCGAAGTTTCGTGCGGGTCCTTCAGCGGGTTCTGGGGCGATACCAGCCACCACACGGCATCGAGCCGCAAGCGATTGAGCGCCGCCTCGGCGATGGCGCGATGGCCGGCATGGGGCGGATTGAAGGAGCCGCCGAACAGCCCGATGGCGAGGCCGTCGACCGGTGGCAGAATGAAGGGAAATCTAGCCCGCATTCCTCGCGCTCCCTGAGCCCTGCGTCGCCTTGCGGGGAGCCGGATGCGAGCGCGGGACGCGAAAAGCGTATCGAGCCATACGGTTGAGCGGCCCGGGCTCGCAGGCGGCCGCCGCAAGGCGACCCTTCGGGCCGGTTGAAAATGACGACGGCGTGCGTCGAACGGCTTGTCCGATGAGCCACATCGATCTGCGCCGCTCTCCTACTCCGTCGCCATTTTGAACCGGCGCAGGGCACAGGGAGCGTGAGGAATGCGGGCCAGCCATCTGCGGTCAGGGTCTGACCTGGCCGGAACCGCGCACCTGGTACTTGAAGGTGGTGAGCTGCTCCAGGCCGACGGGACCGCGGGCGTGCAGCTTGCCGGTGGCGATGCCGATCTCGGCGCCGAAGCCGAACTCGCCGCCGTCGGCGAACTGGGTGGAGGCGTTGTGCAGCACGATGGCGCTGTCCACTTCATCGAGAAAGCGCCGAGCCGTGACGTCGTTGCCGGTGACAATGGTGTCGGTGTGCTGGGAGCCGTAGCGGGCAATGTGGTCGATGGCACCCTGAACCCCCTCGACGATGCGCACGGCGATGATGGCATCGAGATATTCCGTGTGCCAGTCCTCTTCGCTGGCGGGTTTTACGCGCGAGTCCACGGCCGTGGCCTCGACATCACCGCGCACTTCGCAGCCCGCCTCGATGAGGCTGGCAATGAGCGGCTCAAGCAGGCGGTCGCTGGCGGCGCAGTCGACCAGCAGCGTCTCGGCCGCCCCGCATACCCCGGTGCGCCGCATCTTGGAATTGACGGCTATGGCTTTAGCCATGGCCAGATCGGCGTCTCTGTCCACGTAGACATGGCAGATGCCTTCCAGATGGGCAAACACCGGCACCCGCGCTTCGGCCTGCACGCGAGCGACCAGACTCTTGCCGCCGCGCGGCACGATGAGATCGATGGCACCGGAAAGCCCTTCCAGCAGCATGCCGACGGCGCGCCGGTCCGAGGTCGGCACCATCTGGATGGCGTCGGGATCGAGGCCGGCCGACTTGAGGCCCTCGCGCAGGCATGTCACGATCAGCGATGACGACTGAAAGCTGTCGGAGCCGCCGCGCAGGATGGCGGCGTTGCCCGACTTCATGCACAAGGCCCCGGCATCGGCGGTGACGTTGGGACGCGATTCATAAATGATGGCGATGACCCCGATGGGTACCCTGACGCGGGAAATCTGCAAGCCATTGGGTCGCGTCCATCTGGCCATCACGGCGCCCACCGGGTCGGGCAACCCGGCGATGTCTTCGAGGCCCTTCGCCATGGCCTCGATGCGTTCGGGGGTCAGGGTGAGGCGGTCGATGTGGGCGGGCGTGCGGTTCTGGTTCCTGGCCAGCGCCACGTCGCGGGCGTTGGCCTCGGCAATGCGGCCTTGAGCGGCGCGGATGTTGGCGGCCATGGCTATGAGGGCGGCGTTCTTGGCCTCGCCCGCGGCCGAGGCAAGAGATTTGGCGGCGCGCCGGGCAGCGCTCGCGAGGCCCGCCATATCGGCGGCAAGGTCGTCGCGCTCATTCGCCATGGTCATGATCCGCTTTTCCCCATCAGAACGAGATCGTCGCGATGAACCATCTCGTCGCGTCCCCTGTAGCCGATCAACGCCTCGATCTCGCCAGAACGCCGGCCGGCGATGGCTTCGGCCTCGGCGTGGTCGTAGGCACTCAGGCCGCGGGCGATCTCGATCCCCGACGCCGTCACAATACTCAACGCATCGCCGCGCGAGAAGTGACCTTCGATGCGTACCACGCCGGCCGGCAACAGACTCTTGCCGCGCTTCAGCGCCCCGGCCGCCCCGTCATCGACCACCAGCCGACCTACGGGGATGAGCGTGCCGGCGATCCAGCGCTTGCGGGCAGCGATCGGCTCGGCCGCCGATATGAACCAGGTGCAGCGCTCGCCTGAGGCGATGCGGGCGAGCGGATGGTCGGGGGCGCCGGCTGAAATTACCATCGAAGCGCCGCCGCCAGTGGCGATGCGGGCGGCCTCGATCTTGGTCACCATGCCGCCCGAGCCTAGTCCGGAGACGGGCTTGCCGGCCATCGCCTCGATGGCGGCGGTGATCTCCCCGACCTCGGGGATGTGGGTGGCGCCGGGGGTGCCGGGCGGGGCGGTATAAAGGCCGTCGACGTCGGACAACAGCACCAGACAGTCGGCTGCCATCATCGAGGTGACGCGCGCCGCCAGCCGGTCGTTGTCGCCATAGCGGATTTCCGAGGTGGCGACCGTGTCGTTCTCGTTGATCACCGGCACCGCGCCCTGGCGCAGCAGGGTGTTGAGGGTGGCGCGGGCATTGAGATAGCGGCGGCGCTCCTCGGTGTCGTTGAGGGTGAGAAGGATCTGGCCGGCGATGAGATGGTGGCGGGCGAGATGCTGCTGCCAGGCATGCGCAAGGGCGATCTGGCCGACCGCGGCGGCGGCCTGGTTTTCCTCCAGCTTGAGGATGCCGGCCGGCAGGTCGAGGATGCGGCGCCCGAGCGCGATGGCGCCCGATGACACCACCAGCACTTCGGTGCCGGCGGCGCGCCGGTCGGCGATGTCGGCGGCCAGCGTCTCCAGCCACGCCTGGCGCAGTCGTCCCGATGCCTGATCGACCAGCAGTGCCGAGCCGATCTTCACCACCAGGCGGCGGGCGCCGGTGAGGCGGGCGCTCAGGGGCGCCATGCCGCCTCCCCGTCCGCCTCCGCTTTGGCGGACTTGCGGGCCTGGCGCACCATGTCGAGCAGCTTGCCCATGGTGGAGCGGACATTGAGGCCGGAGACGCCGGAAATGATCAGCGGTGTCACCTTGGTGCGGCGCTTGAAGGTGGCGACGACCTTCTTCAGTTCATCGGCACTCAGGGCATCGGCCTTGTTGAGGGCGACGATCTCCGGCTTCTTCGCCAGTCCCCCGCCATAGGCCTTGAGTTCGCCGCGAATGGTCTTCCAGTTGGCGGCCGGGTCGGGGTCGGTCGCATCGATCAGATGCAACAAGACGGCGCAGCGCTCGACGTGGCCGAGAAACCGGTCACCCAGCCCCGCGCCTTCATGCGCGCCTTCGATGAGGCCGGGAATGTCGGCGAGCACGAAGCCTGCCTCGTCGACGGCCACCACGCCGAGTTGGGGATGCAGCGTGGTGAAGGGGTAGTCGGCGATCTTGGGATGGGCGGCCGAAACGGCGGACAGAAGCGTCGACTTGCCGGCGTTGGGCAGCCCCACCAGACCGGCATCGGCGATGAGCTTGAGGCGCAACCAGATCCACATCTCGTCGCCTTCCTGGCCGGGGTTGGCACGACGCGGCGCCCGGTTGGTGGAGGACTTGAAATAGGCATTGCCGAAGCCACCATTGCCGCCGCGCGCCAGCCGCACCTTCTGGCCCACCCGGGTGAGATCGGCGAGCAGGGTCTCGTTGTCCTCGGCATAGACCTGGGTGCCCACCGGCACCTTGAGCACGGCATCGGCGCCGTTGCGGCCGGTGCGGTTGGCGCCCATGCCGTGGCCGCCGGTCTTGCCCTTGAAGTGCTGCTGGTAGCGGTAGTCGATGAGGGTGTTGAGGCCGTCGACGGCCTCCACATAGACATGCCCGCCGCGCCCGCCGTCGCCGCCGTCGGGGCCGCCGAACTCGATGAACTTTTCGCGCCGGAAGCTGATGCACCCGGCACCGCCATCACCGGAGCGGATGTAGATCTTGGCCTGGTCGAGGAACTTCATCGCCCCATCTCTCGGCCGGCGCGCCAGTCGGCACTCGTCAGCTCCACCTGCATGGTCTCGACATCGCCGCCGGCGCCCAGAGAATGGCGGCGGCGGGGCCCGACGAGGCGAAACCCGAGACGCACCAGCACCCGCCTGGAGGCATCATTGCCCAGCTGATAATCGGTGGTGAGCACGGCGACTTCCGACCTTTCGAAGGCATGGGCCAAAACCGCCCTTGCCGCTTCGGTGGCATAGCCCTTACCCCAATAGTCGAGGCCGAGCCAGTAGCCGAAGTCGGTTTCGGTCATCGCCCCGTCGGCGCGATCACGGGCCGGACCGTAGCCGCAGGTGCCGATGGGCTCGTCCATTCCCTTCAGCGTGATGGCAAAGCAGGCGGCCCCGGCGGGGGCGGCGCGGACCCGGGCGATGAAGTCGAGGGCGTCTTTCTCATCGTAGGGGTGCGGCGTGGTCGCCAGCCGGCGGGCGATCTCGGCGGGGTTGGCGATACGGGCAAGGCGCGGGGCATCGTCGAGCCTCAAGGGGCGCAGCACGAGGCGATCGGTGGCAATGGTTGTTGTGTCATGGTCGGACATTGGTGGCACCAGAAACGGAAAACGGGGAGATGGCTCACCATCTCCCCGTCAGCGTATCGTTTGGCCTTGGCCGTCAGCCGCCGGGTCGGATGAGCCGGCGAACTGGAAGCGCGCGGGCTTTGCGTTATTCGGCCGCCGGCATCGGCACGACGGAAATGAAGCTGCGCCCGCCGCGCGTCGTGGTGAAGGTCACCTTGCCGTTCAACTTGGCAAAAATGGTGTGGTCCTTGCCCATGCCGACGCCTGAGCCGGGATGGAACTGGGTGCCGCGCTGGCGCACGATGATGTTGCCAGGGATGACGGCCTCACCGCCGAACTTCTTGACGCCGAGGCGCTGGGCGGCCGAGTCGCGGCCGTTGCGGGAGGAACCGCCTGCTTTCTTGTGAGCCATGAGGAATGCTCCTTTACGTTCAAGCCTGTTCGCCGGCCTCGGCGGGCTTTTCAGCCGCCTCGGCCTTGTCCGCCTTGGCGGCGGCCTTCTTTGCCGGCTTCTTGCCGGCGGCATTGATGGCGGTCACCTTGAGGAGGGTGAGATCCTGGCGGTGGCCCTGGCGGCGGC
>CAZMSA010000213.1:4447-5565 GCA_964568825.1 uncultured Rhizobiaceae bacterium | reverse complement strand
AAAATCATCGCCGCACGAAACCGAGGGTTCCAAACGTTGGAATCAATCCACTAGTCCAGCCAATTTCCGAACTCTCTTCCAGACACGTTTCGTCCCCTGATAATGCCCGCTGCCCGGCTTTGTTCCGTTGAGTGAGGGAAATACATAGGAGGTCCCCGGAAATCGTGATTGCTGACTGAGCAGAACGAGCGCAGGTGCACCAAGCGGGCGGGTTGATTTCCCCGTCTTCGTTTCCTCCAGCCTCAGGCAACTCTGATTAAAATCGACCTCGTGCCATTTCAACCCGGCGACTTCATCTCTTCGGCAGCCTGTGAAAAGAAGCAGCCGGATGATATCCGTCGCCATCTTGTTGGCTCCCTCACTCTCAACTGTTTCCAAGGCAGCCCCAAGCCTCACGATTTCATCCATCTTGAGATAACGGTCGCGTTGCCCGTCTTTCGGTTTTCGTGCGGAAAGACTTGGATTGACTGACATTAGCCCCTCTCGGATTGCGAACGTAAATACCGCGGACAGGTCACGAGTGACCTTGGCGGCGGCACCTGGCCCGCCCCGAAATATCGACTGCCGCCTTGAACCTGCGTTGAGGGTTCTGGCTGTCTTTCCCGCAGTGACATCCTGAACCACCCGTTCAATATCCCTGACGCTGATTTCCGTGATCTTTCGCTTGCCGAGCAATTGCACAGCATGATTGCGCAGCCGTGCCAGAGTATATTGACGAGTGCGCTCCTTCAGGTGCCTCGTGCCTTCGTGCGCATAAAGATCCACTAGCGCTGCAAGGGTGAATTCCTTCCGCTTCGCATCGAGTTCCATGGCTGGATCATCGCCGTTCAAGACCGCTCCGATGATCTTTCGTGCTCTTGATCGCGCCTGCTCAGCCGTCAATGCACCGTGCTTCCCGATTGAAATAAAGCGCTTTGGTGCGGACCTGCCGCCACCATATGGACGATAGCGCAGAATATACGCCTTGCTTCCTGAAGGACTGACCCGCAGTCCAAAGCCGGCGAGTTCCGAATCCCAGATTTCATACCGCTTCGACAGTGGCTTGGCCGCATCGACAATGCGTTTGGAGAGGCGCTTTGCTGGCGAGGTTTTCATCGATATCTCAACTGGTGACCACC
>CAZMSA010000213.1:0-4347 GCA_964568825.1 uncultured Rhizobiaceae bacterium | reverse complement strand
GGTGACCACCAAATGACACATATCCATGAATGTCAAGGAACGACGGTGCGTTTAAAATCAAAATAATTCAGAGGCTTATAAAACTCGCGGAACCGCCATCCATCTTCAGAAATGCATGTATCCGTCCTGCCAAGGTTGGGGTCGTGGGTTCGAATCCCATCGCCCGCTCCAAAAGAAACAAGCTAAAACAAGAAGTTACGAGGGTCGCCGCAAGGCGGCCTTTGGTTTTCGTGCTGTCGGGGGAGCAGCCGGGGGAGCAGGAAGTGAAGATGGCTCATGGGTACAACTCGTTGACCAATGGTTCCCAGAACCCGAGGAGGTCTTGCACGCACTTATCAAGGTAGACGTCCGTGCTGCCGTCTTTCATGGTCACAGAGGGTGCCGAATAGCGGCCCGCCCCATATGGCCCCTCGCCGAAGCCAACTGTCTGGATCGTCGTGTTCGCAATGTGGGTCATGCTTGTCGATGGGCGGATGGTCAACCTGACATGCTTCGAGGCGTTCGCAAGATCGCGGATAAATTTCGCCGTCGGTACCAGCGTCTGGACATGCCCCCAGAAGTCCCCCTTTTTCGCAAACAGGTTGCCATACTTGGCCTCGATCTCCGGCCTCTTGAACTCGCACAGCCATAGAAGGCGAGGACGACCAACCGGTCGGCGCTGTTCTTGATGGCAAGCTGGAGGATGTCAGTCACCTTGCATGACTCACCGACGGGGTCCCCGACGCTCGAACGACATTAGGACCGCATCAGGTCAGATCGAACCGATCTGCGTTCATTATCTTGTTCCAGGCTGCCACGAAGTCGGCCACGAGCTTTTCTTGCGCATCACTCTGCCCGTAGACTTCAGCGATCGCCCGCAACTGGGAGTTTGACCCGAAGATGAGATCGACACGGGTGCCGGTCCACCTCAGTTCGTTGCTCTTTCGGTCGCGTCCCTCGAACACATTTTCATCCGACGTCGCCTGCCACTTTGTGCTCATGTCGAGCAGGTTCACGAAGTAGTCATTGGTGAGAGTCTCCGGCCGCTTCGTGAAGACGCCGTGTTGTGACTTGCCGTGGTTCGCATTAAGTGCGCGCATACCGCCAACAAGTACCGTCATCTCTGGCGCTGTGAGCGTCAGCAACTGTGCTCGATCAACCAGCAGTTCCTCTGCCGATATGGAATAGCTGGCCTTGAGGTAGTTGCGGAACCCGTCCGCGATCGGCTCGAGATAAGCAAAAGACGCCACGTCGGTCTGGTCCTGCGTTGCGTCAGTGCGACCAGGCGTGAAGGGAACATTGACGTTGTGCCCTGCGTTCTTGGCGGCCTGTTCGACAGCGGCGCAACCGCCGAGGATGATCAGGTCTGCAAGCGACACTTTCTTGCCGCCGCTCGCTGCGTCGTTGAACGCTTTCTGAATCCCTTCGAGTGTTTTAAGAACCTTCGCCAGTTGGTTGGGCTGGTTGACCTCCCAATTCTTCTGGGGTTCAAGACGGATGCGCGCTCCATTCGCTCCGCCGCGCTTGTCGGAGCCGCGGAAAGTGGATGCCGACGCCCAAGCGGTCGAGACGAGCTCGGAGATGGATAGCGCCGATGCCAAGATCTTGCCTTTAAGGTCCGCGATGTCCTTGGCGTCGATCAGCTTGTGATCAACTGCCGGAACCGGGTCCTGCCAGATCAGTTGCTCGCCCGGAACTTCCGGGCCGAGATAGCGTGCGCGCGGGCCCATGTCGCGGTGAGTCAGCTTGAACCACGCCCGAGCGAAGGCGTCTGCGAACTCATCGGGATGTTCATAAAAACGCCTCGAGATTTTTTCGTAGACCGGATCGACCCGCAAGGAGAGGTCCGTAACCAACATCGTCGGCGCGTGACGCTTTGAGGCATCGAAGGCATCCGGAATCGTTGCCACGTCGCCCTTCGCCTTCCACTGATATGCACCGGCTGGACTTTTGGTCAGTTCCCATTCGTAGCCGAACAGGTTCTCGAAGAAGTTGTTGCTCCATTTCGTGGGCGAAGTGGTCCAGGTGACTTCAGGGCCGCCTGTAATTGCGTCTTTGCCTTTTCCTGTGCCGAATCGGCTCATCCAGCCGAGCCCCATCTCCTCAATTGGTGCCGCTTCAGGCTCCGGACCGACCAGCGTTGCATCCCCGGCGCCGTGAGTCTTGCCGAAGCTATGTCCACCCGCAATGAGTGCAACGGTCTCCTCGTCATTCATCGCCATGCGCTTGAAGGTCTCTCGGATGTCGATGGCGGCGGCGAGCGGATCGGGCTTACCGTTCGGACCCTCTGGATTCACGTAGATGAGACCCATCTGAACGGCGGCAAGAGGATTTTCGAGATCCCGATCACCGGAGTAGCGTTTGTCGCCTAGCCAGGTGTCTTCCTTCCCCCAATAGGTATCCTCTTCAGGTTCCCAAACATCAGCGCGCCCAGCACCGAAACCGAAAGTCTTGAACCCCATCGATTCGAGCGCAACATTGCCAGCGAGGACGATCAGATCGGCCCAGGAGATACTGTTGCCGTATTTCTGTTTAATCGGCCACAAGAGGCGGCGCGCCTTGTCCAGGTTTGCATTGTCCGGCCATGAGTTGAGAGGCGCGAATCGTTGCTGTCCAGTGCCGGCGCCGCCACGTCCGTCACCGACGCGATAGGTGCCTGCGGCATGCCATGCCATGCGAACGAACAGGCCGCCGTAATGGCCGAAGTCTGCCGGCCACCACTCCTGACTCTCCGTCAACAGCACGGTGAGATCCCTCTTCAGTGCCTTGAAGTCGAGCTTCTTGAATTCCGCGGAGTAGTTGAGCGCCTTGCCCATGGGATTGGAGAGTGACGAGTTCTGGTGGAGGATCCTGAGATTCAATTGGTTTGGCCACCAGTCGCTGTTCGACCTCATTCCAAGATTTGTGGTCCCGTGCATGACCGGGCACTTGCCGGCGTTGTCGACTTTCGTGTCCATAATTGCTCTCCGATCGTGGCTATATTTTTTCAACTGATCCGTGGACCAGATCCAAGGAATCCCAGTAAGGCAATCCGGCAGCATGTCCCGTCCAGCATCCGACCGCCAGACACGCACCATGATCCCATTGCCGCCGTCACTGCTCCCGTAAATGACCGTGTCCGATTAAGATAGTCACGGTGACGCCCGCGTTCTAGGGCAGTCGAAGTTCACTGCTGCGGCTTTTGGCATTGGCGGCTCTTTGCCTCTGCTGCCATATCCTTAATCAAAGCATGCTCATAAATTTAAGTTGGATTAACTGATTGCAACGATAAGATGTCGTTATGATCAATCTGACACTCCGGCAGCTCCGATATTTTGAGGCGTTGGCGCGACATGGCCACTTCGGACACGCGGCGGGGAGCTGCGCGATCTCTCAGCCTGCCTTGTCGATGCAAATCAAGGAGTTGGAAGAATCGCTAGGCACATAACTTTTTGAGAGAGGCGCTCGTCAGGTCCGCCCGACCAACTTCGGAGAAGAATTCGCACTGCGTGTTCGTGACATCCTGCGTTCGGTAGACGAACTAGGCGACTTGGCGCGGGCTTCACGGGACCGCCTAGTAGGGCGGCCGCGCATAGGTGTGATCCCGACGATCGCGCCCTATCTGCTGCCGACTATAATTGGCGACCTAACCCGCATGCATGGCGGCCTCGACATCCATGTTCGAGAGTCGCTGACGTCGAGGCTCATACAGGAGATGGCGGCAGGTCGACTCGACATGGCCATCGTTGCCCTGCCAGTTTCCGAACCCACGTTGACCGAAGTTGCTCTGTTTTCTGAAGATTTTGTACTGATCCGGCCAGGCGAGGATGCCGGAAAGCCGGTACCCGATCGCGAGGCGCTGCGCGAAATGCGGCTACTGCTGCCGGAAGAGGGGCATTGTTTTCGGGATCAGGCTCTGTCTTTCTGCAATATGCACACTCGACCGTCACGGGAATTGCTTGATGGTAGCTCTCTGTCCACACTCGTTCAAATGGTCGGTGCCGGCATAGGCGTCACGTTGATCCCGGAGATGGCGGTAGCTGTGGAGACAAGATCAGCTCCGGTGTCTCTATCGCGTTTCAATAGTCCCAAACCCTCGCGAACAGTCGGCATGATCTGGCGCAAAACAAGCCCGCTGGCCAAGCAGTTCACGCAAATTTCTGAAATCGTTCGTCAATCTGCCAATGTATTGCACTTCCAGCACTATCCGGCCTCTTCACCATGCACTCCCCAATCCTAGCGGCCGTTTCGGTTGTTCGACAGTTGTAACCGTGACTCCGTTTCGGGCCCAATTGACCGCGCGCGCCTTGGTGGATTCAACGAGTTTCGCTGTTACTGAGAGCGTGTTTGAGAAGGGGATTCCCATCGGCGTGTTTGCGTGATTCATCG
>CAZMSA010000212.1:0-5592 GCA_964568825.1 uncultured Rhizobiaceae bacterium | reverse complement strand
AGCCCATACCACCCCCATCCGGCCCGTTGCAAATGCTTCCCATCCGTATCGGCACTCGAGGATCGAAACTGGCCCTTGCTCAGGCCCACGAAGTGCGCGACCGACTGATCGCCACACACGGGCTGGAAGCGGCCGAGATCGAGATCGCGGTCATCACCACGACTGGCGACCGAGTGCGTGACCGCCCGCTGGCCGATATCGGCGGCAAGGGCCTGTTCACCAAGGAGATCGAAGAGGCTCTGTTCGACCGTCGCATCAACATGGCTGTACATTCCATGAAGGATCTGCCGGCGGAACTGCCAGATGGCCTTGGTATCGCCTGTGTGCTGCCGCGCGAGGATCCGCGCGATGCCTTCCTGTCACCTGTTGCTGTCGATCTCGCCGGCCTGCCGCATGGGGCGAGGGTAGGATCATCATCGGTGCGCCGCACCGCGCAGGCCTTGCATGTGCGCCCCGATCTCCAGGTTGTCGCCTTTCGCGGCAACGTCGATACCCGCCTTGCCAAACTCGCAGCCGGCGAGGTCGTCGCCACCTTTCTCGCCTGCGCCGGTCTCAACCGGCTGGGGCTGGCCGATCGCATCACCAGCGCATTGCCGGTGGACGTGATGTTGCCTGCCGCAGCGCAAGGCGCCGTCGGCATCGAGATCCGTCAAGACGACGAGCGCATGGCAGGGTTGATAGCCACCATCAACGACAACGCCAGTGCAATTACGGTGGCGGTGGAGCGGGCGTTCCTCTCCGCGCTCGATGGATCCTGCCGCACGCCGCTGGCCGGCCACGCGATATTGGAGGACGGCCAGATCAGATTCCGCGGGCAAACCCTGAGTCTCGACGGACGCCACATCTTTGAGACGGCGCGCCAAGGCGCTGCGGTCGATGCCGTGGCCCTTGGGCGCGATGCCGGCGAAGAGATCAGGGTGGCTGCCGGTCCGGCTCTGTTCAAGTAGGCCGGGCAAGGCGATGGGCGTCTATATCGTGATCCGTCCCCTGCCCGACGCCGAAGCCGTGGTCGAGCGCCTGAAGGCCCTTGGCCATGCGGCCATCGCTTCACCGCTTATGCACATTCAGGACATGGAGGACACCGACATTCCCGCCATCGCCTTCCAGGCGGTGTTGGTGACCAGTGCCAACGGTATGCGTTCACTGGCCCGCCACGCGGCATTCACGCGGGTTAGCGAAGCGCTCGCGATCACCGTCGGCAAGGCCTCGGCTGCCGCGGCGCGGACAGCGGGTTTTGAGCGTGTCATCGAAGCCGACGGCGATGTTGCCGGGCTGATCGCAGCGGTGAAGCGGCATGTGCCCCCCGATGGCGGCCCGCTGCTCTATGCGTCCGGCCGCCAGACCACCGGCGACATCGCGGGCGAGCTAGGTGCGGCCGGCTATGCGGTTCATCGAGCGGTGCTTTACGAGGCGGTGCCAGCCGAAACGCTGCCTGAGGCAGCCCGCAATGTCATTGCCAACGGTGAGGCCGCAGGCGTCCTCATCTACTCACCGCGCACGGCGCGCATCTGGTGCCGCCTGGTGATGGCCGCCGGTCTTGCGGACAGGATCGCCGACGTGCCCCACTTCTGCCTTTCAGACAATGTCAAAGCAGCGCTGCGGGACGCCGGATGTGGTCAAACAGCAGCCCTCGTCGCAGCACGACCCGACGTAGTGGCACTTTTCAATCTCATTTCCAATGCAAACGGGTGACTGGCGCGGCCTGCCCGCATGCATTAGACAAAGACGAGATAGCCGGACCGGAGAGCATGACCAGAAAGCGCAAGACAAAGTCGGCCGATAGCGTGATCAAGCCGCCAGTGCTGGATCTCGAGGCAACCGAAGTCACAGAACCGCAAGGCCAGGAAGCGCAAGCCGCCGAGCCTGCTGCAGATGAAGTAGCGACCGGGGCCGGGGAGTCCGCCGGCACCGAAGCGGCCGACGAAGAGCACACCGAAGTCAGGGCAGACAATAAAGGCGAGGCAAGCGAGGCAGACGCAGCGCCAGAAGAGGCCACCGACGAACCCGGTGCCGAAGCTGCCATGCCGCCGCATGCCCCGGGCCACAAGCGCCTGGTGACCGCTATGGTTGTTGTCGGACTTGTGGTGGCCGGCGGCGGCGGGGCATGGCTCTATCGCAACTATGGCGAGCAGTGGTTTGGCTCGCCCGCGAGCAATGCCGCCCTTGAAGCTCTGCAGACCCGGCTGGCAGGGGTCGAAAAGGCGCAATCGACGACCGGCCAGGCCATGGCTTCCATCGCAGATAAGGCGCAGGCAGCCGCCGATGGTTTGACGCAGGCACGCACCGAATTGGCCAGCCTTTCCGCCACGATGGAGAAGACCCGGCAAACGGCCAAGTCCAATGATGCGGCAATTACCGCATTGCAAGGACGCCTCGATGGTCTTGAGGCATCAAGCCAGCAGTCCGCCAGCGATATTGCCGGGTTGAAGACGGCGCTGGCCGCCGCGACAAAATCAGGCAACGCCAGCAGCAACAATGGTGCGGCCTTTTCCCTCCAAATTGACCGGTTGTCCGGGAGCCTTGACGCCTTGGGGCAGCGGGTCAAGGCGCTCGAGGACGAACTTGGCACGGCGCGTGATGCCTTGTCGAAGCTTTCCGCCCGGGTGGACGATGTGGCCAAGCGAGCAGCCGCACCTCAGGCGGGCAGCAAGGCGGCGAGGATTGCCACCGCGTTTTCTGAACTCGAGACGCGCATTGGCGAAGGCAAACCATTTGGTGCCGAAGTTGATGCGCTTGCAGGGCTGGATCCGAACCTGCCGGGTCTGACGGCGTTGAAGGCGGCAGCGGATAAGGGCGTGCCCGGCGTCGATGGTCTGGCAAGGCAACTTGATGACGCTCTGGCAGAGCTTCCCGATGCCAGCAGCAAATCCGTCAATTCAGGCCAGGAAGGCTGGTGGGCCGCGTTGAAACGGCGGTTCTTCAGTGTTGTCAAGGTCCGCAGGATCGGCGTGATCGACTGGCACGAGGCGGGTGCCAAGGCAAAGGCCGCACTGGCCCGCGACGACATTGCTGGCGCCATCGCAGCTTTCGGGCCCGTCACTGACTCAACCCCGCCTGCCATCGCCTCGTGGCTGGCTGCGGCCACGGCACGCAAGCAAGTTCTCGACCGGCTGAGCGCCCTTTCTGCCGCCGTTCTCCAAAGTCTCAAACGCAACGCGTCTTAAGGAGCAGGGACAGTCTCATGGTCCGGATGTTGTTGCGGTTCGTTGTATTGACCGCCGCCGCGGTGGCGGCAACTTGGCTTGCCTATCGTCCAGGCAATCTGACACTTGAATGGCTTGGCTTTCATATCGAACTGCCGCTCGCACTTGCCGTTCTGGCCGGTGTGGTGGGCCTGTTGCTTCTCGCCCTGGTGTGGTCGCTGGTGCGCCGCTTGCTGCAAACCCCAGGTGCGGTAACCGACTATTTCCGCTTCAGGCGCACCCGGCACGGTCATGAGGCGTTGTCGGCCGGCATGATCGCCGTCAGCGCCGGCGATATCGCCACTGCCAGGCGGCAGGCGCTGGTCGCGGCACGCATTCTGCCGGATGAGCCTTTGGCCAAGCTACTGGAAGCCGAGACCGCCGGCCTCGATGGCGACACCCGCAGGGTCAAGGCGATCTACGCTGACATGCTGGCCAACCCGCAGACCGAAATGGTGGCCTTGCGTGGCCTGTTCGATGCGGCCCGTCAAAGCGGCGATGCAGAGGCGGCACGGCGTTATGCCGAGCAAGCCCTCAAGCGCAATCCCGGCGTTGCCTGGGCCTCCAGCGCCATGCTGGCCATCCAGTCCGCCGAGGCCGACTGGCCGGCGGCTTCCGCCACCATCGAGGCGCGCCGCAAAGCTCGGCTGCTCGATGACGATACTGCCCGGCGTGATCGCGCCGTGGTCCTCACCGCGCAGGCGATGGACGCCGAAGACAGCGAGCCTGATGCAGCCCTGGATCTCGCCACCCGGGCTCACAAGCTGGACCCGGCGCTGGTGCCGGCGGCTGTGATCGCCGGCCGCCTCAACATACAGAACGGTTCGCTGCGGCGGGCAGCCAAGCTTCTGGAAAAGACCTGGGCGTTGAGTCCGCACCCTGACATCGCAGCGGTCTATGCCCATGCTCGCACGGGCGATTCGCCCCTCGACCGGCTGAAGCGCATACGTGAGCTGCTCAAGGTCGCCCGCAGCGGCGAGGAAGGTGCTGTCGCCCTGGCGGAAGCCGCCATCGATGCACGGGACTGGAAGCTGGCGCGCCAGGCGTTGGAGGACTATGCCGACGAGCGGCCGAGGGCGCGTATCTGTTCGCTCATGGCGGAAATCGAGGAGGGCGAGTTCGGCGACAAGGGTAGGACCCGCGAATGGCTGGCGCGGGCGGTGCGGGCGCCGCGCGATCCCGTATGGTTCGCCCACGGCATGACATCGAGAAAGTGGCTGCCGGTATCACCCGTGAATGGCGAATTGGGTGCTTTCCGCTGGACCACGCCGCCTGAAGCGCTTGTCGCCCCCGACGAGGAGGCGTTGGGCGTCGACGTGCCGTCCATCGACAGCCCGCCTCCGCAAGATCGCGACGCGCCGACCCAAGCCGACGTCAGGGTCAAAGTCAAGGCCGATACCGAACCGACCGTTGCAACGCCCTTGCCCGAGGAGCCGGATGGCGATGCATTGCCGCCGCTGCCATTGGACGAAGACGCAAGAGAGGTCGAAACAGCGGCTGATAAGCCAGCCACCCAAGTCAAACACCCCGATCTTCTTGCGACGGAAAAATCCCCGACGCCCCAGGCACCGCCGGCTGCTCCGGTATCTGCGCCTGTGGTGACGGATGACATTGAAGCGATCGAAACGGAAGGCAGCGATGCTAGCGTGCTGCCGCGTCAGCCCGACGATCCCGGACCCGACGCGGAGCCAGACGGTTCGCGCAAGGCCGGCTGGCTCGGCCGCAGCGGCAGGCACTGATGGAGAATGCTTGAAATGCCCGGATCGAGACTGTATCAGATCGCAACTGCCCACATGGGCCGCCATAGCTCAGTTGGTAGAGCGGCGCATTCGTAATGCGTAGGTCGGGTGTTCGAGTCACCCTGGCGGCACCAATTTCCCCTAAAGAACCGTAGTTTTGCGCCACTTTTGTGGGTGTAACAGAGGACCAGGATCAGGTCTTTCGGGCCGTTTTCGGACCTCATTCATTATCTTCGCTGACACTTGACACTGCGCCATCATCGACCTCTAAGCCACCTCATGCTGGGATATTGTCGAGTCGCGAGGCAATGACGCAAGCCATGCGTGGTCCCGATGACTATCGGCGCAGCCCCAGGAATGGCAAGCGCGATACATTCGGTTGTCACATTGTGAGGGTAATAGCGCAAAAGTTTGAAACGCGAGGCAGGCGCGATACCCCGTTCGGTCCTTTGCGATGTCCGATGCCGATGCATCGCGATCACAATGCGGCCCCTGCAGACATTTCTGTACGCGGGGGCAAAACAGCCAGGTTGGGCGGCCTATAAACTCGCCCGGTTTTAACCTAACCCAGCCATCTGGGACTAGGGCTTCGTTTTGAGACCCTGAACAAGGAAGTCTGACCATGTCCTTCTTCGAACGCTACCTCACTGTCTGGGTTGGGCTTTGCATCA
>CAZMSA010000211.1:0-5644 GCA_964568825.1 uncultured Rhizobiaceae bacterium | reverse complement strand
CGCCGCCTTTCTGGACGGGGCGTTGAGGGCATCGCACTTCCATTCCAGCCGCCGGTAGCCCAGTTCATCGAGCGCATGGCGCATCATCAGGAAAAGCGCCTCGGTCGCCGCTCGGGTCTGCTGCAACGAGGGGGCAAGGCAGATATGGCCGATCTCGATGACCCCGTGGTCGGGCGTGATGCGCAGGAAGCTTGCCACCCCTTCGGCCCTGCGGCTCGACTTGGGGATAAAGGCATAGAATTTGGGATCCTCGCCGGCCGCCACCTTCTCGTAGGTCATGGCCAGATCGATCTCGGTATCGAACGGCCCGTAGCCCAGGTAGTCCCACAGGCGGCCCTCGGTGTCGGGGGAAAAGGCCTTCCACAGGGCGGGGGCATGGCGCAGCACATCGAGCGGTTCGACCGTCACGCTGGCGCCGAACAGCAACCTGCCGTCGGGCCTGAGACGCGGCTGCCAATCCTCGACGATCGCCCCGCGCGGCCGATCCGGCTTCTTCATGGCGCCCTCCCTATGGGCAAGTTGCTCAGACGGTAATGCTTCCGCCCACGTCCAGCACCTTTACCTTGTGGCCGTCGGCGCCCATCGCCTTCACCAGCCCATCGGCTGACGGCAACAATAGCGGAAAGGTCTTGTAATGGCATGGAAGGATTGTTGAAAAGTTGAAGAACCGCTGGCACGCCAGGGCGGCGGTCTTCGGGTTCATGGTGAAGCGGTCGCCCATCGGGACGATGCCGATGTCGGGCTTGTAGAGTTCGTTGATCAGCGCCATGTCACCGAAGATGTCGGTATCGCCCATGTGGTAAAGGGTCTTGCCCTCGCCCTTGGCGCGCACCACCAGGCCGCACGGATTGCCGAGATAGACATTGCCCGACGACGAGGAATGATCGGCGCGCACAAAGGTGATGTCGAAATCGTCGGTATAGATGGTGCCGCCGGTGTTGGTCGGCTCGGTCTTTTCGACGCCCTTGCCGTTCAGATAAACCGCCAGTTCATAAACGGCGATCAGGGTGGCGCCGTTCGCCTTGCAGATATCGACCGTATCGCCGATGTGATCGTCGTGTCCGTGGGTAAGGCCCACATGGGTGGCGCCCTTCGAAACCGCCAGGGCATCGCCCTCAAACACCGGATTGCTCGACAGGAAGGGGTCGATGATCAACACCGACTTGCCGTTCTCGACGCGAAAGGCGGAATGGCCGAACCAGGTTATTTTCATGGTATTCACCTCCGAACAACAGTTGTCTTCGGCGAGAGTCTAGCCAAGCCGTGGCCGGACACAAGCCTCAGCAATGCCGCGCACCCGGGCCTTTCACCCTGCGGCGGCTTCTGCTAAGCGCAGCGAACCCGCCCCGTCCTCGATCATCGGCTTGCCGAAACCATGCCTGTGCCGACCCAATTCGCCCTCGAACATCTGGCCAGTCGGCTGGCGCCGAAGCAACTGCTCATCGGCCTCGATGTCGGCTCGAAGACCATCGGGGTCGCGGTCTCCGACCTGACGCGGCGCATCGCCACCGCCCGGCTGACCATTGCGCGCCAGAAATTCACCCCCGACGCGCAAACCCTCATCGCGCTCGCCACAGCGGAAAAGGCGGGCGGCTTCATCCTCGGCTATCCCGTCAACATGGACGGCAGCGAGGGGCCGCGCGCCCAGTCGACGCGCACCTTCGCCGCCAACCTCGCCCGCCTCACCGATCTGCCCATTGCGCTGTGGGACGAGCGACTGTCGACGGCCGCCGTCGAGCGTTTGCTCATCGCGGCCGACCGCAGCCGAGCGCGGCGCGCCGAACTGGTCGACAAGCTGGCGGCCGCCTACATCCTGCAAGGCGCGCTCGACCGGCTGGCCAACATGGATGAGGCGACAAGCTAGCCCGGCATGGCCCGGGCGATGATGGCCGCCACATCGGCGCCCTCCAGCACCCCGTAGGTGCGGTGGAACCCGCCCTCCAGCCGGCTGGCGATGAAGGCATCGCTCACCGCTGCCGGGGCATGCTGCAAGAGGAGTGTTCCAGCCATCGTCATGACCAGCCGTTCAACGAGGCCACGCAGATCGCCTTCTTCTGGTCTTGCTTTCAGGAAATCGTGTTCAAGTCTTTCGACCGCTCGCTTCAGCCTCGGCTCATCCGCCGCGGCGTCCCCCATGCCGGCGATCAGCCGCGCCACGGCTTCGGGTTCCTTGGCCACTGCCCGCGCCACGTCGAGGCACATGACATTGCCGGAGCCTTCCCAGATGGCATTGATAGGCGCTTCGCGGTAAAGCCGCGCGAGCGGTGCATCCTCCACGTAGCCGTTGCCGCCGAGGCACTCCATCGCCTCGTAGGCAACGCCCGGTAAGGCCTTGCATACCCAGTATTTGGTCGCCGGGGTCATGATCCGCGCATAGGCGGCTTCGGCGTCGTCGCCGGCTGCCTTGTCGAAGCTCTGTGCTAGCCGGAAAACCAGCGCCACGGCGGCTTCGTGGTCGAGCGCCATGTCGGCCAATACCCGT
Organism: uncultured Rhizobiaceae bacterium; assembly: GCA_964568825.1. GTDB lineage: Bacteria > Pseudomonadota > Alphaproteobacteria > Rhizobiales > Aestuariivirgaceae > CAVVDT01. The sequence goes on along the minus strand of CAZMSA010000211.1, from coordinate 3,162 downwards.
TGCATGAGCGGCTGGTCGATGAGTTTTTTCTGGAACACGGTGCGATGGCGCGTATGGTGCATGGCTTGCGCAAGGGCCTGGCGCATCAGCCCGGCAGAGGAAACCGCGCAGTCGAGGCGGGTATAGGTCACCATCTCGATGATGGTCTGGATGCCCCTGCCCTCGGCGCCCACCATCCAGGCGCTGGTGCCGCGGAATTCGACTTCCGAAGACGCATTGGACCGGTTGCCGAGCTTTTCCTTCAGCCGCTGGATGGCAATCGGATTGCGGCTGCCGTCGGGCAAAAAGCGCGGCATGAGGAAGCACGACAACCCGCCCGGCGCCTGCGCCAGCACCAGAAAGGCATCGCTCATGGGCGCCGACATGAACCACTTGTGACCGGTGAGATAGTGTTCCCCACCCGGCCCGCCCGTGCCAGCGGGTTCGGCGGTTGTCGAATTCTTGCGCACGTCGGTGCCGCCCTGCTTTTCCGTCATGCCCATGCCGAAGGTGAGCGCCCGTTTCTTCGGCGCGGGTTGAAAGGATCCATCGTAGTCGCGGGCAAGCACCCCAGGGAGCCAGGCGCGCGCCAAATGCTCTTGATGCAGGAGTGCCGGCACCACCGCGTTGGTCATGGTGATCGGGCAGCAATGGCCGGCTTCCATCTGCGTCGCCATGTAAAACAGCCCGGCGCGCACCGCATGGCGGTCGGGTGCGGGGGCCGAGCCGTCCTTGAGGTGCGTCCAGATGCAAGAATGCAGCCCCGCCTTGCAGCTTGTCGCCATGAGCTGGTGATAGGCGGGATGGAAATCCACCCGGTCGAGCCGGTGGCCGGTGGCATCGAACAGCTTCAGCCTGGGCGGATTTTCATTGGCGAAACGGGCGGCTTCGGCCAGTTCCGGACTGCCAGCGACGTGCCCGACCTCCTCGAAAATCCGCTTGTCGGTCGTTTCCGCCGTGCGCGCCAGCGCTGCCATCAAGGCCGTATCGCTGCTGAACAGATTATGCCCGGCAAATGGTGGGGTCTGGTTGAAAACCTCATGGGTGCGGTTGTTGGGGCGCTCGGGCATGGCATGCTCCTGTTAAGGCCGCTTGGAGTTTACCACAGGAATCGACCGACCGGTGCTTGCGGAACTGCCCAATCGCCACTATAGACGCCACTTTAATGACACCCGCCAAGCCCCGAACCGATCGCATTCTCGAAGGCCAGCACCTTTTGGGAATCGAAACGCTCAAGCTCGCCGAAATCGAAGCCCTGCTCGGCCTCGCCGACCGTTACGTCGAACTCAACCGCCAGATCGACAAGAAGCAGTCGACCTTGCGGGGCCGCACCCAGATCAACCTGTTCTTCGAGGCCTCCACGCGTACTCAGGCCTCGTTCGAACTGGCCGGCAAGCGCCTCGGCGCCGATGTCATGAACATGTCGGTCTCGGCGTCCTCGCTCTCCAAGGGCGAGACCGTCCTCGACACGGCGATGACCCTCAACGCCATGCATCCTGATATCCTGGTGGTGCGCCATCACGCCTCCGGCGCGCCCGACCTGCTCGCCCAGAAGGTCGGCTGTGCCGTCGTCAATGCCGGCGACGGCCAGCATGAACACCCGACGCAAGCACTGCTCGATGCCCTCACCATCCGCCGCCGCACCGGGCGCATCGAAGGCTTGACGGTTGCCATCTGCGGCGATGTCGCCCATTCGCGGGTGGCGCGCTCCAACATCATCCTGCTCAACCGCATGGGTGCCCGTGTCAGGCTGGTGGCCCCTTCCTCGCTGCTTCCCGCCTGTGTGGACCGGCTGGGGGCTGACGTCTTCACCTCCATGGCCGAGGGCCTCGCGGGTGTCGACGTGGTGATGATGCTGCGCCTGCAACTGGAGCGCATGCAGGGCGCCTTCGTGCCTTCGACACGGGAATACTACCGCTTCTTCGGCCTCGACCAGAAAAAGCTGTCACGCGCCAAACCCGAAGCGCTGGTCATGCATCCCGGCCCCATGAACCGCGGCGTCGAGATCGATTCCGATGTCGCCGACGGCATCCAGTCGGTGATCCGCGAGCAGGTGGAAATGGGGGTCGCGGTGCGCATGGCGGTCCTCGATGCGCTGGCCCGCAACCTTCCCGGTGGAGGCAACGCCTGATGTCGCCCGATACCGCCTTGCGCGGCCGGCCCGAACGCCGCGCCTATGTCAACGCCGCGATTGTCGATCCTTCGCAAGGGCTCGATGGGCCCGGCGGCCTCATTGTCGCCGACGGGCGCATTGTCGCCATCGGCCCCAAGGTGACGGCGGCCACGGCTGGCACCTCGACGCCGGTCACCGATTGCGGTGGCAAGCTGTTGTTCCCCGGCCTCATCGACATGCGGGTGTTTACCGGCGAGCCCGGCAACGAACACCGCGAGACGCTGGCGTCGGCGTCCGAAGCCGCCGCGGCCGGCGGGGTGACGACGATGATCGTCATGCCCAACACCGATCCGGTGATCGATGATGCCGCCATCGTCGACTTCATCCTGCGCCGCGCCCGCGACACCGCCATCGTGAGGGTGGCACCCATGGCGGCCCTTACCCAAGGCCTCGGCGGTGAGCTCATGACCGAGATCGGCACGTTGCAGGAGGCGGGTGCTGTCGCCCTCACCGACGGTCGGCGGGCTATCGCCAATGCCCGTATTTTCCGCCGTGTCCTCGCCTATGCCCATGACTTCGGCATGCTGGTGGTGCAGCATGTGGAAGAACCCACCCTTTCCTCGGGCGTCATGAACGAAGGCGAGCAGGCGACCCGCCTCGGGCTTCCAGGAATACCCGCCGCCGCCGAGGTGATCATGCTGGAGCGCGATATCCGGCTGGTCGAACTGACGGGCGCGCGATATCACGCCGCGCAACTATCCGCCGCCGCCTCGCTCAATGTCATCCGCGCCGCCAAGGCGCGCGGGCTGCCGGTGTCGTGCGGGGTATCGGTCAACCACCTGGTGCTCAACGAGAACGACATCGGCGCCTACCGTACCTTCTTCAAACTGTCGCCGCCGCTGCGCAGCGAAGCGGACCGCGTGGCGCTGGTCGAAGGCGTTGCCGACGGCACCATCGATGTCATCGTGTCCAGCCACGATCCGCAAAATGCCGATACCAAGCGCCTGCCGTTTTCCGAAGCCGAGTTCGGTGCCATTGGCCTGGAGACGCTGTTTTCGGCCGCCTTCGGC
>CAZMSA010000210.1:0-5712 GCA_964568825.1 uncultured Rhizobiaceae bacterium | reverse complement strand
ATGTGGAAGTTCGCCCCCGCCATTGCCTGCGGCAACGCCTTCATCCTGAAGCCGTCGGAGCGCGATCCCTCGGTGCCCATGCGGCTTGCCGAACTGATGATCGAGGCGGGACTTCCCGCCGGCATCCTCAACGTGGTCAACGGCGACAAGGAGGCCGTCGATGGCATCCTCGATGATCCCGACATCCAGGCCGTCGGCTTCGTCGGCTCGACAGCCATCGCCGAATACGTCTACACGCGCGGCTGCGCGGCGGGCAAACGGGTGCAGTGCTTCGGTGGCGCCAAGAACCACATGATCATCATGCCCGATGCCGACCTCGACCAGGCCGTCAACGCGCTGATCGGCGCCGGCTACGGCTCGGCGGGCGAGCGCTGCATGGCGATCTCGGTCGCCGTACCGGTGGGCGAGGAGACCGCCAACCGGCTGATCGAGAAGCTGGTTCCCCGCGTCGAAGCGCTGAAAGTGGGGCCTTCCACCGACAAGGAGGCCGATTACGGCCCGCTGGTCACCGCCCAGGCGATGCAGCGGGTGAAGGATTATGTCGATATCGGCATCTCGGAAGGCGCCAAGCTTCTGGTCGACGGACGCGACTTCCAGATGCAGGGTTATGAGAAGGGCTTCTTCATGGGCGGCTGCCTGTTCGACAACGTCACCGCCGACATGCGCATCCATAAAGAAGAGATATTCGGCCCCGTCCTGTCGGTGGTGCGCGCCAAGACCTATGCCGAGGCCATCGACCTGCCCATGAAGCATGCCTACGGCAACGGTGTCGCCATCTATACCCGCGACGGCGATGCGGCCCGCGATTTCGCCAGCCGCATCAACATCGGCATGGTGGGCATCAACGTGCCCATCCCGGTGCCGCTCGCCTATTACACCTTCGGCGGCTGGAAGCGTTCCGGGTTCGGCGATCTCAACCAGCACGGGCCGGACTCGATCCGCTTCTATACCCGCACCAAGACGGTCACCTCGCGCTGGCCGTCGGGCATCAAGGACGGCACCCAGTTCGTCATTCCGACGATGAACTGACGGCCGCCGGTCAGGCGCCAAGACCGTTGCGGGCATCGGCTTGAGCGATGATCCGGCGCACCGCCTGATCGTCGGCGGCACGGCCCAGCGATCGGAGGCCACGCGATACATCGCGCGCCCACATCAAGCTGGCAGCGAGCCGCTAGGCCAGACCCGGGACATGGCCGAAGGGTCGGGTCGAGAAGCGGGCGGCGGGGGTGAGCGTGGTGGTGGTCATGGCGGTCATCTCCTTGCCAGGGTTGCGCGCTGGCCGGGCTGGATCCAGCGCTGCATGGTGTTGACGGCGGCGTTCGCGAGCCGACCGGCTGCGCGGCCTGTTTGTCCGAATATTCTGGCGAACTCACGCGAACGCATAGCGTGCGCCTGGCGCACCAGCGCCTCGATTTCCGCGTGGTTGTAACGGCTGGTGAAATCGATGCCGCCGGAAACTTTACTGCCCACAGGGCTTTCTTCACGGTGCATATTCATCTTCCCTTCCGCGGCTTGAGGCCAAGGCCGTTGCCGCAATGCAACAAATATGCTGCAATGCACAAGATAAGCGGGGGGAGGTTCGATGATAACCGGGCCGGCCGGCATAGCTCCTATGCCGTCAAGGCACAGGTGAAAGTGACTGCAAAATGGAACTCGCCGGGCAGATGATCCTGTTTGCCAATGTGGTCAGGCACGGCAGCTTTTCGGCTGCCGCGCGGGCCGTGGACCTGACGCCTTCGGCGGTTTCCAAACAGGTGGCCCAACTGGAGGACCGGCTGGGCGTGAGGCTGCTGAACCGCTCGACACGCGCCATCTCGCTCACCGAGGCGGGGCGCGCCTTCCACAAGCGCTGCGTCGGGATCGCGGCGGATATCGAAGAAGCCCAGGCCATGGCATCGGCCATGGGCGGGCGCCCGCAGGGTACCCTCAACATCGCCTCCACGGTGGCCTTCGGCAAGGCGCAGCTTCTGCCCCTGTGCACCGGATTCCTGCGACAATTCCCCGATCTGCGCATTTCCATGCAACTCACCGACCGGCCCATCGATCTGGTGGCGGAGGAAGTGGATGTGGCCATCCGTTTCACCGAACAGATCAACGAATCATCGCTGGTGGCCAAAAAACTCGCCCCCAACCGGCGGGTCGTGTGCGCCGCGCCGGGCTATATCGAGGCGCATGGCGCACCTGAGGCGCCGGAGGACCTGACCCACCACAACTGCCTCAGGCTTTCCACCGTGGCGGCGTGGAACGACTGGGCCTTCGATGGCAAGCACGGCAAGTGGGAGATGCACGCCAAGGGCAATTTCGAGGCCAACAGTGCCGATGCCGTCTATCACGCCGCGCTGGCGGGGCTGGGGATCGCACGCCTGTCGACCTACCTGATCGGTGACGACCTGACGGCCGGGCGCCTGGTGCGCATCCTGCCGGATTATGTGAGCGAGGGTTCCAACATCTTTGCCATCTACGCCGCGCGGCGCAACCTAATGCCCGGCGTGCGCGCCTTCGTCGACTACCTCACCGACCATTTCGGCAGCGTGCCGCCGTGGGAGCGCGAATAGCCCATCTTCAACCGCTGCCGAAGACCAGGGGGCCGAGGAGGTTGGCCATCACCACCACGACGGCGATGGCAATGACGTCGAGGCAAACGCCTGCCTTCAGCATCTGGCCGGCGCTTACGGCGCGGCTGGAAAAGACGATGGCGTTGGGCGGCGTGGCGACCGGCAGCATGAAGCCGACCGAGGCGGAAAGCGCCACCGGCAGGGCCAGCGCCAGCGGCCCGACGCCCATGCCGATGGCGGTTGCACCGGCCACCGGCAGGAACACCGCGGCGATAGCGGTGTTGGAGGCCAGTTCCCCCAGCGCCACGATGATGACCGCAACAATGGTTATCAGCAACAGCCATGGCAGGCCGGCAAGCCCGGCGGCGGCGTGAGCGATCCAGCCGTCGAGGCCGCTTGTGCCGATGGCCGCCGCCAGCGCCAGGCCGCCGCCGAACAGGATCAGCACGCTCCAGTTGAGCCCCACGACCTGGCGCCAGCCGATCAGTGCCCGGCCGTCGGCCCTGATGATGAAGAGCAGCGCGGCGGCGGTTAGCGCGATGCCGGTATCGCTGACCGGCAGGCCCGGCAGCAGCCTTGCGATCGGGGGGCGCAACATCCACGCCGTCGCCGTGGCGAGCATCACCAGCCCCACCCGTCGCTCGCCCGCGGAGAGGCGCGGCAGGGCCGCGACCTCGGCCTTCAGCATGCTGCCCGCCGAGCCATGGCCACCGAGCGGGACCTTGAAGACGCCGCGGGTGAGCAGCAACCAGGCCGCCGGCAGGAGAACCATCACGATGGGCAGCCCCAGCAGCATCCAGTGGGCAAAGCCGATCGCCACACCGTGTTCCCTCAGCATATAGGCGGCAAACAGGGCATTGGGCGGGGTGCCGATGAGGGTCCCCATGCCGCCGATGGTGGCGGCATAGGCGATGCCCAGGATGAGGGCGGCGTTGTAGTCGGTGAGCTCGGTGTCACTGGCGCCCGGGCAGGTCGCACGCAGGGTGAGGGCCACGGCCTGGCCGACCGGCAGCATCACCATGGCGGCGGCGGTGTTGGATATCCACAGGCTGAGGAAGGCGCTCACCGCCATGATGGCGGCGATGACGGCCGCGGGGGTACCGCCTGACAGGGCGAGGACGTGCAGGGCGAGGCGGCGGTGGAGCTGCCATTTCTGCATCGCGCCAGCGATGAGGAAGCCGCCCAGAAACAGGAAGATGAGCGGATGCACATAGGAGTCCGCGACGGTTCCCAGACTGGCAATGCCCAGGAGGGGAAAGGCGATGAGCGGCAGCATCGCCGTGACGGCAAGCGGGACCGCCTCGCTCATCCACCAAAGAGCCATCCATAGCGCCAGCGCCAGCACCCGCATGCCGGCCAGTGACAGTCCCTCGGGGTGGATCGCCAATAACACCACGCCCGCCAATGCCGGGCCGGCGATGAGTGCCGCGCGGGCCAGCGGGCGACCGCTCACCAGGCTTTTACCACCGCGACATCGCACGGCGGCAGCTTGAGAAAGGTCATGGAGGTCGAGCCGATCATCGCTTCGCGAAAGCCCCCGCCGCCATGCGTGCCGAGCACCAGCAGGTCGGCCTTGCGCTGTCTCAACTCGGTCTCCAGCACCGTCTCGACGTCGCCGCGCCGCAGCACCGCCTCAAGTCGTGCATCGCCGTCAGGGTCGGCCGCCATGAGCTCGGCAAATTCCTGTTCGATGAGTTTTGAAAGCCGTTCGGCCTCGGCGGCCTCGATCTCCTCGCGCACCGCCGGGCTGCGCAGGAAAGCGGGGAACGGCGGGTTCCAGGCATGCACGGCGGCGATCTTCACCGTGGGTGCAAGCTGGCGGGCCAGCTTGACCGCGCGGCGCGAATGGATGGAAAAGTCGACCGCCACGACCGGATGGCGATAGGCGGTGGTGGCTTTTTGCGGGACGACCAGCAGCGGCACGCCGGCATGGGCCACAAGCCGTTCGACGGTCGAGCCCAGACGGAACCCGGTGCGGTCCATGCGGTGGCTGCCGAGGACGATGAGGTCGTAGCCGCCCATCGCCGCCACCTCAAGGATCCTCGCCCAGTCGCGGCCCGGTTCAACCGATGGGCGCACCGTCGATGCGGAGGCGCCGCATGTGCGGGCGATCTGTTCCTTGAGCGCGATTTCGGCGGCACGCAGGAGTTGCTGGTGCACATTCGCCGGCAGGTCATCGCTGGCGACATAAAGGGCCGTCACCTCGGCGCCGTGCTCGCGGCCCAACAGGCTGGCGCGTGCCATCGCCAAGTCGGCACGCCCAGACAGGTCGCTGGCGATCAATATCCTCTTGATGGCCATCGGTTCTCCTCACTTAACCTCAATAGCACAATTCTAGCCGCCGGCGGTGAGCCCGCGGTTGACGTGGGTCAAGGCCTCGCAGGTCCCGGGAACCCGGTGTTAACGGCTCGCGTGGCACATTCTGCGGCAACAAGACGACAAGACAACAGGGGCAGGTGGCGGATGATTTCCGGGCAAGCATGGCAGTTCGTGGCCGTCAGCATGGGTGTGCTGGGCCTGATGTTCCTGGCCTTCAATTTGAAGCTGCCGATCACCATTCACCGCCGGGCCCGCATCAAGGCCGACCTCGAAGCGGTATGGGCGCTTGTTGACCTGAAACCGGGGCGGCGGAACTGGCATCCCGACATTGAAGCCCTTGAGGTGCTCGATGCGCAAGGCCGGCAGGTGCGCTGCCGTCATCAGCTCATCCGCTCCGACGGTTCCGCCTTCAACTGGAACGTCGACCTGGAGATCGTGCATCGCCAACCGTCGCAACGCTTGGTGGCGCGGCGCTGCTGACCTGGGGTCCTGATCCTGGCCGGTGCTGCTGCTGTTTCCATGGCAGGCCTCATTCTGCTAAGCAGGCGCCTCGCTTTAGCAAGAGCGGTGAGCCATGGGGCATCCGGTCCTCGACATCTATGACGCTGAAGTAAAGGGCGGGCGCATCGCCGCCGATCACGAGCAGGCCGCCGTGGCGGCGCGGCTGGATGACCTGGCGCAGGCGCTTCAGGTGCAGCCGGGCAAGCCTGAAGCGCAAGGCTGGCGGCGGCTGTTTGCATCGCGCAACGGGCACAAGCCGGCACCGCGCGGCCTCTACATCTGGGGCGATGTGGGGCGCGGCAAGACCATGCTGATGGACCTGTTCTTTTCCGCCCTG
>CAZMSA010000209.1:0-5717 GCA_964568825.1 uncultured Rhizobiaceae bacterium | reverse complement strand
AGGTGGCGGTGTTCCAGGCCATGACGGTGGAGAACACATCGCCGCCCACGCAATATTTGTTGTAGAGATTCTTGGGAAATGACGAAACGTCGATGATGTTGTAGTCGAGGGGTTCAAGCAGCCCTTCGACGCCGGCACGCGCCGCCGAGCCGGAGCCGCTGGCGACGATGTCCCAGGTCATGGCATTGGCCTTGACCTTGAGGCGGACATCCGACATGCCGCCATAGGTCTCTTCGATCACCTGCACGCCGGTGTCCTTGGAAGCCGGCTGGAACAGCGCCTTGCTCTGGGCGGCCTGGTAGGAACCGCCCCACGAGGCGATGATGACCTGATCCGCGGCCCGGGCAATCTGCGGCCCGGCGGCGGCGAGACCGACCACTGCCGCCAAGACGCTGCACCCGCCGATCAGCACACGGCGGCGGGTTGTGAATTTCCTGTGTGAGATATTCTGCATAGCCCTGACGTTCTCCCTGGTTGGCTATTGTTTTGTCGCGAGGGTAACGCAGCACCAAGCTCATCCCCCCGGGTGCAGTTTGGCCAAGTTCGCCCCCCGCCGCAAGGCGTACGCCCCGACTTTCGGTAGCCAAATCACAACGTTTCGAAAGGACGCGCCGCTCTATTCCTGGGCAACGATCAGCCGGGCATCCAGATGGCCCGCCGCCTTGACCTGGCTGAGCGCATAGCGAGCGCTGTCGGCGCTATCGAGGGGACCGAGGCGGACGCTGAAGAGTCCATGCACGGGTTGGACCACCACCGGTCCCACCGAAGCGAGGCTCTGGCGGGCACGCGCCACGTTGGCCGGATCGGCAAAGGCCCCGACCTGCACGAAATACCCCGAGCGGGTGGAATTGGCACTGGCCAACACGACTGGTTGCTGGACCGGCCGGGCGGGCCGCTGGACCGGAGCTGCGGATTTGTCGTTGGCGGCGTAGCGGGTCACATCGAGGGTGCCGCGCTGCAGATCGCGGTTCAGGGCGGCAAGCTGGGTGCCGTTGTCGTCAAGCGGCGCCGGGCCCATGTACTGCACCCTGACCTTGGCGCTGCCCTTACCGATCATGTCGAGTTTTTCGGCGGCACGCTTGGAGAGATCGATGATGCGGTTGGCAACGAAGGGCCCGCGATCGTTGATGCGCACGACGATCTGGCGGCCGTTTTCCAGATTGGTGACCTTGGCATAGCTGGGCAGCGGCAGTGTCGGATGGGCGGCCGTAAGGTAGTTCATGTCGAACCACTCGCCGTTGGAGGTCATGCGGCGGTTGAACTTGGGGCCGTACCAGGAGGCAATACCGACCTTGTCGTAGCCCGGCTGCTCCTTGGGGGTGAACCACTGGCCGGCCACCTGGTAGGCATTGCCCACCACATATTTTCCGCCACCCCTCGGCAAGGGACCGTTGCTGGGATAGACCGGTGCACCGACGCCGACAAAGGGGTCGCGGTTCGAACCGCAACCACTCAAGGCCATCGGCAGGGCGATCATGGCAGCCATGGTAACGAAGGGAATAGCGCGAAACCGCGACATGGCGGCACTCAACTGGCTACGCATACTCAAACCAACTCCGCCTTTTGCGGCTGATGCCGGGAGCCTCCCCGCCCCTCTCACCCGGGACGACGACCGGTCCTCATCCTTGGGCGTTTAGGTAAAGGAAGGGTTCGCGGATATGGTTAACGCTCTTGCACGGATGCCTATACGCGGCCAATCTCGGGCAACTATCGCCGCAAGATTGCAAGGACACCTGCCATGGCTTCCCTCACCACCCGTCTGGTCCGTCTCATTCGCGCCAAGCCGGTCGGCAACAATGACATGCAAACGGCCGCCGACTTTTTCCTCGATGCGGTCGCCAATATCATTGCCGGCACCCAGTCGGTGCCTGGCCGCAAGGTGCTGGCCTGGGCGCGCGCGCTTGCCGGCGGCGGCGACCTGACGAGCCTCGATCAACCGCGTCAGGCGTTTGTGCTGGGTGCCCTGTGCCACATTCTCGAAGTCGATGACCTGCACCGGGCCTCGGTGGTCCATCCCGGCTGCGTGGTGGTGCCGGCGCTGTTGGTGCTGGGGGGCGGCCATGACGGTCGCCAGGTGCTGACCGGGCTGCTGCACGGTTTCGAGGCGACAACCCGGCTGGGGATGAGCGTCGGGCCGGCCCATTACCGTATCTGGCACAACACCGCCACCTGCGGTCCCTTCGGCTCGGCCATGGCTGCAGCCCACCTCCTCGGCCTCGATGAGGGCCAGGCCGTCCACGCACTCGGCAACGCCGGCAGCCAGGCGGCGGGCCTGTGGGAATTCCTCGCTACCGGCGCCGAGACCAAGCATCTGCACGCCGGACGCGGCGCCGAAGCCGGCGTGGTGGCGACCTCACTGGCGGCCCACGGGTTCACCGGCGCGCCCGAGATCCTGGAGGGCGAGCGCGGCTTTTATCGTGCCGCCTGCCCTGATCGCGATGCCGCGCGCCTGCTGGCCGATCCGCAAGCGCCCTGGCAGGTACACCAGACCTCCATCAAACCGTGGCCGTCCTGCCGCCACACCCACCCCGCCATCGCCAGCGCGATCGATATCCAGCAGCAGATGAAGGCAAGCGGGTTGAACGTTGATGCAATTGCGAAAATTTCCATCGAGACCTACCAGGCCGCGCTCGATCTCTGCAATCGCGCCGACCCGCGATCCCCCTATGCGGCGAAGTTTTCACTGCAACATTGCGTAGCGGCGGCGTTGAGCCTGCCGCAGGTGGGATTTTCAAGTTTCGAGACCGAGGCGCGTGCCCGACTGGCGGGGTTGCGGCAAAGGATCGAGGTCGGGGTTGGACAGGCCCAGCAGACCGCCTATCCGCAACATTGGGGGACGCGCATAATTGCCCATCTCAGCGACGGCCAGCGCCTCGAATCCGTGGTGCGCGATGCACTGGGCGATCCGGAAGAGCCGGTTTCGCGCCAAGCTCTCTGCGCCAAGGCCGAAGACCTGATGGGCCACGGTGGCTGGCCGCGGCCGCAAGAGACCATCGCCGCAATCCTCGCCATGGCCGAAGGCGGCCCCCTGCCCGATCTCGTTGGTGCCATCGACAATCAGCCGGCACAGGCGGCGTAATCCGCCCTCAGTTCTGCTGTTGCTGTTGGGCTGGTCGTTGCGCGTTGGGATCGCTGCTGGCGGCGACGGGGGCTGTGAGCGGTTCGCCAAGGCGCTTCAGGTTGGTCACGGCGTGGGGATTGTCCTGGGCGGCGGCGAGCCGATAGAAGCGGATGGCCTCGGCGCGGTCGGCGGCCACACCCCAACCCATCTCGTACATGCCGCCAAGATTGTTCTCGGCCCACGGATTGCCCTGATCAGCGGCTGCCTTGAACAACTGAAAGGCGCGGTTGAGGTCGCGTGCTACGCCCTGGCTACCGAGATAGATGAGGCCGAGGCTGTTGCGGGCATCGGCGATGCCGGCATCGGCGGCCTTTTGATACCATTGGATCGCCGTCTTCAGGTCCTTGGTCACCCCCTCACCCTGTTCGTAGCCGTATCCGGTCCAGTATTCGGCCTCGTGGTTGCCCTGTTTGGCGGCGGCCTCGAACAGCTTGGCGGCGAGCGGCAGGTCCCGCTTGAGGTCGCGCGAGCCCATTTGCACGAGGCGGGCGAGGTGCAACTGCACCAGCGCATTGCCATGCTGGGCCGCCGGTCGGTACCAGTGCGCCGCCTGAAGCGCGCTCTTGCGCACGCCATCGCCGCTTTCGTAGGCGGCGGCCACCGCCATCTGTGCGTCTTCGTCGCCGGCCTTGGCCAGTTGCAATTTCTTGCTGAATGGCAGGGCCGCAAGGGTCGGCGAGGTCTGCGTCTGGGTGCTCTGGGCATGGACGGCCACGCCCGGCAGGCCAGCCACCGCCATAATCATCAGCGCAATGGCGGCCGCGGGTTTCTTTATCACCATGGTCGGTCCTCGCTGTTTTCGATCAGCCTGAGGCAGGCAGCCGAAAGGTGGATGCCACACTCGGGATAACAACTCGCTCAACCCTCCAGATTCGATCAGCTTTTCCATCACCACCCGCTTCAAGCCCGATCTCGCACACCATCGAGCGATAATATGGCGTAACTCTGGCGCTTTGGCCTACAATACCGCCTAAGGCTGCCACGTCGGCATGCCAAATCCAAGGTCGTTGTCGCGGTTGGTTCGGGGAGACGCATTGATGGCCAGCAAGGCAAAGCCGGCAAAACCCAAAGCAAAGGCCGGGGCAAAGACCGGGAAGAAAGCCGCAACAAGGCCGAAAGCGGCATCGAGAAGGAAAGCCGCGCCGCTCAAGGGGCCGTGGATCGATCACTATCCACCGGGCGTTGCATGGGACACCGCCCTCACCCCGATGGCGCTGCCGGAGATGTTCGATACCGCCGCCAAAACCTTTGCCACGCGCCCCATCACCGAATTTCTCGGCGCCCGCATGACCTATGGCGAAATGGCCGGCCTTATCGAGCGAGTGGCCTCAGGCCTGCAGGCGCAAGGCATTGGCCGTGGCCATCGCATCGGCCTCATGCTGCCCAACACGCCTTATTACGTGGCGGCCTATTACGCCATCCTCAGGACCGGCGCCACGGTCGTCAATTTCAGCCCGCTCTATACGGTCGAGGAACTGAAGGTCCAGGTCAAGGACGCCGGCATCTTCGCCATGGTGACGCTCGATCTGAAGATGCTGTTTGCCAAGACCGAGGCGCTGGCGGCATCGGGTGCCCTCGACAAGATCATCGTGTGTCCTTTCGTCGACATCCTGCCAGTGGCGACGCGCTTCATGTTCCGCTTGTTCAAGAGCGGCGAATTGGCCAATCCGGCTGCCTCGGCGGTGGCCGCCAAGGTGCTGGGCTGGCGCGATCTGGCCGCCCATGCCGCCACGCCCACCCGGGTCATCATCCGTCCCGACGATGTAGCGCTGCTGCAATATACCGGCGGCACCACCGGCGTGCCCAAGGGGGCCGTGCTCAGCCATGGCAACCTCACCGTCAACGTGCAGCAGATCGCTGCCTGGGCGCCCGGCATGATCGAGCCCGGCAAGGAACGGATCATGGCGATCCTGCCGTTTTTCCATGTGTTCGCCATGACGACCATCATGAATTTCGCCATCCGTTGCGGTGCAATGATGGTGCTGTTGCCGCGCTTTGACGTACGCCAGGCGATCAGGACCTTTCGCGCCGTCCAACCCACCATCATGCCGGCGGTGCCGACGCTGTTTACCGCGCTGCTCAATCACAAGGGCATATCCCGCAAGGACTTGACATCGCTGAAGTTCTGCATCTCGGGCGGCGCGCCGCTGCCGCAAGTGGTGCGCAAGAGTTTCGAGGAATTCGCCGGTTGCCGGGTGGTCGAGGGCTACGGCCTGTCGGAAACCTCGCCGGTGGCCACCTGCAATCCCTTCGAAGGGCTGAAGAAGGACAATTCCATCGGCCAGCCCTGCCCCGGAACCGATGTCAGCATCCGCTCGCTGGAGGATTGCCGCAAGGTCGTGTCGCTGGGCGAAAAGGGCGAGATCTGCATCAAGGGCCCGCAGGTGATGCAAGGCTACTGGAACCGTCCCGATGCCACCGAGGAAACCTTTGTCGGCGATTATTTCCGCACCGGCGATGTGGGCTACATGGATGAAGACGGCTTCATCTTCATCATCGACCGCATCAAGGACATGATCAACTGCTCCGGCTTCAAGGTCTATCCGCGGCGCATCGAAGATGCCATCATCAGCCATCCGGCGGTGGCCGAGGTGAC
>CAZMSA010000208.1:0-5719 GCA_964568825.1 uncultured Rhizobiaceae bacterium | reverse complement strand
CAGGTGGTGTCGCAACCGGCGCCATAGGAAGGGCCGTTGACGGCGGCGATCAGCGAGGTGCCGGTGTACTCCCAGTAGACATCGATCTGGCCGTTTTCCATGGCCTGGCGCACCGCGACGGAACCCATGCCGGAGCGGTTGTCGACGCTATAGCCCTTGGCCTCGAGCAACTGCGCGGTGATCGACGACAATACCTGCTGCTCGGTGAAGTTCTTGCCGCCCACGACAATGGTGTCGGCAGTTGCCGCCAGGGTTGTCATTGCGGCGATGGCGATGGTGGCCATGATCACCGGGACGGAGACCGGGATCTCGACGCGCCACAGCCGCTGCATTGGCGTCATGCCCATGCCGCGGGCAGCCTCGCGCAGCGCCGGATCGACATTAGCGATGGCGATGTCGATGGGCACCCCGGTCAGCACCGCCAGGCCCACCGCCACCGCAACGATCGAGATGTGTTGCAGCGTCAGATCGCCAATTGTGCCGAGGTTGTGATAGATGAAGAGAAGTGTTTCCATTCCCAATTCCGATTATCTGCTCATGCCGATAGCAACGCTATTCGCACGCAGCGGCTTACAGCTACGGCGGTGAATATTTTCAAGACGAAATACGGCGCAATGTTCGGCGTCGCATCGCCACTCTATTGCATCGACGCGATACTGCCGCGCAAATGCCAGCGGGGTCAGACGCATGGCATGTTGATAGCGACGACAACACGCTTTTTACGTGGCTGAAAAGTCTTTGCCTAAAATGCGGCAACGTGCGGCAATTCTACACATTTCGAGGTAGCTGGAGCCGCACTGGCCGCCGTGCACTCAGCCAGATGATCGCCTTTGCCGCAGGTCGTGCTCGGGGCACTTGCGCGCCCGCCGCGATTGCGTGCTGCAGTCCTTCAGGCGGCGGTGCTGGCGATCAGCCACATGGCGCCGCGCAGGCAAACACTCGCGCCTTCCAGATAGCGTGCCAGCGCCTCGCGGAGCGCAGATGTGGCGGTTGTGACGACTTCGGGCGGCTGGTTGCGCAGCCAACTGTTGATGGCGCCGATCTTGGTGGTCTGAACCACAGCCTCCTGCAAGCCGCGGCCGGCCGCGATGTCGAGATCGAGATCGAGCTTGTCGAACCGTGGCTCGGCCCAGCCGGCTGCACAGAGCACCTCAGTGACGCGCTCGCGATCGGCGAAGGCGAACATTCCCGGGGTGTTCGGCACGGGCTGGGGCCGTGGAGGCAGGTGGCGGGAAACGGCATTCATCGGCACCTCCATCCACGGATTTTCGGCCAGCGGTCGCCAGCACACAACTGCCATTCGCGCGCCGGGATTGGCGGCGCGGCGCATGTGGGCGAACGCCGCCACCGGGTCGCCGAAGAACATCACACCGAACGCCGAGGTCAGCAAATCGTATCCCTGCAGCGCCGCGGTTGCGGGATCGGCCTCACGCCAGGCGACATTGGCAATGCCGGCGGCCTTGGCGCGCGCGGCGGCTTCGGCCAGCATCGGCCCGGAGATGTCCAGCGCCGCCACGCCGCCGGCGGGGCCGACAGCGCGCGCAAACTCCAGCGTGGCCGCGCCGCAACCGCAGCCGATATCCAGCACCTGTTCGCCGCTGCGCGGCTCGGCAAATGCCAGCAACGCCTCGGTCACCGGCGCCAGGGTGATGTCGGTGTGCTCCTGTCGCGCCACCCAGGTCTGGCCGCCCGGCCCGTTCCAGAAGGCGCGCTGGTCAGCGTTGATTTCCTCGGGGTCGGCCATAGAAGTCCTTCCAATCGGTTGCTACCGTTGCCGTGCACCCGACAACGGTCAAAAACCAGCGATGTGCGTTGCGGACCGCGCTGCCCATTGCCCCGCGATAGCGTTGGCTGTTCGCGATCGCATCTCTTCTGCCGACGTCATGGCGGGGGTGCGGTCGTCGGTCATCGTGGTGCCGAAGAAACCCGGCAGCCCGGCAACCTTGTCAAACCAGCCGAAGCCCGTTCGGGCAATCCGGCTGCTAATGGAGGATCTGGCTGAGGAACAGCTTGGTGCGCTCCGACTTCGGATTGGAGAAGAATTCCTCCGGGGCGTTCTGTTCGATGATCTGGCCACCATCCATGAAGATCACCCGGTTGGCCACCTGGCGCGCAAAGCCCATCTCGTGGGTCACGCACAGCATGGTCATCCCGGACTGGGCGAGATCGACCATCACTTCGAGCACCTCCTTGATCATTTCCGGATCGAGCGCCGAGGTGGGCTCGTCGAACAGCATGATGCGCGGGTTCATGCACAGCGAGCGGGCGATGGCAACGCGCTGCTGCTGGCCGCCCGACAGCTGGCCGGGATATTTCTTGGCCTGCTCGGGGATCTTGACCTTGTTGAGAAACTGCATGGCGATTTCCTCGGCCTCGGCCTTGGGCATCTTGCGCACCCAGATGGGCGCCAGGGTGCAGTTCTCGAGCACGGTCAGATGCGGGAAGAGATTGAAGTGCTGGAACACCATGCCCACCTCGCGGCGGATCTCGTCGATCTTCTTGAGATCGTCGGTGAGCTCGATGCCGTCGACGACGATCTGCCCCTTTTGATGCTCCTCGAGGCGATTGATGCAGCGGATCAGCGTCGACTTGCCCGAACCCGACGGGCCGCAGATGACGATGCGCTCGCCCTTATAGACGGTGAGGTTGATGTCGCGCAGCACATGGAATTCACCATACCACTTGTTCATGGAGCCGATCTGGATGGCCACTTCGTCCGAAACCTTCATGCCATCCGTGGCGGCTGCCTTGTCGGTGGTCTTGCCGGCCGCGCCCGCCGTTTTATTTGCTGCCTTAGCCATGGTCTGTTGTCCCTCGTGCTCTTAGCGTTTGTGTCCGGTGTGGAGCAACCGCTCCATGAACAGTGAATACCGCGACATGGCAAAACAGAAGACGAAGAAGATCAATGCCGCGAACAGATAGCCGGTCGACGGGGTTACCGACGAGGCCCAATCGGGGTCGGCGAAGCTCAGATTGACCATGCCGAGAACATCGAAAATGCCGATGATGCTGACCAGCGTGGTGTCCTTGAACAGGCCGATGAAATTGTTGACGATGCCGGGAATGACGATCTTGAGCGCCTGCGGCAGGATGATCAGCGCCATGGACTTCCAGAACGACAGGCCGAGAGCGCTGGCCGCCTCGTACTGACCCTTGGGCATGGCCTGCAGGCCGCCGCGCACCACCTCGGCCATGTAGGCGGCCGAGAATAGCGCGGTGCCGATGAGGGCGCGCAGCAACTTGTCGAAATTGACGCCCTCGGGCAAGAACAGTGGCAGCATCACCGAAGCCATGAACAGCACGGTGATCAACGGCACACCGCGCCACATCTCGATGAAAACGACGCTGAACAGCTTGATTATCGGCATTTTCGAGCGCCGCCCGAGCGCCAGCAGGATGCCTAGCGGCAACGACGCCACGATGCCGGTGACCGCCACCACCAGGGTCACCGTCAGGCCGCCCCATTTGGCGGTCTCCACATGGGTGAGGCCGAAGTTGAAGCCAAGCACGAAGAGGATCACCCCGAGGATGACCGTCACCGCCGCCCACGTCTTGATCGCCAACTCGCGTTCGATGATGTGGGCGACCTCGCTCAGGAAAACCAGCACGGCGGCCAGCACGCCAACGATGATGCCGAAGGTCGTCCACCCACCGCTGCCGATATCCAGATGGCCGCCCGACAACAGGATCAGCACCATCAGCGGGTAGATGAGCAGCATGAAGATGGCGTTCTCGCGCTTGTAGGGCACTGACGGCATCAGCAGCGGTACCAGCGAAAGGGCGCCAACGACAAAGCAGATATTGATGCGCCAGCGTTCCTCGAAGGGATAAAAGCCATAGATGAAGCCGCTGAACTTGGAGCCGACATAGGCCCAGCAGGCGCCCGGTTGGGTGGAGCCGATGAGCTTGCCGAAGAAGCCCTGCCCGCTACCCGACGGCGCGATGGCGGTCAGGCAAGCCGCCCGGTCGGCGCCGAAGAAATTGGCCTTGATGATCGTGAAGACAAACAGATCCCAGGCGACCCAGGCGAGAAACATTGCGCCGATCAGGGTGAACAGGCCCTGCCCCCAGGTCGGCAGGAGGTTTTCGCTCACCCAGCCGGCAAAGCCCGTCGTTGCGGGAGGGGCCGGCAACTTCGGTGCGTCGGCGGTGCGTACCCAGCCTTCGTTGTATTGCGGATTGGCCATGATCAACGCTCCACCAGGCGCTTGCGCGCGTTGAACCAGTTCATGAATGCCGAGGTCAGCAGGCTAAGCCCGAGATAGACGGTCATCCAGATGATGATCACCTCGATGGCCTGCCCCGTCTGGTTCAGCACCGTGCCACCCGTCGCCACCAGGTCGGGAAAGCCGATGGCGACCGCCAGCGACGAGTTCTTTGTAAGGTTGAGCCACTCGCTGGTGAGCGGGGGAATGATGACCCTGAGGGCCTGCGGAATGATGACCAGCCGCGTGGTCAATCCGGCGCGCAAGCCCAGGGCACCGGCGGCCTCGGTCTGTCCATGGCTGACGGCGAGGATGCCGGCCCGGACGATCTCGGCGATGAAGCCGGCGGTATAGATGGTCAAGGCCAGGAACAGGGCGATGAACTCGGGCACCAGCGTCATGCCGCCCTTGAAATTAAAGCCCTTCAGCGCGGGATAGTCGAGGCTCACCGGGCTGCCCGCCAGGAAGAAGGCAAGGATCGGCAGGACGACAATGAGACCGATGCCGGTCAGCACATGCGGGAACTGCTCGCCGGTGGCTTCCTGGCGCTTGATCGCCCAGCGGCGGATGACCCATGCCGCGATGAGCGCCACGATGAATGCATAGACGATGTACATCGACCCATCGGCAAAGATCGGCTTGGGTGCGGCGGCGCCACGATTGCTGAGGAAGAAGCCCATCTTGACGTAGTTCATCGGATGCATGCCGAGCCCGTCGATGAGCCGCCAGGCCACGACCGTCCACACGCCGAAACCGAGGGTCAGCGCCAGGCGCGCCCATACCATGTCGTGGAGAACCTTGTAACCGCGCGCCAGCACGTAGAGACCCGCCGCCAGAAGCGGCAGGAAGAAGACGAGGCCCCAGGACGGATAGGGCAGACCGAGTTCGCCGGCCTGGCGCGGGGACGGCAGCGGCTTCAACACGGCGCTGTACCAGATGAAGATCTGCAACAGCAGCGGCGTGTTACGCACGAATTCCACATAGATGGTGGCGAGCTTGGCGATGACCCAGTTGTGCGACAGCTTCATGATGCCGACAAGGAAGCCGAGAATGGTGGCTGCAACCACGCCCAGGATGGCGATGAGGATGGTATTGATCAGGCCGACAAGGATTGCCTGTCCGTAGGTCGCCGAGCGGCTGTAGGGCACCAGCGACATGGAGATATCGAAGCCGGCGGTGGTCGACAGAAATCCATAGCCGGATGCGATGTTGGACTTGTTGAGATTGTGGATGGTGTTGTCGACGATGTACCAGCCGAACCAGAAAAGCGCGATCACCAGCAGTGCCTGCACCGCAATGGATCGCGTGCGTGGATCATTGAAGAAAGAAACTTGAGGCCGTTCAGCTCCGCTTGCCGCACTCATCCTTCAGCCACCTTGCCTGGGCCGGCACCACGCAAGCGATGCTAACCCGATCTCCCCCTGGCGCCTGTCACCGGACGATATTTTTGTCCCGGTCACCCCCGCGCCCCCTGCCCCACTCCGCCGCGAGACGGTGTCTGCTGCACGCATTGC
>CAZMSA010000207.1:0-5756 GCA_964568825.1 uncultured Rhizobiaceae bacterium | reverse complement strand
ACCCACATGTTCTCCGGCACCTCGCGCTTGCCGCCGAGGATGGAACGGATTTTCGGGCGAACGAAGTTCTTGATCCAGTTCAAACTCTAAACTCCTGGTCGGATTTTCATTCGGCTGCCGGTCGGCAGGCGGCGCGCACGCCGTGCGCCAGGTCCGCGACCAGTGACAATACCGCTTCCGCGGTCCGTGCAGTAGCGTGGCCGTCATCATCGAGGCTTTGGCGGATCGCCTCCACCAGGGCGGTGCCCACCACCACGCCATCGGCGCCGGCGGCTATCGCCTTGGCCTGCTCAGGCGTCCTCACCCCGAAGCCGACGGCCACCGGCAGGTCGGTGTGGCGCTTGATGCGGGCAACCGCGTCGGTGACATGGCCGACATCGGGCGCCTTGGTGCCGGTGATGCCGGTGACCGAGACGTAGTAGACGAAGCCGGAGGTGTTGGTGAGCACCTTGGGCAGGCGGTGATCATCGGTGGTGGGGGTGGCGAGGCGAATGAAGTTGAGTCCCGCCTTTAGCGCCGGCAGGCACAGCTCGACGTCTTCTTCCGGCGGCAGATCGACGACAATAAGCCCGTCGACGCCGGCCGCCATGGCATCGGCAAGGAAGCGCTCGACGCCATAGACGTAAATCGGATTGTAATAGCCCATGAGCACCACGGGGGTAGTCGTGTCGTGCACCCGGAAATCGCTGACCAGCGACAGCGTCTTCACCAGCGTCTGCCCCGCCTTCAGCGCCCTGTGGCCGGAAAGCTGGATCGCCGGTCCATCGGCCATGGGATCGGTGAACGGCATGCCGATCTCGATGACATCGGCACCCGCCGCCGGCAGGCCGGCAATGATCTTCGCCGCCGTCGCCGGATCGGGATCACCGGCCATGACGAAGGTGACAAGTCCCGCCCGACCCGCGCGAGCGAGTTCTGCAAAGCGGTTTTCAATGCGCATGGCAGCGCTCACAGCTTCACCCCCAGATGTTCCGCAACGGTAAAGATGTCCTTGTCGCCGCGCCCGCACATGTTCATCACCATCAGATGGTCCTTCGGCTTATCCGGCGCCAGCTTGATGACATGGGCGAGGGCATGGGCCGGCTCGAGGGCCGGGATGATGCCCTCGAGCCGGCAGCACAACTGGAAGGCATCGAGCGCCTCTTTGTCGGTCGCCGAGACGTAGTGCACCCGGCCCATATCGTTGAGCCAGGAATGTTCGGGGCCGATGCCGGGATAGTCGAGGCCGGCGGAGATGGAATGCGCCTCGGTGATCTGCCCGTCGCCGTCCATCAACAGATAAGTGCGGTTGCCGTGCAGGACGCCCGGCCTGCCGCCGGTGATGGAAGCGGCATGCTCGCCAGTTTCCACACCGCGTCCGGCTGCCTCGACGCCGTAGATCTCCACTTCCTTGTCATCGAGGAAGGGGTGGAACAGGCCCATGGCATTGGAGCCGCCGCCGATGGCAGCGACGAGTGAATCGGGCAGGCGCCCCTCGCGTTCCAGCATT
Source organism: uncultured Rhizobiaceae bacterium (assembly GCA_964568825.1). Taxonomy (GTDB): domain Bacteria; phylum Pseudomonadota; class Alphaproteobacteria; order Rhizobiales; family Aestuariivirgaceae; genus CAVVDT01. Next base: position 4,267 of record CAZMSA010000207.1, on the reverse strand, counting down.
TGCTGGCGGGTTTCGTTGCCGATGATCGCCTGGAAGTCGCGCACCATCTCCGGGTAGGGATGCGGGCCGGCAACCGTGCCGATGCAGTAGAAGGTGTCCTCCACATTGGCCACCCAGTCACGCAAGGCTTCGTTGAGGGCATCCTTCAGGGTCCGCGAGCCGGACTTGACTGGCACCACTTTGGCACCCAGCAGCTTCATGCGGAAGACGTTGGGTTGCTGGCGGGCGACGTCGACCTCGCCCATGTAGACGATGCATTCAAGACCAAAGCGGGCGCATGCCGTGGCCGTGGCGACGCCGTGCTGGCCGGCCCCGGTTTCGGCGATGATGCGCTTTTTGCCCATGCGCCGCGCCAGCAGGATCTGGCCCATCACGTTGTTGATCTTGTGGGCGCCGGTGTGGTTGAGCTCGTCGCGCTTGAAATAGATTTTTGCGCCGCCCAGGTGCTCGGTAAGCCGCTCGGCGAAATACAGTGGTGAGGGCCGGCCGACATAATGGGTGAGGAAGGAGGAAAGCTCGGCCTCAAATGCCGGATCGGCCTGGGCGGCGCGATAGGCCTTCTCCAGCTCGAGGATCAGCGGCATCAGGGTTTCGGCCACGAAGCGGCCGCCATAGATGCCGAAGCGACCATGCTCGTCGGGGCCGCGGCGGAAACTGTTGGGCGCTTGATGGGTCATGGGCTTGATCTTTCCAGCTTGGTGGCCAGTTCTCTAGCCGACCGCCTTCGCCATCTCAATGAATTTCCGGATGAGGGCCAGATTCTTGACGCCGGGCCGATCTTCCACGCCTGAGGATACATCGACAATGGGCGCTCCGGTGAGAAAGATGGCGCGGCCTACATTCGCGGCATCGAGCCCGCCCGAGAGCATGAAGCGGCGCGGCCGCGCATCGGGGGAAAGCAGCGTCCAGTCGAAGGCAACGCCGTTGCCGCCGGGAAGCGCGCCCTCAAGTGCTTCCGGTGCCCTGGCGTCGAACAGGATCATCGCCGCCGCGTCGCGATAGGCGCGCGCACTTTCCACATCGTCGGCCGAGCGCACCTTGATCGCCTTGATCACCGGAACCCCAGCCAGGCGCGAAATCCCGGTGACGCGTTCGGGCGTCTCGTCCCCATGGACCTGGATGAAATCGGGCTTCACCCTTGCCGCGATCTCCGTCACGAGGTGATCGTCGGGATCAACCACCAAGGCGACGATCTTTGCCCGGCCGCGGGCCATGTCGGCGAGGACCGCGGCGTCAGCGATTGAAACATGGCGCGGCGAGGGCGCATAGAAATTCAGGCCGATGAAATCGGCGCCGGCATCGAGCGCGGCCTCGACACTTGCGGCATCCTTGAGGCCGCAGATCTTGACTTCGACTGTCATGGATCAAAGCCCGAGGCTGGCGGCGATCCCCCACGCCGCGGCGATGGGGTCGGGGGCGGCGGTGATCGGCCGGCCGATCACCAGGATATCGGCGCCTGCGGAACGCGCGCTTTCAGGGGTCGCGATGCGCTTTTGATCACCTTGCGGGCTGCCGGCGGGGCGGATGCCGGGAACCACGGTGAGGAACTGCGGCCCGCACGCGGCCCTGACGTCGCCCAGGTCATCGGGGGAGCACACGACGCCATCGAGGCCGGACGCCTTGGCGAGCGCCGCCAGCCGCGCGGCATGCTCGCGGGTGCTGAGGCCGGCATCGAAGCCGGTCTCCACGATGTCGTCCTGCGACAGGCTGGTAAGCAGCGTGACGGCGACGATACGGGTCGCCGCACCGCCGATGGCGCGCGCTGCCGCCGACATCATGGCGCTGCCGCCCGAGGCATGCACATTGACGATCGACGGCAGCGGCGAAAGCTGCATCAGCGCGGCAATGCCGCCGGCCACTGTATTGGGAATGTCGTGCAGCTTGAGATCGAGGAAAATCGGAACCCCCGCCGCCGCCACCTCGCGATAGCCCTCGGGCCCGTGGGCGTAGAAAAGCTCCATGCCGACCTTGGCCAGCCCGACATGCGGCCTGACGTCCTCCAGCAACGCCCGCGCCTTGGCTGGATCGGGCGTGTCGAGCGCCACGCACACTGGATTGGCAAAATCGGTCATGGGGTTTCGGAGGTCCTGGTGCGGATTTACAGCACCAGATAGGGCGCGCAGGCTGAAAATGCCACATCTTTCCGCATCGTCGGCCGGCCGCGGCGGATCGGCCTGCGCCGCTCAGCTATCGAGCGTCTGCAACTGGTTCTGGCGCCCGGTCCGTTCGAGTTCATCTATCCGGCCGCGGGCTCGCTCCAGTTCATGGCGAGACCGGCGCGCTTCCTTGCGCCAGTGATGCTGATTGAACCACGCCGCCACCCAGCCGGCGACGAGCCCGAGAAAAATGCCGATGAACAACAGCGACCATAGCGGCAGATCAAGCGCCACCCACGGATTTCTCGGCGAGAACGGATCCAGCGAGATCGTCACGAACTGCCGGTTGGCGATGGCGAAAGCCACGAGGATGATCGCCACAGGCAACCCGATCACCCACGCCAGGATACGCTTCATCGATGTCTCTTTTCCGGTTCCGTCAAGGAGCCACGCGGTTCACTTGCCCAAATTGAGCCGTTCGCGCAATTCCTTGCCGGTCTTGAAATAAGGCACCCGCTTGGCGGCCACCGCCACGGTATCGCCGGTGCGCGGATTGCGGCCGGCCCTGGCGGCACGCTCCTTCACTGAAAACGCTCCGAACCCGCGTAACTCGACCCGATCGCCCATCGACAATGCGTGGATGATCTCGTCGAAAACCGTATTGACGATGCGCTCTACGTCGCGCTGGTAGAGATGCGGATTGTGTTCGGTAATAAGCTGAATCAATTCGGACTTGATCATCCCCGGCTCCCCTGTCGCTGCCGCTACGGCCGTGAACTTCACCCGCCGCTGTCAGGGTGCCAAACTGACAGCAAGCCGTCAAGCCTAAGACGTTCAGAGGGAAGGATTTTTTCGCCCACTGATGCGAGGCTTGAAAGTCCCAGTATTTTGAGCACGGCACGCGCCATGCGTAGATCGAGGCTGGAGGCGATGCTTTTTTTCGAAACCGTCCAGTCGATCACCTTCAGTTTGGGGTCGATCTTCTTCGCCGCGGCGAACCAGGCGATAGCCTTGTCCTCGCCCCCGATCTCGTCGATGAGCTTGACGGTCAATGCCTGGCGGCCGGTATAGACGCGCCCGTCACTGAGCTTGTCGACGGTGGCGGCATCGAGTCCGCGCCGCTTCGCCACCAGTCCCTTGAACCAGGCGAATGAGTCCTGGACCATAGCCGCGGTTACCTGGCGGACCTTGTCGGAGGGTGGTGTAAAGAAGTTAGGCTCGGCCTTGAGGTCGCCGCTCTTGATCTCATCCATCTGGATTCCGAGCGTTTGCAAGAGCTTGCCGAACTCCGCCCACTGAAAGATCACGCCGATGGAACCGGTAATGGTATTGCCGCGCGCCACGATGTGGTCGCAGGCAAGCGCGGTGATATAGCCGCCCGACGCGGCGACCGTATCCATCACCGCGGCCACCGGTTTCTTGGCGGCGAGGCGCCGCAAGTGTTCGTAGATGGCTTCCGACCCGGCCGTGGTGCCGCCGGGGCTGTTGATGCGGACGATAACCGCGCGGACCCGCTTTGCGTCACTCACCTTGTCGATGAGCTTGAGGGTATCGCGATCGCCGGTGATCAAGCCGGAAATGCGGATGCGGGCGATTTGGCTGCCACTCCTGGAGAGATCGAACAGGGGATTGCTTCCCACAAAGCCCAGCGCCAGCAGACCCGCCGCTACCGCCACCACGGCGATTACCCGCCACAGGCTCAGGTGTCGCCTGAGCCGGCGGCGGGCAACGATAGCGTCGGTGTCAAGGCTCATTGTGCGCCTCACCCTTCAAATGCCGTCAGCCGCGATGGCCGGCGGGGCAATTCTTCAGGGCTCAGTCCTCTTCTTCGTCGGCGTCCTTCTTGGCCTTGGACAGGGCCACACCGAGAATGTCGCCAAGCGAAGCGCCCGAATCGGATGAGCCGTACTGGGCGACCGCCGCCTTTTCCTCGGCAATCTCCAACGCCTTGATCGATACCGAGATCTTGCGCGCGGCGCGATCGATCTGGGTGATCTTAGCATCGACTTTCTCGCCCACGGCAAAGCGCTCAGTGCGCTGCTCGGAGCGGTCGCGAGCAAGGTCCGAGCGGCGGATAGAGGCGGTCATGTCAGAACCGGCAATCGAAACCTCCAGTCCGTTGTCCTGCACCGCGATCACCTCGCAGGTGACCGTCTCGCCCTTCTTCAGGC
>CAZMSA010000206.1:0-5765 GCA_964568825.1 uncultured Rhizobiaceae bacterium | reverse complement strand
AATAATCGGCACTGTGGATGACGAAGCCGCGCCCGGTTTCCACCGGCCCGCCGAAGTGTACATGCACATGATCGGCATCGGCCGGCAGCTCGATGTGGTTGTCGGCGGGGATGATATCGAGCCGCGACAGCAACTCCTTGAAGGTGATGTTGGCGGCCGGCTTGTTGACAACGAAACCCATGGCCCCGTCACCATTGTGGGAGCACATGAAGATAACCGACCGTTCGAAACGCGGATCGCCGATGCCGGGCATTGCCACGATCATCTGGCCATCGAGATACTTCGTCGGGTTCACGTCCTTGACCGGGTCCTTGTCAGCCATGTTCCCAGCCTAGCGCGGATCGGCGTCCTAGAAAAGGTTGGGCCGCTCGATTGCGTGTGACGGGAACGTGACTGTGATTCGGCCGCCAAATCTGGCATCTATGGCCCTCTACCCCGATTTTGCCGCGACAAAGAGACACTATTTGTGACGATCGCCTGGAAAACCCGATGGATTTGCCTTTGTGCGCTGGTGCTTGCCGGCTTCGTGGCGAACGCTGCAACGGCTGGTGCTGCGTCCGGCGACTGGGCCAGCCTCGATCACAGTGCCGTGCGGCTGATCGCCGGCGAGGCTTCGGGCGATACGCGTGTGGCCGGGCTTGAAATCAGGCTCGCCGAGGGCTGGAAGACCTACTGGCGGATGCCGGGCGAATCGGGCGCGCCGCCTGACTTCGACTGGTCCGGCTCAACCAACGTGGCCTCGGTCGATGTCGCCTGGCCCGTCCCTCACCGCATGCATGATGAAGGCGGTGAAAGTATCGGCTACAAGCACCAGGTGGTGTTTCCGCTGACCGTGCGGCTCGACAAGCCCGGTCAGCCGGCCCACCTCGATCTCAAGCTGTTCTATGCCGTGTGCAAGGATATCTGCGTGCCGGCCAACGCCGTGATCAGCCTTGATCTGGGCTCCGCGCCGCCCTCGACGGAGGACGCGGGGCTCATCGCTCGCTATCGCGCCCTGGTGCCGATCGACGACAAGGCCGGTAAGGAGATCATCGCCGCCCATGGGCTGATGCAGGCCGGCAAGCCCTATCTGGCCGTCGTCCTGGCTGACGATGTTGCCGCAAAGGATGTCGCCGATATTTTTGTCGAGGGTTTCGACAAGGCCTATTTCCGCAAGGCAATGCCTGGCGCCGCCACCAGCCGGGGGCACGAGTTGCTGCTGCCGGTCGATGGCATCACCGATGCCGCCGCCCTGTCGGGCCAAAAGCTGCGCATCACGGTGGCGGCCGGCACCCGAAGCTTGTTTCGCGATCTCAAGGTGGAGTAGAGAGCCGCCTCAGCATCAATTCGACCATCAACTGCGAGAGGAATTCCCATGACCATCAAGACCGGCGACATGCTTCCCGATGCCTCCTTCACGACGATGACCGCCGAAGGGCCCTCCAAGCTCTCGACCGCCGATGTTTTCGGCGGCCGCAAGGTGGTGCTGTTCGCGGTGCCGGGCGCCTTTACCCCGACCTGCCACATGAAGCACCTGCCCGGCTTCATCGCGCGTGCCGACGAACTCAAGGCCAAGGGCGTCGATACCATCGCCTGCGTCTCGGTGAATGACGTCTTCGTCATGGACGCCTGGGCCAAGAACACCGGGGCGGGCAACAAGGTGTTGTTCCTCGCCGACGGCAATGGCGATTTTGCCCGCGCCATCGGCATGGATCTCGATGCCTCCGGCTTCGGCATGGGTACCCGCTCAAAGCGCTATGCCATGATTGTCGACAACGGCAAGGTCACCGCCCTCAATGTCGAGCCGTCCCCCGGCGAGGCGGTCGAATCCGGTGCCGACAAGCTCATCGATCTTATCTGATCAGCCTGCCCGGCGCAGTTCGCGTCGTGACCGGGCAATGATCTGCAGGGATGAATTGAGGAACAGCCCGGCCATCACCGCCGCCACCGCGAGGTCCGGCCAGGCGGTGTGGCTCGCCCATACGCCGAGCGCTGCCGCCATGACGGCAATGTTGCCTATGGCGTCATTGCGCGAGCACAGCCACACCGAACGTACATTGGCATCGCCATCCCTGTAACGCATGAGGAGGGCAACGCTCGTCACGTTGACGATGAGCGCACACAGGCCCACCAGCCCCATGACCTCAGCCTGCGGAACGCTGTGCACCACGACATGATAGAGGGTGGACAATAAAATCCATACGGCCATGGCGAACAGGCTCGCTCCCTTGACGAGGGCGGCCAGCGCACGGGTCCGTGCCGCTGACCCGATCACCGCCAGCGTCAGCGAATAGGTCGCCGCATCACTCGCGAAGTCGAGGGCGTCGGCCTGCAATGCCTTTGAACCCGAAAGCTGTCCGGCCACCATTTCGGCCAGAAACATCGTCGTGTTGAGTCCGATGACAATCAGGAGGCGCCGTCGGTAGTCGGCAGTAGCGCCGGTGAAATCCTCATCGTCATCGCCGCAGCAGGCGTTCATGGGTCCCGGCCTTAGCGCGCTTGCCGCTTGGGGGACTTCGCGTCAGATAGCCGCACCGCCGCGGTTTCGCTGCCATCGTCCGGCCGGCGACGGCGCTTTTTCTTCATGAAGGGGGCCATGGCGATGCGCGCCAGTTCGTCGGCGCGCTCGTTTTCGGGATGGCCGGCGTGGCCCTTCACCCAGTGCCAGGTGATGTCGTGCTGGCTTGAAAGCTGATCGAGCCGCTGCCACAGGTCGGCGTTCTTGACCGGCTTCTTGTCGGCGGTGCGCCAGCCGTTGCGGCGCCACGAATGGATCCACTGGGTGATGCCGTTACGCAGATAGGATGAATCGGTATAGAGATCCGCCGCGCAACGCCGCTTCAGCGCCTCCAGCGCACCTATCGCCGCCAAAAGCTCCATGCGGTTGTTGGTGGTGAGCGCCTCGCCGCCGGAGAGTTCGCGTTGCGTTTCGCCCGCCCGCAGAATGGCTCCCCAGCCGCCGGGGCCGGGATTGCCCGAGCAGGCCCCGTCGGTAAAGATTTCCACCCGGGATTGCCCTCCCGTCAAGCCGCGACCTCGCCAGCCTCGCCCTTGCGCAGCTCACGCGGCAGCTTGAACGACACGTGCTCATCGCGCACATGCACCAGTTGCACGTCCACCTCAAAGCGGTCCTTGAGCGCCGAGATCACCTCGTCCACCAGCACTTCCGGCGCCGAGGCCCCGGCGGTGAGGCCCACCGTGGTGCCGGGCAGGATGTGGGTCCAGTCGATCTCGGCGGCGCGCTGCACCAGCATGGATTCCGGGCACCCCGAGGTGCGCGCCACTTCCACCAGACGCTGCGAGTTGGAGCTGTTGGGAGCGCCCACCACCAGGATCAGGTCGCAGCGGTCGGCGATGGCCTTGACCGCTTCCTGGCGATTGGTGGTGGCATAGCAGATGTCTTCCTTGTGCGGGCCGATGATGTCCGGAAAGCGGTTTTTCAGGGCGGCGATGATGCCTTGCGTGTCATCCACCGACAGGGTGGTCTGGGTGATGTAGGCAAGCCCGGTGTTCTCCGGCGGGGTAAAAGCCATCGCCTCCTCGTCGGTCTCGACCAGGGTGATGGCGCCTTCCGGCAACTGCCCCATGGTGCCAATCACTTCCGGGTGCCCGGCATGGCCGATAAGCACGATGTGATGGCCGTCCTGAAAATGTCGGGCGGCCTCCATGTGCACCTTGGAGACCAGCGGGCAGGTGGCATCAAGGTAGAACATGTTGCGCAGGCGGGCTGCCTGCGGCACCGCCTTGGGCACGCCGTGGGCGGAAAAGATCACCGGCCTGTCGCAATCGGGTATCTCGTCCAGTTCCTCCACGAAGATGGCGCCTTTCTTGCGCAGATCATCGACCACATAGCGGTTGTGGACGATCTCGTGGCGCACATAGACCGGCTGACCGTATTTTTCGATGGCCTGTTCGACGATTTCGATGGCCCTGACGACGCCGGCGCAAAAGCCGCGCGGGGCCGAGAGCAGGACCTTGATCTGGGGCTTGGCGGTGGTCATGGGCGATGCATCTTTTTGGGGGTTCCAATCAGGCCACACATGGGGGGAGGGTGGGGTCAATGTCAAGAACCCAACGCCTTTGCGGCAGCGGCGCTTGACATGCCAATGCCCATCTGTAGGGTGACGATATTCTGCCCGATCCAGGCGGGAGAGACCGGGTTCGACCCCGGCGCCGAAGGAGCAACCGCCCCGGAAACTCTCAGGCAAAAGGACCGCTGGATTTGAACGCTCTGGAGAGCAGTGCCGCTAAAGGCACTCACCGAAGGGGGTAAGTCCGATCGCAAGACCCGGTCGGACGAAATCTCTCAGGTCGTCTGACAGAGGGGGCCGGTCCGGCCATCGCCCGGAGCGTGCGACCTTTACCATGAGCGAACCTTGAGAGGCTTCGAGACCCCGTGACCGACAGCGCTTCGCCCCCGATGCTCAAGACCCCGCTGCATGCCATGCACGTGGCGCTGGGCGCCCGCATGGTGCCTTTCGCCGGCTATGACATGCCGGTGCAGTACCCCACCGGCATCATCGCCGAGCACACCCATACCCGGAACCAGGCCGGCCTGTTCGATGTCTCCCACATGGGCCAGGGCTGGCTCATCGGTCCCGACCACGAAACCACTGCCCGGGCGCTGGAAACCCTGGTGCCGGCCGACATGCTGGCGCTTGAAGTCGGCCAGCAGCGCTATTCCCAGCTCCTGAACGATGAGGGCGGCACCATCGATGATCTGATGGTCTCCCGCTCGGCCCTCGAGGGGACCGAGGGGCGGCTCTATCTCATCGTCAACGCCGCGCGCAAGGCGGTCGATTTTGCCCATTTGCGCGATCGGCTGCCGGCCGGCGTCAGCGTCGCCGAGCGGCCCGAATGGGCGCTGCTCGCCTTGCAGGGCCCCACGGCGGCGGGGGTGCTGGAACGCCTCCTGCCGGGCGTGTCCGGGCTTTCGTTCATGACGGGCCGGCCCTTCAGGCTCAATGTCGCCGGGGCGTCCGGCAACGTCTATATCACCCGCTCGGGCTATACCGGCGAGGACGGTTTCGAGATCACTGTCGCCAATGGGAATGCCGCGGCCTTGTGGACGGCGTTGATCGATGAGCCGGAGGTTCTGCCCATTGGCCTCGGCGCCCGCGATTCGCTGCGCCTCGAGGCGGGGCTTTGCCTTTATGGCCACGAACTCGACGAGACCGTTTCGCCGGTCGAGGCCGGCCTGGTGTGGTCGATGCAGAAGCGCCGGCGCCTGGAGGGCGGCTTTCCAGGCGCCCAACGCATCCAGCGCGAACTCACCGAGGGGCCAACGCGCATCCGAGTCGGCATTCGCCCCGAGGGCCGCGCACCGGCCCGCGAGGGCACCGAGATCGTAGCTGAGGACGGCAAGCCCGTCGGCGTCCTGACGTCCGGCGGCTTTGGCCCCACCGTCGGTGGACCGGTGGCCATGGGTTTCGTCGACCCCGCCTTCAAGGCCCCCGGCACACCGCTCACCTTGATGGTGCGCGGCAAGCCGCTGCCCGCCCAGGTGGTGGCATTGCCGTTCGTGCCGAACGGTTACAAGCGTTGACAGGCTTCAATCAGCAAGAGGAACGGCCCATGAGCGTTTTTTTTACCAAGGACCACGAGTGGATCAGCGTCGATGGCGATAACGCCATTGTCGGTATCACCGCCTTTGCCCAGGAGCAGCTCGGCGACGTAGTGTTCGTCGAACTGCCGGCGGTCGGCAACAGTCTCGACAAGGGCGCCGAGGCGGCGGTGGTCGAATCGGTGAAGGCGGCGAGCGAAGTCTACGCGCCGGTGTCCGGCGA
>CAZMSA010000205.1:0-5776 GCA_964568825.1 uncultured Rhizobiaceae bacterium | reverse complement strand
ACTTGCCGCGAAAGGCTTCGGAAATCACCGTGGCGGCGAAATGATCGCCGTCGCCGGCCAGATCGCGAATCTCGATGGTGGCATCGGGTACGCCTGCCTTGATCAATTCCTCGATCGAGTGGGGATCCATCGGCATGGGGCAAGTCTCCTTTGAGTGCAATTATCTCATGCCAGCGGCTCGGCGTCCACAAACGCGGCAAACCATCCATCGTGCACCCGTTTCAACTCATCGAGGGATATGGAGGCTTGGCCCAGCACAATCAATCCCGCAGGCTCGACAGTGCCGATCCGTTCGGCCGCAACGCCGGCTTTTTTGGCATCGCCAAGGAGTCCGCCGGCCTTTTCCGGCCGGCACGTGATGACATAGCGGGCCTGGTCTTCGGCGAACAACGGCACATGCGGTGCTCCTGAGGGCAGATCGATGCGGCAGCCGAGCCCCGAGGTCAGCGCCATTTCGGCAAGCGCTGCGGCGAGGCCGCCGTCTGAAATGTCGTGACAGGCCGTGACGGCGCCTCCCCGGATGGACTGGCGCACGAAATCGCCATTCTTCTTTTCCAGCGCCAGATCGACGGGCGGCGGCGGGCCGTCCTCGCGGCCCAGAACTTCACGCAGGTAGATGGACTGGCCAAGATGGCTGCCATGGCCGCCGATGAGGATTACCGCATCGCTGCCTTGCTTGAAGGCGATGGTCGCCATCTGCTGCCAGTCGGCGAGCAGGCCGACACCGCCGATGGTAGGGGTGGGCAGGATCGGCTGGCCCGAGGTCTCGTTGTAAAGCGAGACGTTGCCGGAGACGACGGGAAAGGAAAGCGCGCGGCAGGCTTCGCCGATGCCCTTGATGGCGGCCACAAGCTGGCCCATGACTTCGGGGCGTTCGGGATTGCCGAAATTGAGGTTGTCGGTCACGGCAAGCGGTTCGGCGCCGACCGCGGTCAGGTTGCGCCAGCATTCGGCGACTGCCTGCTTGCCGCCCTCGAAAGCATCGGCCTCCACATAGCGCGGCGTGACATCCGACGACAGGGCGATGGCCTTGCCGTTCCTGGCCACCCGCACCACAGCGGCATCGCCGCCGGGGCGCTGGGCGGTGTTGGACTGAATGAGGTGGTCGTATTGCTCCCACACCCATCGCCTCGAGCACATGTCGGGCGAGCCCATGATCTTGATGACGGCAGCGCCCAGATCGTTGGGTGCCGGCACGTCGGCGAGCGGGGCAGGGGCTTTTGCAGGCGTCCACGGCCTGTCGTATTCCGGCGCCTCGTCGCCCAGATCCTTGATCGGCAGGTTGGCCACTTCTCGCCCGTGGTGATTGATGGAAAAGCGCAGATCGTCGGTGGTTTCGCCGACGATGGCGAAGTCGAGTCCCCATTTCCTGAAGATGCCTTCGGCCTCTTGCTCCTTTTCGGGGCGCAGCACCATGAGCATGCGCTCCTGGCTTTCCGACAGCATCATCTCATAAGGCGTCATGGCAGCTTCGCGGCACGGCACCTTGTCGAGGTCGAGGCGGATGCCGAGGTCGCCCTTGGCGCCCATTTCCACCGCCGAGCAGGTGAGGCCCGCTGCACCCATGTCCTGGATGGCAATGACGGCGCCCGAGGCCATCAGTTCGAGACAGGCTTCCAGCAGGCACTTTTCGGTGAAAGGATCGCCCACCTGTACCGTCGGGCGCTTTTCGTCGGCGTTGCCGGCGAATTCGGCCGAGGCCATGGTGGCGCCGTGGATGCCGTCGCGACCGGTCTTGGCGCCGAGATAGACCACCGGCAACCCGACGCCTTCGGCCTTGGAATAGAAGATCTTGTCGGTATCGGCGAGGCCGACGGCCATGGCGTTGACCAGGCAGTTGCCATTGTAGCGGGCATGGAAATTGACTTCGCCGCCCACCGTGGGCACGCCGAAGGAATTGCCGTAGCCGCCGATGCCGGCCACCACGCCGGACACCAGATGGCGGGTGCGCGGGTGGTCGGGCGCCCCGAAGCGCAGGGCATTGAGCGCCGCAATCGGCCGGGCGCCCATGGTGAAGACGTCACGCAAGATGCCACCGACACCCGTCGCCGCACCCTGATAGGGCTCGATATAGGAGGGGTGGTTGTGGCTCTCCATCTTGAAGATCACCGCCTGACCGTCGCCGATATCGACGACGCCGGCATTCTCGCCCGGTCCCTGGATGACGCGGGGGCCGGTGGTGGGCAGGGTTTTGAGCCACTTCTTGGAGGACTTGTAGGAGCAATGCTCGTTCCACATGGCCGAGACGATGCCCAGTTCGGTGAAGGTCGGGTCACGGCCGATGAGGGTGCGGAAGCGCTCATACTCGTCGGGCTTGAGCCCGTGTTCGGCGATCAGCTCAGGCGTGATTTTCGGTTCGTTGGGGGTGGTCATAAGGCGAAGCGATTCCCGAAGGGATGAAACAAGCCCGTTCCTTAACGCATGTGGGCCGCCGGTTACAATGCGATGAGTGCAGGGGGGGATTAGGGGACGCTGGCGGGGGGCGAGGCTCGATGGCGCCGGCCCCTTCTATTCGTAGCTGTCGTAAGCCACCTGGGCGGTGTCCAGCAGGCGGCGCAGTTCGGTAAAGCCGCGCTCGACGTCGGCGCGCTTGGCGGGGGATGAAAAGCCGATGCGCACCCGGTAGCAGATGCGCTCGTCCTGGCCGATCTTGAACTCGTCAGCGTCGTCGATGAGGATGCCGCGGGCGCGGGCGGCCTTCTTGAAGGTGCCGGGCAGCCAAGGTTCGGGCAGTTTCAGCCACAGGAACGGGCAGTCGGGGTGGGAATTGAAGGTGAGCCCTGAGAGGATATCGCGGGCAATGGCCTCGCGGGCGGTGATTTCGGCCCTGACCTTTCTGCACAATTCCTCGGCTTTGCCTGAAAGCACCAGCCGGGCGGCCAGTTCGGTCATGGTGTAGGCCAGTCCGCCGGTCATCAACCGTTGGGCGTTGTAGACGGCACCGGCAAAGCCCGCCGGGCAGGCGACCCAGGCAGCGCGCAGGCCTGCCGATACCGATTTCGACAGGCCGCCCAGATGGAAGGTGCGCTCGGGCGCCAGTTCGATGAAATTGACCGGGGCATCGGTCAGCGCGGCGCCATAGATGTTGTCTTCGATGATCCACACGTTGTGGCGCCGGGCGATCTCGGCAATGTCGCGGCGCACGTCGTTGGGCATGGTCGCCAGCGTCGGATTGTGCAGGGTGGGGATGGTGACCAGCACCTTGGGATGCTGCTGGGCGCACAGGCTCTCGAAATCGTCGGCTGCGATGCCCTTGGGGCCGATTGCCACCTTGACCACGCGGCGGCCGATGAGGGTGGTGCCGCGCGGCGTGGCGGGGTAGGCGAGGTCCTCGTGCGCAACCCGGTCGCCCGGCACTGTGGTGGCGGCGATGACTGCGAGGATCGCCGCATGCACGCCGGCGGCCGGTACCACGTGTTGGGGCAGGGGCCTCCAGGCCGGGGTGGAGAGCCATTCGGAGCCTGCCTCGCGCCAGTGGAAGGGCAGCTCACGCACGTAATCGTTGACCTCATGCGGCGTCTGGCGCGCCATTTCGGCGGCCAGGCCGGCCAAAACGGCGGCCTGCCCGACATCGCTGGCGGCAGTTGAATCCATGCGCAGAAGGCCTGGATCGGGCACTGGCGTCGGCGCCGTGGTGCGGCTGGCGGCGGGCATCTGGGGGGCGCTGCCGGAAGCCTGGGGGCCGCGTTCCAGCACATAGGTGCCGCGCCCCACTTCGCCGGCGATCAGGCCGCGCTGGCCGGCCAATGCATAGGCGCGCCCGATGGTGCCGATGGTTACGCCGAGGTCGAAGGCGAGGTCGCGTTGGGGGGGCAGCTTTTCGCCCGGCTCCAGCCTGCCGGCCTCGATGTCGCGCGCCATGGCATCGGCAATGGCGAGATAACGCGGCTTGCCGTCTTTTGCCAAGTCTGGGAGCCAACTTGTCATGGTTGCAATTATTATATTGACTCAATGCGAGAGTCAATACATAAGCACAATTGTTGCAATCAATGGTGACAATCTAGCCACAAGGAGATTCAGAGATGACGACAATCAATGCAATTTCCGGCCGCGCACAGACTGACCGTCTTTCCGTCCGGATCAATGAGACGACGGGTGTGGGCTTCCGTGGTGCGATCGTCGCCATGGCGCGCTGGATGAAGCAGGCCTCGGCACGCCGCCGCGGCAGGCTGGCGCTCCAGTCGATGACCAATGCCCAGCTCAAGGATATCGGCCTTACCCGCATGCAGGCCGAACTGGAAGCCGCCAAGCCGTTCTGGCGCTGAAGCCCCCGCAAAGGGCAACGCGAGCAACCGCTTGGACCTCCCCGGAACCCCGGCACCTGAACAAGGGCCGGGGTTTTCCGTTATCTTCTGCGATGTGACGGATTGACCGTTCGGCGCCTGTCCAGCGCTGTTATGCGCGGGCCTGGCCGGCGATCACGCCGCCATGAGGCTTTCGAACAGGCCGCGGCAGTCCTCGGCCCCGTGGATGGGGGCGATCATGTTCTCGGGATGCGGCATCATGCCGATGACATTGCCTTGCTCGTTGACGATGCCGGCGATGTTGTTGAGGGAGCCGTTGGGGTTGCTGGCTTCGGCATAGCGGAACACCACGCGGCCTTCGCCTTCCAGCCTCTGAAGAGTTGCGGGATCGGCGAAATAATTGCCGTCGCCATGCGCGACCGGGCAGGTGACCACGTCGCCCGCGGTCATCGTCCGGGTGAAGAAGGTCGAGTCATTCTCGATCCTTAGCCGCACGTTCTTGCAAACGAATTTAAGTCCGGCATTGCGCATCAAGGCGCCGGGCAAGAGGCCGGTCTCGACCAGGATCTGGAAGCCGTTGCATACCCCCAGCACCTTGCCGCCCCTTTGGGCGTGGGCGAGGATGGCGGCCATCACCGGCGAGCGCGCGGCAATGGCGCCGCAGCGCAGGTAATCGCCATAGGAAAACCCGCCCGGCACCACCACCAGATCGACACCCGCCGGCAGGGCGGTTTCGGTGTGCCAGATGGCGGCCGGCGTGTGGCCGGTCACGGCTTCCAGCGCCATCAGCATGTCGCGCTGGCGATTGATGCCGGGAAAGACGACGACGGCGGACTTCATTGGATATCGATCGTGTAGTTTTCGATGACCGTGTTGGCGAGCAGCTTTTCACACATGGCCCTGACTTCGGCCTCGGCGGCGGCGCGATCCTTGGCGGCGATGTCGAGTTCAATGTACTTGCCCTGGCGCACGTTATCGACGCCGGCGAAGCCGAGCGAGGAAAGGGCGCCCTCGATAGCCTTGCCCTGCGGGTCGAGGACGCCCGCCTTCAGGGTGATGCGGATGCGCGCCTTCATCAGTCGGTTTTTACCAGCTTGGGGCGCGAGCGCTTGGGGCTTTCGTTCTCGTTCATGATGCCGAGGCGCCGCGCCACTTCCTGATAGGCCTCCATGAGGCCGCCGAGGTCGCGGCGAAAGCGGTCCTTGTCCATCTTTTCCGAGGTCTTCATATCCCACAGGCGGCAGCTGTCGGGGCTGATCTCGTCGGCGAGGACGGTGCGCACCATGTCACCCTCATAATGACGCCCGAACTCCAGCTTGAAGTCGACGAGGCGGATGCCGATGCCCATGAACAGACCGGTGAGAAAATCGTTGATGCGGATCGACAACGCCATGATGTCGTCGATTTCCTGCGGGCTCGCCCAGCCGAAGGCGGTGATGTGTTCTTCCGACACCAGCGGGTCGCCGAGGGCATCGTTCTTGTAGCAGAACTCGATGATCGAGCGCGGCAGGGTGGTGCCTTCCTCGATGCCG
>CAZMSA010000204.1:0-5834 GCA_964568825.1 uncultured Rhizobiaceae bacterium | reverse complement strand
ATCTCGGCGATGCCGCCGGCGTTGTCGGTCACCGGACCGAAGGCATCGAGCGCCACCACGAAGCCGGCCAGCGACAGCATGGTGGTGACCGCCACCGCGACGCCGTAGAGGCCGGCGAGGTTGAAGGTCATGATGATGGCAAAGATGATCACCAGGGCCGGCAGGGCGGTCGATTCAAGCGATACCGCCAGACCCTGGATGACATTGGTGCCGTGGCCGGTCACCGAGGCCTTGGCGATCGATTGCACCGGGCGGAACGGGGTGCCGGTATAGTATTCGGTGATCCAGATGATCAGGCCGGTGACGGCCAGACCGACGATGCCACACATATACAGGCTGTTGCCGGTAAAGCTCTGGCCCCCGATCGGGGTCGACATGCCGCCCCAGGTCCAGCTGGTCACCGGATAGAGCACCACCAGCGACAGGATGGCGGTGGCGATGAAGCCCTTGTACAGGGCGCCCATGATGGAGTTGTTGGCGCCGAGCTTGACGAAGAAGGTACCGATGATCGAGGTCACAACGCAGGCGCCGCCGATGGTCAGCGGAAACAACATGGAGGCGAGCTTGAGTTCCGGTGTGGAGAACACGATGGCGCCGAGCACCATGGTGGCGACCATGGTCACCGCGTAGGTCTCGAACAGGTCGGCGGCCATGCCGGCGCAGTCACCGACGTTGTCGCCGACGTTATCGGCGATGGTGGCCGGGTTGCGGGGATCGTCTTCGGGGATGCCAGCCTCGACCTTGCCCACCATGTCGCCACCCACGTCGGCACCCTTGGTGAAGATGCCGCCGCCGAGACGGGCGAAGATGGAGATAAGGGACGCGCCGAAGCCCAGCGCTACGATCGAGTCGACCACATGGCGGTCGGTCGGGGCGTAATGCAGCGCGCCGGTCAGGATGCTGAAATAGACCGTGACGCCGAGCAGCGCCAGGCCCGCTACCAGCAGGCCGGTGACGGCGCCGGAGCGGAAGGCGATGCCGAGACCATCGGAGAGCGAACGGGTCGCCGCCTGGGCGGTGCGAACGTTGGCCCTGACCGACACATTCATGCCGATGAAGCCGGCCGTGCCCGACAGGACGGCACCGATCAGGAAGCCGATAGCCGGCAGCCATCCAAGCAGGAAGCCGCCGATTAAGAAGATGACGACGCCGACAACGGCGATGGTGGAGTACTGCCGCCTGAGATAGGCCTGGGCGCCTTCGCGCACGGCAGCGGAGATTTCCTGCATGCGAGCGGTGCCCGCGTCGGCGGCCATGAGCGACTGCGTCGCCCAGATGCCATAGACGATCGACAAGGCGCCGCAGGCAATGATTAGCCAGAGTATTGAACTCATGGGATCATCCTTGCTGTTTGAAAGTTGTGTTCCCGGATGAAAGACCGGCCTGCCGGCACTGCCCGACCTTGCCCGCCTTCCCCCAATACCCGGAAAGTCGCGCGGAAAATGCCAAAGTTGACGTTCAGAAGCAACCGATTTGACGACCGGGGGGCATTGATCTTTCGGCTAAATGTCGAAGATGAGCGCCTCTTCGGCTTCAGCGCGGGCCTTGCGGCGGTCGCGGCGGGCGATCAGCGTGATCCACAACAGACCCGACAGGCACACCACGATCAGCGGGAACATGGCCCAGTTGACCGCCGACCAGCCGATCTGGTCGAGCAGCTTGCCGGAGGTCAGCGAGGCCAGGGCAACAGTGGAGAAAACGGCGAAATCGTTGACCGCCTGCACCTTGTTCTTCTCCGATGAGCGGTAGCATTCGGTGACCATGGTGGTGCCCCCGACATAGCCGAAATTCCAGCCCAGCCCGAGCAGAACCAGCCCGACGGCGAAGTTGGCAAAGCTCACTCCAAGCAGCCCAGCGGTGCCGGCGAGCGCCAGCAGTCCCATGCCGATGAGGGCGATCTTCTCGACCCCGAAACGGACGATCAGACCGCCGGTGAAAAAGCTCGGCAAGAACATCGCCAGTGCATGCCACTGGATGACCCAGGCCGAATCATTGACCGTGAAGCCGCAGCCGCGCATGGCAATCGGCGTGGCGGTCATCAACAGGTTCATCAGGCCGTAGCTCATCATGCCGCACAGCATGGCGACGATCAGCCGCGGCTGGCGCAGGATGTGCAACAACGGGCGGGCATCGTCGTCGCTGCTACCGGCGGTGGGCCGGTGATGGGGGATGTCGACGAACAACAACAGGCCAAGTGCTGCCACCGACAGGGCCGATGAGGCAAGATAGGAACCGGCGAACAGCACCGGGGCCAGCGCCATCTTGGTTTCCATGATGATCAACGGGCCGACGACCGCGCCGGCGACGCCGCCGAGCAGCACTATGGAAATGGTGCGCGAACGGTAGCCGGGGCTGGCGATGTCGGCGGCGGCGAAGCGGTAATACTGGGCGAAGGCCTGATAGGTGCCCTGCAGGGCGGTACCGAAGATGAACAGGCCGAAATTGCGCTCGAACACCGCGAGCATGGCGATAAGGCCGCTCAATATGCCGAAGGTGGCGCCCAGCATGAACCCGGGGCGACGACCGACGCGGCGCATCAGCAAGGAGGCCGGCACGGTGGACAGCGCGGTGCCGAGAACGAAGGTGGTGACCGGCAGCGTCGCCAGACCCTTGTCGGGGGCGATCATGGTGCCGACGATGCCGGCCGAAACGATGATGTTGATGGCACCGCAGGAATAAAGCGCGAAGGCGACAGCAAGAATGAAGGCGTTGCGACGCGCCCGGGCATCGTCGTGAACCTCGGCGGCGATTTCGGCCGCCATCGTCACGACGCCGCCTTGCCGTCCATCTCAGCGCCGCGGCGCAGGTGGGCGAGGCGATCGAGCACGCCGTTGACAAAGCCCTTTTCCTCCTGGCCGAAGAAGGCGAGCGTCAATTCGATATATTCGTTGAGGATCACCCGGCCGGGCACGTCGGGGCGGAAGATGATCTCGGCGGCGGCGGCGCGCAGGATAGCGCGCAGGGTGGAATCGAGACGCGGCAGCTTCCAGCCCTCCATCAGCACCTGATCGATCTCGCGATCGATCAGCTTCTGGTCGCGCACCACCGTTTCCACCAGATCCTTGAGGAAGGCGAAGTCGGCCGGTCCGCACTCGCCGTCATCGAATCCCTCGCCGATGCGCACCGAGCCGTATTCGGCCAGGACGTCCGCCAGATCGGCTTGTGCGATGTCCATCTGGTAGAGCGCCTGCACAGCGCCAAGGCGCGCCGCCGAGCGCGATACTTCGCGCGGCGAGCGATGACGCTTTTGCGGATCAGCCATGCACCTTGGCCTTGGTGGCGAGGCTGCGGCGCAGGGCGATCATCGACAGGACGGCGCGTGCCGCGTTGCCGCCCTTGTCGTGTTCCTCACGGCGGGCGCGGGCCCAGGCTTGCGCCTCGGTGTCGACGGTGAGGATGCCGTTGCCCACCGCCAGGCCCTCAAGCGTCAGGTCCATGAGGGCGCGGGCGGATTCCCCTGCCACGATGTCGTAATGGCTGGTCTCGCCGCGAATGACGCAGCCGAGCGCCACATAACCGTCGTAACGTCCAGTCTTGACCGCTATGGCGATGGCGCCGGGCACCTCCAGGGCGCCGGGCACGACGACGGTCTCGTGGGTGGCGCCGGCGGCATCCAGCGCGGCGCGGGCGCCGGCGCCCAGCTCATCGAGCAGGTCGTCATAGAAGCGGGCCTCGACGATCAGCACATTGGCGCTGACGGTCAGCGTCGGCTGGGTCCGGGGGGTGATCTTCATGGTCTAGCTGAACTCCTGAAGCCGCGCCACATAGCGCGCCAGCATGTCGATTTCAATGTTTACACCGTCGCCCACCCGGGCCCTGCCCCAGGTGGTGACCTTCAGGGTGTGGGATATGAGGTTGACGCCGAAGCGGTTGGCGGCCACCTCGTTCACGGTCAGCGACGTGCCGTCAAGGGCAACCGAACCCTTGGCAGCAATAAACCGCGCCAGTTCGGCCGGAACGGTGAATTCGAAGCGCCGGGAATCACCTTCCGCGGTGATCGCCTTGATCCGCCCTACCCCGTCCACGTGCCCGGAAACCAGATGCCCGCCCAGTTCGTCGCCCACCTTCAGCGAGCGTTCGAGATTGACCTTCGTACCCTTGCGCCAGTCGCCAAGCGTCGTCTTCGACAAGGTTTCAGCGGACGCCTCGACGGTAAAGGTGCTGCGCCCGGCACCGGAGCCGGTCCTTTCAAGCACCGTCAGGCACACTCCGGCACAGGCGATTGACGCACCGATGTCGATCGATGCGGCATCATAGCCGCAGGCGATGGAAAAGGCGGTGTCGCCGCGCTCTTCCACATCGACGATTTCGCCCACGTCGGTGATGATGCCGGTAAACATGACCCCTTGCGTTTTCCCCGCTTTTTGCCTTCAGCGGCTTCTCTCATAAGCCCTCAGCGTGTCGGCCCCAAGCTTTTCCTCAGCCACAAGATTGAAACGGGGGGATGCAATCACCGCATCGAGATCGAGACCGGCGAGCGCCGGCAGCCCTCCCGATCCCAGATCCTTCGGCGCGGTGAGGAAGATGGCTTCATCCACCAGGTCGGCCTCGATGAGGGCGCGGGCCATGTGAGCGCCGCCTTCCACCATGAGGCGATTGATGCCGCGCTCCGCCAATTGCGCCATGGCGTCGTGGAGGTCGACCTTGCCGTCGGCGGTTGCCTTGCAGGCGATGATGGTCGCGCCGGCGGCCGTCAGGGCCTCGGCTTTCGCCTTTTGCGCATCCCCCGTCGTCAACACCCACACCGGCACCTCGCCGGCCGTGGCGATGAGGCGTGACGACAGGGGCGTGGAAAGCCGGCTGTCGCTCACCACCCGGACGGGCGAACGCTCCTGCATGCCCGGCAGGCGGCAGGTGAGTAGCGGATCGTCCGCCAGCACCGTCGAGACGCCCACCATGATGGCGTCGGCCTCGGCCCGCATCAGATGGACGCGGGCGCCGGCCGCCTCGCCGGTAATGGCGGTGGGCTTTCCGCGCTCGGCGGCGATCATGCCGTCGCGCGACATGGCAAGCTTCAGGAACACGTGCGGACGATGGCGGGTGACACGCGACAAGAAGCCGGCGAGATCGCGGCGCGCTTCATCCGCCAGCACGCCGGTCTCGACCGTAAGCCCCGCGGCACGCACGATGGCATGGCCGCGACCCGCCACGCGCGGGTCGGGATCCTCGATGGTGGTGACGACGCGGGAAAGCCCCGCCTTCACCAGCGCTTCGGCGCACGGCGGCGTGCGGCCGTGATGGGCGCAAGGTTCAAGACTGACGTAAGCCGTGGCGCCGCGCGCGGCTTCGCCCGCCATTGCCAGGCCTTGCGTTTCCGCGTGGGGACGACCGCCCTCCCCCGTCCAGCCGAGCCCGACGGGAAAGCCGTCCTTGACGATGACACAGCCGACCGCCGGGTTGTCGCCCGTTCGCCCCATGGCGCGGCGTCCGAGCATCAACGCCCAGGCCATCCAGGTCTCGTCGCGAGTAGCCATAGCGGAATCAGCTCTCGACGGTTTCGCTCTCACCCGACAACTCGCCGAGGAGTTCCTCGAAATCCTTGGCCTCGCGGAAATTCTTGTAGACCGAGGCAAAGCGCACATAGGCCACGTCATCGAGGACGCGCAGGCCCTCCATGACCAGCTTGCCGATGGTTTCGGACTTGATGTCGTTCTCGCCGAGGCTTTCCAGCCGCCGCACGATGCCGCTCACCAGTCGCTCCACCCGGTCAGGCTCGACCGGGCGCTTGCGCAAGGCGATCTGGATGGAGCGCATGAGCTTGTCGCGGTCGAACGGCACCTTGCGGCCGGTGCGCTTGACGACCTGTAATTCACGCAGCTGGACGCGCTCGAAGG
>CAZMSA010000203.1:0-5835 GCA_964568825.1 uncultured Rhizobiaceae bacterium | reverse complement strand
GGCGCGAACACCATGGTGTCCCAGCAGGCGCGCATGATGAGGCCGTTGGCAAAGCAGCGGTCGCGGCAGATGGTGCCGACCCGGCCCTCGCTGGCAAAGCGGCCCCTGGTCTTCTTGTCGCCCACCAGTTCGATGGCGCCGATGAGGCCTTCGGTTCTGACCTCGCCAACGATGGGGTGATCGGCCAGCGCCGACAGCTTTTCCTTCAGATAGGGCGCCAGGTCGTGCACCCGGTCGACGAGCTTTTCGTCTTCCATGATGCGAATATTCTCCAGCGCAACGGCGCAGGCGGCGGGATGGCCGGAATAGGTATAGCCGTGGACGAACTCGCCGCCCTTGGCGAAGAAGTCCTTGATCAGGTGGTCGGCGATGGCCACGGCACCTATCGGCAGGTAGCCCGACGACAGGCCCTTGGCCATCACCACGATGTCGGGGTTGAAGCCCATGGTCTGGTGGCCGAACCACTGACCGGTGCGCCCGAAGCCGCAGATCACCTCATCGGCCACCATCAACACGCCATACTTGCGGCAGATGCGCTCGACCTCGGGCCAATAGGTCTTCGGGGGAATGATCACCCCGCCCGCCCCCTGGATCGGTTCGCCGACGAAGGCCGCGACGTTTTCGGGGCCGACTTCCAGAATCTTCTTTTCCACCTCGCGGGCAGCCTTGAGGCCGAACTCGTCGCGGCTCATGTCGTGCCCAAGCGAGAACCAGTCGGGCTGTAAGACGTGCTCGAATCCGGGTAGCGGCAGCCCGCCTTGCCCATGCATGCCGGCCATGCCGCCGAGCGAGGCCGAGGCCATGGTGGAACCGTGGTAACCGCGGGTGCGCGAGATGAACACCTTGCGGTAGGGCTTGCCCATCACCTGCCAGTAATAGCGCAGGAAGCGGATCATGGTGTCGTTGGCTTCGGAGCCGGAATTAACGAAGAAGATCTGCTTGAAGCGCTCCGGCAACAGGCTCGATACCTTCTCGGCGAGAAGGGTGGCCGGCACCGTCGAAGTCTTGAAGAAGGTGTTGTAGTAGGGAAGATCGAGCATCTGGCGGTAGGCGGCCTCGGCCAGTTCGCTGCGCCCGTAACCGATGTTGACGCACCACAGGCCCGACATGGCATCGAGCATCTTGTTGCCGTTGGCGTCCCAGATCCATACCCCCTTGGCGTGGGTGATCATGCGCGGACCGCCTTCGGCATGGAACGATTTGTGATCGGTGAAGGGGTGGAAATGGTGGGCGATATCGTGGGCCACCAGTTCGGCGACGTTGAGGTTCTTCTTGAGTTGGGCGGTCATGGACTTGGCTCCGGTTGGCTGTTCGACTGCACGGCAAGGCCCGCTGCACCCGCATGGGCGCGGGGGCATCGGGGCGGATGAAAAAAATGAGCAGCCGGATGTCCTAGGGCTTGTAGCCGATACGGGCGCACAGGCGCATCACCTCGTCATAGGACGTGCGGGTGGCGTCGGTGAGCAGCAAGCCTTCATCGGTGATCAGATAGAACATGGCGGTTCTCCGGATGGCCGCTCGTATGGCACGAAGCGCCGAATTCCGCAATACACGCGGTGTGCAGATGCGAAGCGGCCACGCCGCGGCAGGCTGTTGCCAGCACCATGATTTACTGTTGTGTTGCAGCGCAACATCGGGCAACCTTCACGGTCATGGCGACGGTCTTCAACGAGATGCTCAACGCCGACGGCAGCGTGCGGCCCCCGTGGGAAAAGCTCAACGAGTGGATGACCACGCAGTCGAGCCCGGAACTCAAGCGCAAGTTGCGCCAGGCCGAGGCTATCTTTCGCCGGCTGGGAATCACCTTCGCGGTCTACGGCACGGCCGAGGCGGCCGAACGGCTCATTCCCTTCGACGTCATCCCGCGCATCATCTCGGCGGCCGAGTGGCGGCGGCTGGCGGCCGGCATCGAGCAGCGCATCAGGGCGCTCAACGCCTTCATCGACGACATCTACCACCGCCAGGAAATCCTCAGATCGGGGCGCGTGCCGACCGACCTGGTGATCCGCAATGCCGCCTATGTGCCGCAGATGGCCGGCCATACCCCGGCCCGGCGGGTCTATGCCCACATCATCGGCACCGACATCGTGAGGGTGAGCGTCGACCAGTTCTACGTGCTGGAAGACAACTGCCGCACGCCATCGGGCGTGTCCTACATGCTCGAGGACCGCGAGGCGATGATGTACCTGTTTCCCGATCTCTTTGCCCGTCACCGGGTGGCGCCGATCGAGAACTACTGCGCCATGCTGCGCGAGACGCTGGACAGCGTGGCGCCGCCGGCCTGCAAGGGCGAGCCGACCGTCGTTGTGCTGACCCCCGGCATCTACAATTCGGCGTTCTTCGAACATGCCTTCCTGGCCGACGAGATGGGGGTGGAGCTGTGCGAGGGCTCCGACCTCTATGTTGATGAGGGCTATTTGTGGATGCGCACCACCACCAAGCCGAAGCGGGTGGACGTGGTCTACCGGCGCATCGACGATGCCTATCTCGATCCCCTCGCCTTCCAGCCGGACTCGATGCTGGGGGTGCCCGGCCTGTTCGATCTCTACCGGGCGGGACGGGTCACCATCGTCAATGCGCCCGGCACCGGTATTGCCGATGACAAGGCGATCTATTGCTACATGCCGGAAATCATCGAGTTCTACACCGGCGAGCCGCCGCTTTTGTCCAACGTACCGACCAGGCGCTGTTCGCAGCCCGACGAACTCAAATACGTGCTCGAGCATCTGGACGAGCTGGTGGTCAAGGAAGTGCACGGCTCGGGCGGCTACGGCATGCTGGTGGGGCCAACCGCGACCAAGAAGGATATCGAGGAATTCGCCAAGCGCCTGAAAGCCAATCCCGCCAACTACATCGCCCAGCCGACGCTTGCCCTTTCGGCCTCGCCCACCTTCAGCAATCAGGGCATCGCGCCGCGGCACGTGGACCTGAGGCCGTTCGCGCTCACCGGCGACCAGATCCGCATCACCAAGGGCGGTTTCACCCGGGTTGCCATGAAGAAGGGCTCGCTGGTCGTCAATTCCAGCCAGGGCGGCGGCACCAAGGACACCTGGGTGCTGGAGGATTGACCCGATGTTGCTTGGACGCAATGCCGCATCGCTGTTCTGGCTGGCCCGCTACATGGAGCGCGCCGAGAACACGGCCCGCCTGGTGGAGGTTGCCTACCGCATCTCGTTGATGCCGCGCCCCTTCGAGGGTCATCGCGACGAGTGGCGCTCGACCATCGTCAGCGCCGAATGCACCGAAGGTTTCTTCGCCAAATACGCCGTCGCCTCGGCCGAGACGGTCATCAACTACCTGCTGTTCGACCGCGACAACCCTGCGAGCGTGCGCAGTTGCCTCGATACCGCGCGGCGCAACGGGCGGGCGGTGCGCACCGCATTGACCCGCGATGTGTGGGAGAGCCTCAATTCCACCTGGAACGAGCTGGCGCAGATCAAGCCGGCGCAGGTGAAGGCCGACACGCTGCCCGGGTTCCTCGACTGGATCAAGCAGCGCTCGATGCTGTTTCGCGGGGCGCTGCTGGGCACCGCGCTGAGGCAGGAGAGCTTCTATTTCAGCCAGCTTGGTTCATTCATCGAACGCGCCGACAGCACGGCGCGCATCCTGGATGTCAAATACCATATCCTGCTGCCGCGTTCCGAAGGGGTGGGCAGCGCCATCGATACCCAGCAATGGATCACCCTCCTGCGCTCGGTCTCGGGGCATCGCGCCTATCGCTGGGCCTACCGCGACAGCGATTATGAGGCCTGGAACATCGCCGAGTTCCTCATCCTGGATAACCGCATGCCGCGTTCGCTGTCGTTCTGCTACGATTGGGTGGTGGAGAGCCTCGATTCGCTGGAGGAATTGCATCGCGAAGCCCCGGCCTGCATTGAACTGGCGCGCGCGACGCGCAACGACTTACGCGGCAAATCGATCAGCGATATCTTCGCAACCGGCCTGCACGAGTTCCTCGAGGACTTTCTTGCCGCCAACAACAAACTGAGCAGCGAAATCGCCAGCTCCTACAATTTTTCCTGAACAGAGTTATCGCCACCCCATGCAGATACGCATCCTGCACCGTACCACCTACCGCTATGAACCGCCCGGCGGGCGCCTGATCCAGCGCCTGAGGATGACGCCGCAGTCGTTTCCGGGCCAAGAGGTGCTCGACTGGAAGATCACAGCGCCGGGCATCGATCAAGGGGTCTCCTATACCGATGCCAACGGCAACCTGACGCAGCTGATCGCCCATGAAGTCGTGGCACCGGAACTGGTCATCGAAGTGGCCGGCAGCATCGAGCGCACTCCCATTAACGGGCCATGGTCGCCCACCGACGGCGCCGTGCCGCGGGCCGCCTTCACCCGCCAGACGGCGCTCACCGAGCCGAGCGCCAGGATTATCGCGATCGCCCGGTCGGCGGCGGGCGAAGGTCTGGAGCAACTGGCCAACCTGATGCACGCGGTGCGCGGCGCCGTCGACTACAAGATCGGCGCCACCCATGCCTATTCGACCGCCGCCGACGCGGTGCGCGATGGCGAGGGGGTGTGCCAGGACCATGCCCACGTGTTCATCTCGGCCGCCCGCCATCTCGGCATTCCAGCGCGTTACGTGACCGGCTACATGGTGACGGCGCCGGGCGAGGTGGCCGAGGCTGCCCATGCCTGGGCGGAAGCCTGGGTGCAGAGCTGGGGCTGGGCAACCTTCGATGTGGCCAACGACATGATCGCCGATGAAGGCTATGTCCGCGTCGCCGCCGGGCTCGATGCCCGCGACGCCGCCCCCGTCGTCGGCATCCGGCAAGGCGGCGCGGGCAACGAGGCGCTCGATGTGATGGTGCTTGTGGAAGCCATGGCGGAACAGTAACTTCACGCACCGCTTGAGGGCACATTGGTGATTCCGGTCCCGTCATGACTTATTGCGTCGGCCTGAAACTCAATCGCGGCCTGGTGATGGCCGCCGATACCCGTACCAATGCGGGCGTCGACAACATCGCGTGTTATCGCAAGCTGCACTTATGGGAAAAGCCCGGCGAGCGGGTATTCATGCTGCTCACCGCCGGCAACCTGGCGGTCAGCCAGGCGGTGGTCAACCTGTTGAGCGAGCAGGCACATGCGGAGTCGCATGACGCTGCCGCGCCCAACCTGTTCACCGTCACGACCATGTTCCAGGCGGCCCGCATCGTCGGCCAGACGATGCTCGGGGCACGCACGCTGGTGAGCACCGCCAGCGGCGCAAACTCGGAGGCCATGTCGACCACCTTCATTTTCGGCGGCCAGATCGGCACCGAGCCCCCGCGCCTGTTCCAGATCTACTCGGAAGGCAATTTCATCGAGGCCGGCGCCGATACCCCGTATTTCCAGATCGGCGAGCACAAATACGGCAAACCCATCCTCGACAGGGTGGTGGACAAGAAAATGCGCCTGGGCGAGGCCGCCAAGATCGTGCTCCTGTCGTTCGATTCCACCATCCGCTCCAACCTGTCGGTCGGCATGCCCATCGACATGGTGCTCTACAATGTCGACACCTTGAAGATCGAGCGGCAGACCCGCATCGAGGCCGACGACCGCTATTTCAACAAGCTGTCGTCGGGGTGGTCGAAGTACCTGCGCGATGCGGTAGCCAAACTGCCGGAGTTCGACGTCTAGCCCACCGCAATACAGGTGGACAAGCGGGCGGCTACTGCACCTGCCGCAGGCCCTGCTGTTTCTTCTTCTTTTTCTCTTTGGCCCTCTGATTCTGCTGTTGCTGCTGCCTGGCCTTTTGGTTCTGCAACTGCTTCTGCTTGAGAGCGTGTTTGAGAGCGTGTTTGAGAAGGGGATTCCCATCGGCGTGTTTGCGTGATTCATCGA
>CAZMSA010000202.1:0-5843 GCA_964568825.1 uncultured Rhizobiaceae bacterium | reverse complement strand
GGGGTTCCTTGCGCTTGAACAACGTGAACAGGAACACCGCCAGGTAGGCCACCCATACAACGGTGAGCCAGATGTCGACATACCATTCGGGTTCGGCGTACTCGCGCGACTGGGTGATGCCGAGCAGATAGCCGGTCGCCGCCAGAACGATGAACAACTGATAGCCCCAGAAGACGAACCACGCCGTATTGCCCAGCGCCAGCCGGGTCTGGCAGGTGCGTTGCACCACGTAGAACGAGGTGCAGATGAGGGCGTTGCCGCCGAAGGCGAAGACCACCGCCGAGGTATGCAGCGGCCTCAGGCGACCGAAGTTGAACCACGGCTCGATGTCGAAGACGGGCCATGAAAGCTGCAAGGCGGCGACGACGCCGACCAGCATGCCGACGATGCCCCAAAAAAGCGTAGCGACTGCGCCGTAGCGGATCACGCTGTCGAAATAGCCGCTGTTATCGGGTGGGGTTTCGTCGAAATCCGCCCGTTTGGCCGTCACCACCACGGCGATCAGGGCCGCTATGGCCACGATGGTCATTTGAATGGCAAATGGCTGGTCGTGCGCCTTCGCCGCCATGACTATCGCAATAAGTGCCGCCAGCCCGTAGATGGCGAGCTTTCCTAAAGCGCTCATGAGTCCCCCTCCGCTCGATCAGCCAGCAATTAGAGCTATTCGGTCTCACGCCATCGTGTCGCTTTCCTTGATCTCGATCAATGCCGAACAGCCAAGTCGGGCCAATTGTGCACAGAAGTGACTGCGACAAACGCAGCGGGGAACAAATATGGCTGCCAACGACCCAACACGACAAAGTTCACACTCCGTGCCGCCTCCGCCTCTGCCACGCAATTTCACTGATCCGATAGACTTTCTCATCCACGAGCACGCCCGCCAGGAATGGCTGTGCGATGTTCTGGAGACCATTGCCGACGGGTTGCCGGGCACGCTCGAATGCGCCCTGGCCGCCATGGTGGCCGAAGTCCTCAAGGTCGATGTTCCCCTGCATCACCAGGATGAGGAGCACGGTTTGTTCCCCCTGCTGGAGCGCCGCGCCGCGCCTGAGGACAACATCGAGCCGATGATTCGCCAGCTTAATCGCGAACACCTGGCCGACGATACCTATTCCACCGATCTGATCGACCTTCTGGATGCGCTGGCTGGCGGGCAGACCCCGATCAATCCCGAAATGGCCGGTTACATGATTCGCGGTTTCTTCGAGAGCTACCGGCGCCACATCGCCTTCGAGAACATCGTGATCATGCCGCTGGCGCGGGCGCGGCTGACGCCGGAGGACATGGAAGAACTCCTCGCCCGCATCCGTTCGCGCCGCCGCAGGCTGGCAGTGGGACGCGGTTAGCCTCTGTTGCGCATCAGCTTTCGGCCGCTTCCGCCAGACGCTGCAAATCCGGCACGCTGATTAGGCGATTGGCCTTCAGTTCGATGACGCCGTCTTGCCTCAAGCGGGTGATCTGACGGCTCACCGTTTCGATGGTGAGGCCGAGAAAATCGGCCATATCGGCACGCGTCAGTGGCAGTTCGAAGTCGACGGCGGTCCGTTTGGCAGCGTCCACCGGCGTCTTGTCGGGAATGTGCCGGGCAATCATGTAGAGGAGTGCCGCCACCCGCTCGCGCGCCGTCTTGCGGCCGACTGCCAGCAACCAGTCGCGGGCCTCGTCCAACTCCATCAACGTCTGCTGGAACAGCCGGTGCTCCAGTTCCGGGTGGCGCTTCAACATGCCTTCCAGCACCGTGCGCGGAAACGTGCAGAGCTCCACGGCACTGACGGCTTCCGCCGAAAGGCGGCTCTCGTGCCCGAATGGGCGTCCGACGAAATCGGGGGGGAACTGCAGGCCGACAATCTGTTGGCGCCCATCGGGTAGCGTCTTCGACAGTTTCACGACGCCTTGCAGGAGATTGGAATAGACCGCGGCTTCCTCGCCATCGGCTTGCAGCGTGCGCCCGCCATCGATCCGCCGCTTGGCCGTGCGGGCGGAAAGTTCTTGCAGTTCATGGTCATTCAGCGCGCCGCAAATGCCGCGATGCCGCGCCGTGCAGGCGGCGCAAAGATTGGGCATCGGCTCGATGCCGGCGCTCTTGCAGCGGTCATCAAACTTATTCATTGATGTTGTCGCCCGCTGTCTGTGCCATAGGCATAGTTGCACCCTATCATTCTACTCAGTCGCTTCCTAGTGGCGGACGCGATGGTCGGCAAGGCGACTTATGGCTGACACGCGTTCGGCGTTGTCGCGGGCCAGCGAGGCATCGGCATGCCACAGGCTGTTCTCGAAGCCAACCCGCGCCTTGCCACCGGCCGCAAGCGCCGCGCCGAGCACCGCCGTTTCACTGACACCGAAAGCACAGACCATCCAGTCCCGTCCGTCCGGCAGATGGGTCGTGGCGGCTTCCAGGAAACCCGCCAGATCGGCTGGATCCGACTCCTGATTCTCGGCATAGCGGCCCAGCACGAAGATCACCGACAGCCGATCATGCGGAATGATGCCAGTTTCAACCAACCCGCCCAACCTCGCCACCTCGGCGGGCTCGTAGAGGATATGCTGCACGGCGATATCACGTTCGCGGCAGCGACGGTAGAACCGGCTCGCCTCGGCCTCGTCGCCGCTATCGGCTATCATCTCGCGCAGCGCCGCCGATACCGCCGTCGGCACCACCGCATCGACCACTGCGCGCTGTTCCGCGGGGGAATATCGGCCCACCGCCTCGGTGGTGATCTGCACGATCATCTGCGGTACGGCCAAGTCCAGTTCGGCGATGAGTTCGCGGTAGAGGCCGGCATCCAGCACGTGGTGGCCTTCGGCATCGCGCACATGGGCATGGATGGCGCCGGCACCCGCCGCATGGCAGGCCACAGCGGTCGCAACCGTCTCGGGGATGGTCACCGGCAGCGCTGGATGGTCCGCCTTGCCGCGGCGGGCACCGTTGGGCGCCACCATGATGCGTGGAAGTGAAATCATCGAAGCCTTGTTTCCCTTGCGGCAGCCCTATCGTCTTGCCGCCTTCAGTTGTCTATCCCATAACCGCACAGCCATGGGACATATCGCCACCAAACTTGCCGACTTTGAGGCAGATCAAGGAATGCTCGCCTGCCATCGGGCATGAGCGAGCAGCATTGAGGAGTGACACTGGCATGCGCAAGGACCTTATTCGCAAATACGCCAGCCCCGTGCCGCGTTACACCAGTTATCCCACGGCGCCGCATTTCCATGCCGGCATCGACGCCACGGTCTATCGCGACTGGCTGGCCAACCTGCCAGCGGGCGAGGCAGTATCGCTCTACATGCACATTCCCTTTTGCGACAGCTTGTGCTGGTTCTGCGGCTGCCACACCCGCCACACCCTCAGATACGACCCCGTGGCGCTTTATCTCGAAAGCCTGCTGAAGGAGGTGGAGACGATCGGCGGGCTCATTGGCGACCGCTCGCCGGTCACCGAGATGCAGTGGGGCGGCGGCTCGCCGACCATGCTGAGCGCCGCCGACATGCAACGGCTCGTCAACGCGGTTCGCCGCCATTTCACCGTCGCCCCCGACTTCGCCTTCGGTGTGGAGATCGATCCGCGCGGCTTCGATATCGGGCGTATCGAAGCGCTTGCCCGCAGCGGCCTCACCCGCGCCAGCATCGGAGTCCAGGATTTCGATTCCGCCGTACAGGCCGCCATCAACCGCCAGCAGTCATTTGCCGAAACGGAGGAAGCGGTCCTGGGGCTGCGCCGGGCCGGCGTTGCCTCCATCAACATCGACCTCGTCTACGGCCTGCCGCACCAGACCCGTGACAGTGTCGCGGCCACCGCCGAAGCGGTGATTGGGCTCAGGCCCGATCGCATAGCCCTGTTCGGCTATGCCCATGTGCCGTGGATGAAAAAGCACCAGTCGATGATCGACGAGAGCCTGCTGGCCGGCCCCGAGGAGCGCTTTGCCATGGCCAACCGGGTGGCAAGCCTGCTTACCGCAGCGGGTTATGCTCGCATCGGCTTCGACCACTTCGCCCTGCCCTCGGACAGCCTTGCGCGCGTCGCCGCCGACGGCCATCTCAGGCGCAATTTCCAGGGCTATGCCGATACCCCTGCCGATACCATTATCGGGCTTGGCGCCTCGGCTATCGGCCGCCTGCCCCGGGGCTATGCCCAGAATGCCACGGCGACCGGCGATTACATGCGCCGCATCACAGCCGGCGACCTCGCCACGGTGCGCGGCATCGCTTTTGCCGGCGATGATGCCCTGCGCGGTTTCGTGGTCGAGCGATTGATGTGCGACGGAGTCCTGTCGCGCAGCGAACTCGTCCACCGCTTCGGCGCTCCGGCCGGCGAAGTCATTGCCGAGCTGAGCGAATTTGCCGCCGCCGATGCCGACGGGCTCATCAGCGAAGAGGCCGGGGTTTTTCGCCTTACCCCGCGCGGCGCCGTGTTCGTGCGATCGGTCTGCGCCCGCCTCGATCCCTACCTGCGCCAAGGCGAGGCCCGGCATTCCATGGCCGTCTAGGGCCTGTTCACAGGCCACGGCCCCTCAGGCCTTCTGCAACAGGATACGGCGGCGCAGCAGCATCCACACCGCGACCGCGCCGAGAATCTTGCTCGATGTCTCCAGCGTGAACGAGGCCGGCGACAAAAAGCCCATCATCGACAGGAACACCACTGTATCGAGCGGCGACGAGATGGCGCTCGACAACAGGATGCGGCTTTCCAGCGGACGCTTGGTGAAGGAATAGACCAGCCAGTCCGACGTCTCCGAGACCATGAAGGCAGTCACCGAGGCCAGCGCCACGGCGGGGTTCACCGTCAGGTAGGTCATGGCGCCCGCTGCCAGGGTCGCCAACAGCACCTTGTGGCCGATCTGGCGCTGGGCGAGGTCGCGCAGCACGAACACGAAGCCGACGACCAGATTCGCTCCCGACCAGGAGCCAAGCGGCGTCGGGATGAACGGAAGCGTCACGAACAGCCAGTTAACGGCCACGATGGAAGCAAAATAGAAACCCACCCACATGGGAAACGTCCCTTGGATTCAGCCGACGATTTCGGCTGCCTTGAAGCACATGCGGATTTCCTTCTTGGCGTTTTCCGGGCTGTCAGAACCGTGCACGGAGTTGGCCTCGATGGATTCGGCACATTCCTTGCGGATGGTGCCGGCAGCGGCATCGGCCGGGTTTGTCGCCCCCATCACCTTGCGGTAGCGCGCCACGGCATTGTCGCCCTCCAGCACCTGCAGCACGATCGGCCCTGACGTCATGAACTTGACCAGGTCCTTGTAGAACGGCCGATCCATGTGGACCTTGTAAAAGGCCGCGGCGTCGGCCTTCTTCCACTTGGCGCGCTTCTGGGCGACGATCCGCAAGCCTGCGGCCTCGATCATGGCGTTGATCTTGCCGGTGAGATTGCGCCGGGTGGCGTCGGGCTTGATGATGGAGAGCGTACGCTCGCTGGCCATGTGGCTTGTGTCCTTCTTCGATCGGTCTTTGAAATGAATGGCGAGCGGCCTTATAGCCGTGCAGGCCAACGCCTTCAAGACGCAGGAAAGGGCGGCCCCCGCTTTCCGGGACCGCCCTTTGCCTGTTGGTTCGCTTCAGGTGGTCTAGGGTCTGTTGAGTATCACGGTTGCGGCGCTGGCGTGGCCCATTTTGTTTCTGGCTAGCTTTGAGGGGCGCCGCAGGGCCCACCCCTTCAAGCCGCTCAAAGTGACGTCCAGAGGCGAAATGGGCCACGTCCCTTCGGGGTTTGACAGGATTGGCCCATCTTCACGGGGTTTCGTCGTCGAATATGCCAGCATGTCCTTCCTCCTCAACCCCGTGGAATCTGAGCCAATCCTGTCAAACCAGCACCACAACCGTGATTCTCAACAGACCCT
>CAZMSA010000201.1:0-5871 GCA_964568825.1 uncultured Rhizobiaceae bacterium | reverse complement strand
ACAATCTCGACGACTCGATCCGTGACTTCGCCCGCGCTTCGCTCAATTACGGCCTGAGCAGCAACTATCCCGTCTATCTCTCCACCAAGAACACCATCCTCAAGGTCTATGACGGCCGCTTCAAGGATCTGTTCCAGGAGGTCTTCGAGACCGAATTCAAGCAAGAGTTCGACAAGCGCGGCCTCACCTACGAGCATCGCCTGATCGACGACATGGTCGCCTCGGCATTGAAATGGACCGGCGGCTATGTGTGGGCGTGCAAGAACTACGACGGCGATGTCCAGTCCGACATCGTGGCACAAGGCTTTGGCTCGCTCGGCCTCATGACCTCGGTCCTCATGTCGCCCGACGGCAAGACGGTGGAGGCCGAAGCCGCCCACGGCACCGTCACCCGCCACTACCGACTGCACGAACAGGGCAAGGCCACTTCCACCAATTCAACTGCGTCGATCTTCGCCTGGACCCGCGGACTTTCGCATCGCGCCAAGCTCGACGGCAACGAGGCCCTGGAGAAATTTGCCGCCACCCTGGAAAAGGTGACGGTGGACACCATCGAGGCCGGTCACATGACCAAGGATCTCGCCGTCCTCATCGGCCCCGAGCAGAAATGGCTGTCGACCGAAGGCTTCCTCGACAAGATCGACACCAACCTGCAAAAGGCCATGGGCTGACGGCAGCCCGCGCAGGGCCCCGTCGTTGCGGGGTGTCGGATTAACGATTTGCATCCTGCCTGGGTGGTAGCCTGCATCGTCGGCAAGCGACGCCGGCGGGAGGATGTGCCATGGGGCTTGTGGCCAGATGCATTGCCGCCGCGCTGGTTTTCATCGCGGTGTTCCTATTTTCCTACTGGCTGGTGTTCGCCCAGTTCCTGTCCCAGAACGGCGCCTACGTGCCGGCGCTGGCGACTGCTGCCGCAGCCGCGTTCGGGACATGGCGCGTGATGGCGCGCGGCGGCCATGGCATCGCCGCCACCGCCCTGCGCTGGGCGGCGATTGCCGGCGCCATGGGCTTTTGCGGCGGTTTCTTCGGACCGATGATGCTCGCACCCGGCGCCAGTCAAGGGCCGATGCTCGGCCTGTTCATCACCGGCCCGCTCGGCTTCCTGGCGGGCGGCATTTGCGGCCTCGTCTATGCCATATGGTGCCGGTCGGGCCTCAGGAACGCGTGAAGATCCTTCGTCACGCCGGCCGACACCTTATGCACATCCCTGCCGCAAACCTGCCGTGACGACTATTTTGCCCGCCACAGGATGCACCAGCCCTTGGGGCTGATATTGCCCTCAACCAGCTTGCAGCCGTGCGGTGGCTCGAAGATCTTGCACCCGCGGCAATCCTTGCCGTTCTTGGGATCGTCCTGGTAGCGCGCCGCCTTCTGCGACATCTTGCCGGCATGCGCC
Source organism: uncultured Rhizobiaceae bacterium (assembly GCA_964568825.1). Lineage (GTDB taxonomy): Bacteria > Pseudomonadota > Alphaproteobacteria > Rhizobiales > Aestuariivirgaceae > CAVVDT01. The sequence continues at coordinate 4,475 of CAZMSA010000201.1, read as the reverse complement.
TCGCTCGAGGCCAGCATGGCGAACGGTACTGCCGTGCCGATGAATTTCAGTGTGGTACGCCGATCGATACGACCCATGTAGACAGTCTTGCTCATAATCGTCTCCGCAATTGAAGGTTAAAGGCCTGAGCACTTGCCAGGCGCATGTCCATTTACTTGGTCAGGCCACGCAGAACTGGCGCCTCGCTTGTTGCCGGCAGTTCCCTGTTCGCCTGTTGCATGCAGCTCTGCAATGCAAATCACCTGATCCGCTGCACTGTCTGCGCCCAGCGCCGCGCGGCGGCTTTGATCGAAATCAATTTTTCCTCTGGCACTCGCTGCTAGCTTTTTATATTAATGGGGTGTTGCTTAGGGATTCGAAGCGGGCGGCAATCCCCATTCAGTAGGGAATCACGGATTTTACCGTGAGTACGGGGGTTTGGCATGGCATGCCGCTTTGGGCACTCGCCGGTCACGTCGATAGTCGGTCACTTGCCGGACGCCATGAGGCGTCTCGCGGCAGGTGACTCTTGTCGGCGAAACGCGCCCGTCGATCGCTCGCTGAAAATGCCGACACGACCAACAGGCGATCTACATGCGCGGCGCGGCTGGCAACCCGCGCAGCAACGTCTGAAGGTCAGCCAACTTAGTCATCGCTTACCTATTTCGAGGGGGACTGAAAGATGAATTTCGTGCCTATGGATACCTTGCCAACCCAAAGACCCGCGTCAGGCGCCGGCGGGTTCTCACTAGCGAGGGCGCTGCCGGCCTGGGGTGCCAGACCAGCCCTGCTGATGCTGATGCCACTGTTGGCGGCGGTGTTTGTCCTCATGACGGGGGTCGAACCCGCCCAGGCCATTCCAAGCTTTGCCCGCCAGACCGGCCAACCTTGCTCGGCCTGCCACACCACCCTGCCGGAACTGACACCCTTCGGGCGTCGCTTCAAGCTGGGCGGCTACACGCTCGGCGGCTCCGATCTGTTTTCGGGGAGTTTCCCACCGGTGGCCGGCATGGTGCTTCCCAGTTTCTCCCATACCGCCAAGGACCAAAGTGCCCCGCCGGCGTCGGGCTTCAAGAAGAACGACAATGTTTCCGTCGATCAGGTCAGCGCGTTCTATGGCGGTACCATCGTCGGCGATCTCGGTGCCTTCATCCAGGGCACCTATGACGGTGTTGAAAAAGCTGCCGCACTCGACAACACCGACATCCGCTATGCTCGCAACACCAATATCCTTGGCAAGGACACCATCGTGGGCATCAGCGTGAACAACAACCCGACGGTGCAGGACGTGTGGAACACCACGCCGGCTTGGGGATGGCCGCAGTTCGGCTCCGCCCTCGCCCCGCAGTTCTCACCCCCCGGCACCATCATCCAGGAAGCGCTCGGCGGCCAGGTGGCAGGCGTGTCGGCCTACACCTTCTGGAACGACATGGTCTATGCCGAAGTCGGCGGCTACTTCGCCCTGTCGAAGGGCGTTCAGAATGCCCTCGGAACCCTCGGCGACGACCGGCTGACGGACCCGGCACCCTATGCCCGAGTTGCCATCGAAAACACCTGGGGTGCCTACGATCTGATGGTCGGCGGCTTTGTCATGGCAACGAGCCTGCAACCCGGCCGCGTGCCCGGCTTCGGCACCGACGACTATGTCGACGCCGGATTCGATTCGCAGCTCCAGTATATGGGTGAGAAGAACGTCTTCACGCTCAAGTTCAGCGACATCTATGAAACCGGACGCCTGCATGCCTCCGTCGCCCAGGGTAATGCCTCGAAGGTCAAAAACCACCTGAACGTGCTCAATGTCTCCGGCACCTGGGTCTATGACCACGATTACAGCCTGGCGGGCGGCTTCTTCGATGTGTCGGGAAGCAAGGACATGTTGCGGTATGCCGATAGCGCGACCGGCAGCCCCCACGGCACCGGAGTCACCCTCGATGCGTCGTGGTCGCCCTTCATGGACGGCGGGCCGGATGCCTACAAGACGTTCAACTTCCGCCTTGGCCTGCAGTATACGCACTACTTCAAGCTATTCGGCAGCTCGAACAACTTCGACGGCGCGGGGCACAACGCCAGCGACAACGACACCACGTTCCTTTACGCACTGATGGTATTCTAACCGCGCAAAGGATCACAAAGACTGATTGATGCGGCAACGTGCGGCGCCCCTGGTGAACCTTCATCAGGGGCGTCGCGCATTTATGGCATCAGGCGGCGCGGGCGATGAGCGGCTTCAGCAGTGGATTGATATCAGGCGATTCCTGGCCGATGAACTTCAAAAGCTGGCGCTCGTTCTCCTGCATGCCGCCTGACCGCATGAGACGGTCGATCAGCCATTTGGCTTCGTCGTCGGTGATGCGCTCGGAGCTCTTGATGTCGCTCTGTTCTTGCTTCAGGCGATCATCCCAGGCGGTATCCTTGGAATAGGCCGCGAGGATGCCGCGCAGGCCCCCTGACAGGGCGCGGCTGAAGAAGTCGACCGTGCTCTCCCGATCATCGTCCAGCCATTCTTCCTCTTTCAGGGCTTCCTGGCGTGACGGTGGCTGGTAGCCCGAGGCGGCCATCAGGTAGTTGGCGATGGCCTTCACGAACAGGTCCGACCACGAGGGGTGGTTGTCGGCGCCAGCCACCGCATCGTTGATATCGAACAGGAGATCGGCCTCGGCGCGGGTGATGGCGGAGCGTCCGTCGCCCCCGAAGGCATAAAGCATGCGCCGCAACAGATCGACCTCGCCGGCCCCGATGCGGAACGGCAACAGGTCAACGCCTACGCGCGTCGGTCCGCTGCCGGTTAGAACGCCCTGCTTCACCTGTTCAAGCGCAAAGCGGATCAGGCGTTCGGGGCTGGATTCGGCCTTGTCGAGGACATTCACCAGCATTTCAAGTTCCACCGATGAGGCAACCTGCCCTTTGTGGCTGATATGCGCGATCAGCCAGTCGGCGTTCTCATCGGAGACATAGCCATCCGGGTCGGTCTGATGAACGACGTAGTCGGTGATGGCCTCCTCGAAGAATTTCATCCAGGCCGTCGACGTCTCGGAGCATTGATAATCCAGGTCGAACAGCCACTCGACTTCATGCGGCTGGATAACGCCGTCGGGATAGACCTCCCGCCGCATGGCGAGCACGTCTTCATCGCTGATCGTGCGTGCCGCGAGGGCGCGCTGCATCACATCCGGCATCGAATCCGTCATATTTTTCGTCCTTTCCCACCAGAATCAAAAGTATTTCCGGCAGAATAAGGGGTTGCCATTACCATTTGGCTAACGATGTTGGCGCCATTGACTTGGCCGCAACGCTGGCGATTCTGGCATCTTCACCACCTCACAGACATGAAAGGCCGACCATGACCTCACCCCACTGGCTCGCCACACCCACCGGCGCCGCGCGCGCCCGCGGCCTCGGCATCGTCTTCGACGGCGAACCCGGCCCCTTCAACGCAATCACCGATGTTGCAGGCGTCGAGGTCGGCTACGAGACGCTGATCCGTGGCGATGGCAAGCTTGCCGTCGGCAAGGGCCCGGTGCGCACCGGCGTCACCGCCATCCTGCCACGCGGCCGCGCCGGCGCCGCAGTGCCGTGCGCTGCCGGGGCCTTTTCCCTCAACGGCAACGGCGAGATGACCGGCCTTGCGTGGGTGGAGGAATCGGGTGAATTACAAACGCCCATCACCATCACCAATACCCATTCCTGTGGCGTCACCCGCGATGCCACCATTCGCTGGATGGTGAAGCACGGCATCGGTATCGGCCAGGATTGGGGCCTGCCGGTCGCGGCCGAAACCTATGACGGTTTCCTCAACGACATCAACGGTTTCCATGTGAACGTTGAATCAACCTTCAAAGCTCTCGACGGCGCCGCCGGCGGCCCCATCGAGATGGGCAGCGTTGGCGGCGGCACCGGCATGATGACCTACGAGTTCAAAGGCGGCTCGGCGTCTTCATCGCGCCGCGTCGCCGCATCAGGCGGCTCTTATGTGGTGGGGGCCTTCGTGCAGTCGAATTTCGGCCGCCGCCGCGAACTGACGGTGCGCGGCAAGGCGGTGGGCAGGCAACTGACCGGCGGCGAGTTTCTCTCGAAGGGAACCGGTTCGATCATCGCCGTCATCGCCACCGATGCGCCCCTCATGGCCCATCAGTTGAAGCGCCTGGCGCGCCGCGTTCCCCTTGGGCTCGCCCGCACTGGCACCATCGGCCACAATGGCTCGGGGGATATCTTCCTGGCTTTCTCCACCGCCAACCGGGATGCCTTCGCCACACCCAATGGCCAGCCCCGGCGCTTGCAGGCGCTGGGCAATGACGACATGGACCCGCTGTTCGAGGGGGTGGTGGAGACGATCGAGGAAGCGGTGATCGATGCCATGGTCGCCAATCGCACCATGACCGGCATCAACGATTTCACTGTCCAGGCCCTGCCGCATGATCGCCTGCTGGCGGCGCTGCGACAGCCCTAGAGCGGATTCGGCTTAATCCGGATCGTATCCGGCGGCGGCGAAGTAGTTT
>CAZMSA010000200.1:0-5879 GCA_964568825.1 uncultured Rhizobiaceae bacterium | reverse complement strand
CTGGCGCGCGAGGTCGACCGCACGCTCGCCGGCTTCATTCGCGGCCAGGGCACGGTGTGCCTGGCGCTGGGGGCCTTCTACGCCGTCTCGCTCATCGCCGCCGGCCTCAATTTCGGCCTCTTGATCGGCCTGACGGCGGGGCTTTTGAGCTTCATCCCCTATGTCGGCTTCCTGGTTGGCGGCGCCTTGTCGATCGGCATGGCGCTGGTGCAGTTCTGGCCCGACTGGGTGCATATTGCCGTCATCATCGCCATTTACGCGGTGGGCAATTTCCTCGAAGGCAATATCCTGTCGCCCAAGCTGGTCGGATCGAGCGTCGGCCTGCATCCGGTATGGCTGCTGTTCGCCCTGTTCGCCTTTGGCTACCTGTTCGGTTTCGTCGGCTTGCTGATGGCGGTGCCGGTGGCGGCGGTGATCGGGGTGCTGGTGCGTTTTGCGCTGTCGCGCTACCTGGCCAGCAAGCTCTATCTGGGCACCGATGAAGCAGCCGAAAATGCGCTGCCGGCGCCCCGCGAGCCCAAGGCCTGAGGCCGGTTGTGGCGCCGCGCCAGCTCATCCTCGATCTGCCGGTGAGGACGTCGACGGGGCGCGACGATTTCTTCGTCACCGCCGCCAATGAAGCCGCCGTCGGCGTTATCGACGCCTGGCCGGACTGGCCGGGGCCGGTCATGATGCTGGTTGGCCCGGCGGGGAGCGGCAAGAGCCATCTGGGCGCTGTGTGGGCGAGCCAGTCGGGCGCCGCCATGATCACCGCATCGGCCATCCGCGCTGCCGCGGTGCCGGATCTCCTCAAGACCGGCGCCCTGCTGGTCGAGGATGCCCCCGGCGCCGAATTAGACGAGGCCGCCTTCTTCCACCTGCTCAATCTGGCGCGCGAGATGAAGGCTTCGGTGCTCGTCACCGCCCGCGACGATCCCGCCCGCTGGCCGGTGAACCTGCCCGACCTGCGCACCCGCCTTCTGGTCCTCGACGTCATCCGCCTCGGCCGCCCCGACGATCAGTTGATGCGCGGCGTCATCGTCAAGCAGTTCCAGGACCGCCAGATCGCCGCCGACGAGGCCGTGGTCTCCTACATGCTCACCCACATGGAGCGCTCGCTGGAAGCGGTGCGCCGGCTGGTGGCTGAGATCGACCGGGCAGCGCTGGAGCAGAAGACCCGCATCACCCGCGCCTTCGTCGCCCACGTCATGGCCGAAAACGCCGAACCGGGGCTGTTCGACGAGGAGTGAGACTCCTCACGGGCGGTGGGCGGGCCTGCCGTTTCACGCTTCCTTCATGTGGGCATACTATGGCATTGATGTTGCGGAGCCGGAGATGAAACGCCGACAGACCCAGGAGAGTGAACCCGAAGTGGCAGCCTCGCCAGCACCGTTTGCCCCCGAGGCCACACCCGGCCTCGCCGATCCCGGCCGCTTCATCAACCGCGAGATCTCCTGGCTGGGCTTCAATCTGCGGGTGCTTGAAGAAGCCCGCAACGCCCGCCATCCGCTGCTTGAACGGCTGCGTTTCCTGTCCATTTCCGGCGATAACCTCGATGAGTTCTTCATGGTGCGGGTTGCCGGTCTTGCCGGCCAGATCAAGGCCGGCATCGTCGAGATCAGCCAGGACGGCCTGACGGCGGTCGAACAGCTGGCGCAAATCCGCGCGCTGGCCCAGGACCTGATGGCCGAGCAGGACCGCCGCTGGCTGAGCCTGCGGGCCGAATTGGCCACCCAGGGCATCGCCATCGTCGAACCCGGCGATCTGGTCGAAGCCGACAAGGCATGGATGGACGAACGCTTCCTCGAGCAGATCCTCCCCGTCGTCACGCCGATCGCCATCGACCCGGCCCATCCGTTCCCCTTCATCCCCAATCGCGGCTTCATGGTGGCGCTTGAACTGGAGCACAAGTCGAGCGGTCATTCGATGAACGCGCTGATGCCCATACCCAGTCAGCTGGAGCGTTTCGTGCGGCTGCCGGGCGCCCCGGGCGAAGCATCGAAGGTGCGCTTCATTTCCCTCGAGCGCATGCTCATCACCTTTGCCCCAAAGCTGTTTCCCGGCTACCGCCTGCACGGCCAGGGCATCTTTCGGGTCATCCGTGATTCCGACATCGAGGTCGAGGAAGAGGCCGAGGATCTGGTGCGCTTTTTCGAGACGGCGCTGAAGCGGCGGCGCCGCGGTTCGGTGATCCGCATGGAGGTGGATGCCGACTGCCCGCAGTCCTTGCGCGACTTCATCGCCCGTGAAATGGACGTCTCGCCCGACGTGATCGTGGTATGCGGCGGCCTCGTTGGCTATGCCGATACCCGCCAGCTCATCCTCGATGAACGCCCCGACCTGAAATTCACCCCCTACAACCCGCGCTTTCCCGAGCGCATCCGCGATCTTGGCGGCGACTGTTTCGCTGCCATCCGCCAGAAGGACATCCTCGTCCATCACCCCTATGAGTCCTTCGACGTCGTGGTGCAATTCATCCGTCAGGCGGCCGCCGACCCGGACGTGGTGGCCATCAAGCAGACGCTTTACCGCACCTCTTCCGACAGCCCCATCGTGGCTGCCCTGACCAAGGCGGCCGAGGCCGGCAAGTCGGTGACGGCGCTGGTCGAACTGAAGGCGCGCTTCGATGAGGAGGCCAACATCCAGTGGGCGCGCGACCTGGAGCGCGCCGGCGCCCAGGTGGTGTTCGGCTTCATCGAGCTCAAGACCCACGCCAAGATTTCCATGGTGGTGCGCCGCGAGGCCGGGCAGATGCGCTCGTATGTGCATTTCGGCACCGGCAACTACCACCCCATCACCGCCAAGATCTATACCGATCTGTCGTTCTTTTCCTGCGATCCGGCCCTGTGCCGCGATGCCGCGCGCGTCTTCAACTACTTGTCGGGTTATGCTGAACCGGAAGAACTCGAACGCATCGCCATTTCGCCCATGTACCTGAAAAAGCGCCTGCTGCAGCATATTGATGAGGAAATCGGCCATGCCCAGGCCGGACGGCCGGCGCAGATCTGGGCCAAGATGAACTCCATCGTCGATCCTGGCATCATCGACGCGCTGTATCGCGCCAGCCAGGCCGGGGTACAGATCGACATGGTGGTGCGCGGCATCTGCTGCCTCAGGCCGGGGGTGCCGGGGCTGTCCGACAATATCCGCGTGAAAAGCATTGCCGGGCGGTTTCTGGAGCATTCGCGCATCGTCTGTTTCGGGGCGGGCTTCGGGCTGCCGCATCCCAAGGCGCGGGTCTACATCTCGTCCGCCGACTGGATGCCGCGCAACCTGCACCGTCGGGTGGAGACGCTGGTGCCGATGTTCACCCCCACCGTGCACGACCAGATCCTCGACCAGATCATGGCCGCCAACTTCAAGGACAACCAGCAGAGCTGGGAACTTCTGGCCGACGGCTCGACCCGGCGCATCGAGCCGGGACCCGACGAGGAGCCGTTCAACGCCCACGAATACTTCATGCACAACCCGTCGCTGTCGGGGCGCGGTTCCTCGCTTGAGAACAGCCTGCCGCCGGAGATCGCCGGAAAGCTTCCCGGCAAGGTAAAAAGGGCGCGCAAGTGAAGCGGCGGCGCTTTGCCCCCGAGCCGCCGCGCTTCAAGCCGGTTGCCGTCGTCGACATCGGCTCCAACTCCGTGCGCCTGGTGGTCTATGACGGCCTGAGGCGGGCGCCCTCGGCGGTGTTCAACGAAAAGATCCTGGCCGGCCTGGGGCGCGGCGTGGCGCTCACCGGCAAGCTGGCCGAGGACGGCATCGACCGGGCACTGAGGGCGCTCTCGCGTTTTGCTGCCCTCATGCGCCAGATCGGCGTCGAGGAGGTGTTTGCGGTGGCCACCGCGGCGGCCCGCGAGGCCTCCAACGGCCGTGCCTTCATTTCAGAAGCCGAGGCCATCCTCGGTTGCCGCATCGAGATCCTGTCGGGCAAGCGCGAGGCCAAGCTCGCCGCCTCGGGTGTCATGTCGGCCATCCCCGATGCCGACGGCGTGGTCGGCGACCTGGGGGGCGGCAGCCTCGAACTGATCGACGTGCAGAAGGGCAAGATCCGCGACGGCATCACCCTGCCGCTGGGCCCTCTGCAGCTCATCGACTTATCCGGCGGATCACTGAAGAAGGCGGCCGGCATCATCGATGAGGCGCTGAAGAAGGCAAAGCTGCTTTCGGGCCTCAAGGGCCGCGATTTCTATGCTGTCGGCGGCACCTGGCGCAACCTGGCGCGCCTGCAGATGACCCAAGCCGGCTACCCCCTCAACATCATCCACCATTATGCCCTGCCGCGCGACGGCGCCCAGGCGGTGGCCAACCTGGTGGGCGGCCTGTCGGCCACCTCGCTCAAGGACATCAAGGCGGTGTCGCGCAATCGCGCCGACACGCTGCCCTTCGGCGCGCTTGCCCTGTCGCACCTGCTGGAGGCCTCGAAGCCGAAGAACGTGGTGTTTTCCGCCTTTGGCGTGCGCGAGGGGATCATCCATGCCAAGCTGAAAAAGCGCAAGCGCGACGACGACCCGCTGCTGTCGGGGTGCTGGGACTTTGCCCGCCGCTATGCCCGCTCGCCCGATCATGAACTGGAGCTTGTTGACTGGAGCGATGCCTTCTTCGCCGGCCTCGGCAAGGAGACCGACGCCCAGCGCCGCCTGCGCCACGCCGCCTGCCTGTTGGCCGACATCGGCTGGCGCACCCACCCCGATTACCGCGGCTCGCGCTCGTTGACGATCATCTCGCAGGCTTCCCTGGTAGGTGTCGACCACCCAGGACGCATCTTCCTCGCCCTCACCATCTTCTTTCGCTACGAGGGCCCTGGCACCAGCGGCGCGCCCCAGGATTTCGTGCGCCTGGTGGACGAGGAGATGCTGGATCGGGCCCGCCGCATCGCCGCCACCCTGCGTCTGGCCTACAACCTCACCGCCGCCATGCCCGGCATCCTGCCCGACATCGGCCTGAAGGCGGCCGATGGCAAGGTGCTGCAACTCACCCTGCCGGCGCGTCTGGGCGACCTGATGGGCGAACCGGTGCAAAAGCGCCTCGATGCCCTCGCCGAACTCACTGGTCGCAAGCCGCAAGTGGTGATCGCGGACTGAACTGAAAGAAGATCTATTCCGCCGCCTTGAGGCCGGCCATCGCCTCGACCCGGGCGATCTCGGTGCGGCCGTGATGCAGCACGATGCCCAGTCGGCCGTCCATGAGCCCCAGCGCCGCCTCGCCGAACACCTCGCGGCGCCAGCCCTTGAGGGCGGCCACCTTGTCGCCGTGCCCTGAGGCGATCATCTCGATGTCGGCGCTGGAGGCCACCAGCTTGGCGGCCACGCCCTCGCGCTCGCACACCACCTTCAGCGCCAGCTTGAGCACGTCCACCACGGGGCCGGGAACATCGGCATGGCCATGGCCGCGCGGCATCTCGGGCAGCGACTTGGGATCGCGCTTCACCCCGGCGGCAATCGCCTGCAACAGCCCATCGGCCAGTCGCGAACCGGCAAAACCGCGCGGCAGGGCGCGCAAGCCCTTCAGCGCCTCGCCATCGGCCGGCGCATGGGTGGCGATCTCGGCAATGGCGTCGTCCTTGATGATGCGCCCGCGTGGTACGTTGCGGCTTTGCGCCTCGCGCTCGCGCCACGCCGCCACCTCGATCAGGATGGCCAGTTGGCGCGGTTTGCGCGGCCGGAATTTCACCCGCATCCAGGCATTTTCCGGGTCCGCCAGATAAGTTGCGGGCGAGGTGAGGGTGGCCATCTCCTCCTCCAGCCAGTCTTCGCGCCCCGATTGGTCGAGCATGGCCTTGAGCCGTTCATACACCACCCTGAGGTGGGTGACGTCGCTCATGGCGTAGGTCAGCTGCTTGGGGCTCAACGGCCGCCGGCTCCAGTCGGTGAAGCGCGAGGACTTGTCGATCTCCACCTTGGCGAGCT
>CAZMSA010000199.1:0-5880 GCA_964568825.1 uncultured Rhizobiaceae bacterium | reverse complement strand
CCCCCGGGACCTTCGCGGCCGAAACGGCCAGCGGAGGCAGCAAAGCCGTGCCTGCAGCGCACCGTAAACCTTGACGGCCCCCGCCCCGATCTGCGCTGATGGCGCAACAGGCATCAACAAACGGGACGCACCTCACCATGACGGCATTGAAGGCGGGACTGACCGGCACGGCCGACCTGGTGGTCGGCACCAACGACACCGCCCCGCGCATCGGTTCCGGCCGCATCGCGGTGCTGGCGACCCCGGTGATGATCTCGGTCATCGAGGCAGCAGCCCTGGCGGCCGTGGAGCCTCATCTCGAGGCCGGCAAGCAAAGTCTCGGCACCCTGCTCGATGTCTCCCACATCGCCGCCACCCCGGTCGGCATGCGGGTGACGGCCACCGCCGAACTGATCGAGGTCGACGGCCGCCATCTGACTTTTGCGGTACGTGCTCAAGACGAGATCGAACTGATCGGCGAAGGTGTGCACAAGCGGGTGGTGGTCGACGTCGCCCGCTTCGATCAACGCCTGCGCGACAAGCTGCAAAGACCGAGGAGGTGACCATGGTCGTCCTCACCTCAACCCTCACCTGCCCCCGCTGCGGCCACACCGAAACCGAGACCATGCCGCAAGACGCCTGCCAGTGGTTCTACGACTGCAAGGGCTGCGGCGCCGTTCTCAAACCCCTCACCGGCGACTGCTGCGTCTTTTGTTCCTATGGCACCGTCCCCTGCCCGCCGAAGCAGGCCGGCAATGCCTGCTGCAGCGACACTATAGGCTCCTGAACCAGAAGAATAGCCAGCATCCAAGGTGGCCGCGCATTGTCGTGAAATGTTGCAAAAGGGCAACACGGTCTGGTTGATAGGTAATTGAAATAACCGGGTTTTCTCATACCCCATGCCAACCCTCCCCAATTGCTGGAAGAGATTGCCGCATTGTTCCCTTCAGCGCGGCCAGTTACAATTTGTCATGAATATCTCGAGTTGGGGGGCACAATGAAACGATTGTCTTTGGCGTTGATGACGACGGCAGCCTGCATGTGCATGTCGCTAACGTCTCAGGCAGCCGGCACTATGCCGCCGATGTTCGACTGGTCGGGCCCCTATGTCGGGCTCAACGCGGGCAACGCCTGGGCCAGGGTCGACTACGGTATCACGCTGACGGGCGAAAAAGCCAAGACCAACCCCGAGGGCTTCGTGGGTGGCGGGCAAGTCGGCTATAACTTTCAAATGAACCAATGGGTTTTCGGACCTGAGTTCAGTTTCAATTACGCCGATATGATCGGGGGCAAGTTTCGCAGCCTGATAAATCCGACTGTTGCCTACTCAAGCAAATTCCGCTCATACGCAATATTGGGTGGAAGGTTGGGTTATGCGGTAGATAATGTCCTCTTATATACGAATGTTGGCTATGCCTTGGCTGACATTAAGGTTGCAGGCGTGTTTACAGGCGTCGATTCATTTTCGAAAAGCAAGACTTTTGGCGGTCTGGCAATTGGAGCCGGTGTTGACTGCGCGCTGACCAACGACATGTCCGTCGGCCTGAATTTTACTTATGCCGACTTCGGCAGCAAGACATTGAATGGGTTAACGAAAACGCTGAACCTCAATTACACGGCATCAAATGTGAATCCTCGATTGTATGCTGTCACCGCGCGAATCAACTACCACTTCTGAGTTCCGCCCAATGACGTTCTTTAGACGGATCTGGGCCGATTGAAAGTCAATGGACGGGTTCGCATAACGGACGTGAAGTTCACTCTGGTGCGGGCCGGTATGGACTTCCATTTCTAGGCGGCTTTCCGAGGCGTGTTCGTGCTGGCGAGGACCCTTTTATGGGTTCGGAGCCCGGACCAACCGCGACGATGGACTTCCGTTGATGACCTTGATAGCGAGATGACCGCCCCCGCAACCACAGGCTGACCATGACCAACAGCACCCACGAGTTCACCGACGATGCCCGCAACCGCGATATCCTGATATCGGTGAACGGCGAGCTTTTCCCGCGCGACAAGGCGGTGGTGTCGGTGTTCGACAGCGGCTTCATCCTCGGCGATGGCGTATGGGAGGGCCTGCGCCTGCACGCGGGCGGCATCACCTTTCTCCGCGCCCACATCGAACGGCTCTACGAAGGCGCCCGCGCCATCGACATGGATATCGGGATCGACCCTGACGACCTCGTCGCCCGCATCTTCGCCTGCCTTGAAGCCAACGCCATGACCGACGGCGTCCACATCCGCCTGATGGTGACCCGCGGCGTCAAGGCCACGCCCTACCAGGACCCGCGCGCCACCATTACGCCGGCGACCATCGTCATCATCCCCGAATACAAGACCCCCAAGCTGGAGGTGATCGAAAGGGGCATGCGGCTCATCACCGTGCATGTGCGCCGTGGCGCCCCCGATGTGCAGGACCAGAAGCTCAACTCCCATTCCAAGCTCAACTGCATCACCGCCTGCATCCAGGCGACAAAGGCCGGCGCCGATGAGGCCTTGATGCTCGATCCGCTGGGCTTCGTTGCCACCTGCAACTCCACCCATTTCTTCATCGTCCGGCGTGGCGAGGTGTGGACCTCCACCGGCCAGTACTGCATTCCCGGCATTACCCGTTCAGCCGTCATCCGCGTCTGCCGCGACAATGGCATTCCGGTGTTCGAGCGGCAGTTCTCGCTCTACGATGTCTACGGTGCCGAGGAGGCTTTTGTGACCGGCAGCTTTGCCGGCCTCGCAGCGGTCAGGGAGGTCGACGGCCGCCCCCTCTCCCATCCCCTCACCCGCCATCCGCAATGGCAGGGGCCGGGGCCGATGGTGAAGCGCCTCACCGCCCTCTATCAGGATCTGGCCCGCCGCGAGGCGGCGCGTCATCTTTAGGGCGACGCACCGGGCATGTTTAGGGCGACGCACCGGGCATGACCTATAAGCCGCGCAACATCGCCATGTGGTCGGGGCCGCGCAACATCTCGACCGCCATGATGTATTCATTCGCCAGCCGCGCCGACTGCACTGTCTGGGACGAGCCGTTCTATGCCTGCTTCCTTGCCCGTTCAGGCATCAGCCATCCCATGGACGCCGAGATAATCGCCGCCGGCGAGCCCGATTTCGATCGCGTCGTGGCGCGTTGCCTGGGTCCGGTTCCCGGCGGCCGGTCGGTCTTTTACCAGAAACACATGACCCACCACATGCTGGAGAGCTTTGACCGGCGCTGGGCGCTGGGCCTCGCCAATGCCTTCCTCATCCGCGCGCCTGAGCGGGTTATCGCCAGCTATGCGAAAAAGCGTGAGGCGGCGAGCTTGCGCGATATCGGCGTCATCGAGCAGGCGGAAATCTTCGACATGCTGGCCGACCATCTGGGGGCCGCCCCGCCGGTGGTCGACACCGACGACATTCTGGCCGACCCCGAAGGCATCCTCACCGCCTTGTGCTCGGCGCTGGGGATTACCTTCGATGCGGCCATGCTGTCGTGGGAAAAGGGCCCAAAGCCCTATGACGGCGTCTGGGCGCCGCATTGGTACAATGCCGTGTGGCAGTCGACGGGCTTTGCCTCACCGCCCGATGATGAGCCGCGGATCGACGGCGAACTGACCCGCCTGGCCGATGCCGCCCGCCCCTATTACGAGCACCTGCGGCCGCATCGCTTGAAGGCGGTGGGAAAGGCGGTGAAGGCCTGATGCATCAGCGGTGGGCGTTACTGCCGGCATTGTGCTCGGCAGCGACCGCGGCATGGGCGCCTGGAACGCCTTCCTTCTCCACCATCAATTCGGCCTTCTTGAGTTCCTTCTCGGTCTCCTCGAAGGCCTCCTGGGCATCGCTCAGCTGCAAATTGAGGTCTGTCATGGAATGCGACATGTTCTCGCGCCGGTCCCTGAGCGCCTTGGCGGTCATGGAATAATTGAAGTGCTTGGGGTCACTGACCCCGTTCTTGCCTTCCTCTATGGCAATCTGCTGGTCGAGTTCGTCCTGCTTGCGCTTGAAATCGGCGATCATCAGCTCGATTTCGTACACCTGGCGGCGCTTCTCCTCGTAGCGGAAGCGTTGCAACCTCAGGAGCGTGTCCTTGGAACGCATTGGTCTTGCCTCTCGAAATGTCTTGCGCAAACTCACTGTCATATCCATCCGGCCTGCTGGCATGGGCGGTCTCAAGCCCCCTTGGCCCGCCCTCGACACAAACCCGATCTCGACTCTTCTCACCGGTGAACGAATCAACTAGCGTGGAGACTCCGGTCACGAGTCAGCATGAACGATCAGACTTAAGGCTCGGTAAATGGGGATGAAGGTGCGGGATGACGGCGCAATCCGGAGACGATCAGGGCCTCTTGCCTGCACCTCTACGCAATGTCCAGGGCTTGCCGGCGTTGTCGCGCCAAAGGCTCCGCAAGGGTTTGTGGTGCATGGTCGGGAATTAGGTTTTGTTAACCTTTCCCCGCGTATCTTAACTATCAGTCTTAACCACTAGAGCGATCCGGTCGCCTCGGCGAAGGAGGCGCGACCGGACCCGGCCTGACGGCGGGTTGAGAGGGGATTCGCATGAGAGTTCTGCTGATTGAAGACGATTCCGCCACGGCGCAAAGCATCGAATTGATGCTCAAGTCGGAAGGCTTCAATGTCTACACGACCGATCTGGGCGAAGAGGGCGTCGACCTCGGAAAGCTTTACGACTACGACATCATTCTCCTCGATCTCAACCTGCCGGACATGAGCGGCTACGAGGTCCTGAAGACCCTCCGGGTAAGCAAGGTCAACACCCCCATCCTCATTCTTTCAGGCTTGGCCGGCATCGAGGACAAGGTCCGCGGCCTCGGCTTCGGCGCCGACGATTACATGACCAAGCCCTTCCACAAGGATGAGCTGGTGGCCCGCATCCAGGCCATCGTGCGGCGGTCCAAGGGCCACGCCCAGTCGGTCATCACGACCGGTGATCTCGTCGTCAACCTCGACACCAAGACGGTGGAAGTCGGCGGCCAGCGCGTGCACCTGACCGGCAAGGAATACCAGATGCTTGAGCTGCTCTCCCTGCGCAAGGGCACCACCCTCACCAAGGAGATGTTCCTCAACCATCTCTATGGCGGCATGGACGAGCCCGAACTGAAGATCATCGACGTGTTCATCTGCAAGCTGCGCAAGAAGCTTGCCTCCGCCGCCGGCGGCAAGAATTTTATCGAGACCGTTTGGGGTCGCGGCTACGTGCTGCGTGAACTGGACGACGACGTGGCAGCCTGACGGGCTCGCCTTTTTCGCATTGCTGTGATCGTCAAGATGCCCGGCCTGTAGCCGGGCATTTGCGTGTCTGCCGCAACGCTATGGCGCACATTTCTCGTAGCGCATGCAGCCGTAATAGTTGGGGTTGTTGCTACCCCAGTTCTTGACGCACTGCTGATGCCAGTAACTGCAGCGGCCTGAGGCCACGGGGGGATTTTCAACCGGGGGGCTGTAATTGTCATAGGGTGGCCCGCCGTAATAGAAGTAGGGACCGCCGAACACCGGATAGCCGTAATAGTACCCGGGAGAATAGCCCCAATACGGTGCAACGTAGTAGCCCCGGCCGCGGTAGCCGCCGCGCCAGCGATGGCGCCCGTAGTGCCGGCTGACCGGGACGACGGCCGCGGCCGTCTTGATAATAGCCGCCTGATCGCCGGCTTGGGGACCGGCCGCAATTGTCGCCATGGCGCCCGAACTGTCGCTCAGGACCAGTGCGGCAGTGGCGACGGCGCTGAAGGCGAGTGCTTTGAGTGGGTTCGTGGCCATGCCATTTCCTCCTTCGCTCTAGCCTCTGTGAAATGCAGATGGTATCTGGGCGGGCCCGATCAAGATCAGATGATGCCCTCACCTCAAAGTTAATTTATCGCCTTCCTTAGAGCGTGTTTGAGAAGGGGATTCCCATCGGCGTGTTTGCGTGATTCATCG
>CAZMSA010000198.1:0-5984 GCA_964568825.1 uncultured Rhizobiaceae bacterium | reverse complement strand
GCGGGCCTGACAGTCGGTCGCTCCACCGGCCCCATAGGAGACGGCCAGCGATATCGGGCGATCCGGATAGTCCCCTGCGAAGGCCAGCGTCGCCCCGAATACCAGGGCAGCGATGCCGATACCAAGTTTCCTGATAGTGTCCTTCATGGTTTCTCCTCCCGTTTGGACTGAGTTTTGGGCCGTCTCAAAGAAATAGGCCGCGTGGTGTTTGCACCTGCAGAACCAGGGCAAACAGGATGTAGATCACTGCGATGAACGATATCGTCACGAACCCCCGCCTGATCCAGCTGCGAGCACTTGAAAGCGGAACCGGGTCATACAGAGAGTAAATGATCAGGAATGTCGCAATAGACGCAACGTAAAAACCAAGCATCTTGGCGGCGAAGAACACATAGATACCGGCGACAGCAAGGCCCGGCAGGATATTGCGAAGTTCATAAGCGTAAAAGCCCACGCCAGCCCTCGCGAAACCAAGTGCTGCCCGGGCGAAATTCCACACGGCCAGAAGCACCATGATCACCGAGATGAGCCGTGGAAAGAGAAAGGCACTGGAGGGCTCCTGGGTAAAGCTGATCCACGCAACCCAGATACCCAGGACCAGGATGATCGTTGCCGGAACGAGATGCTGGATGCGGACGCTGTTCATTCGGCAACCCCCGCATCCTGGCTGACGGACCTGGCGCCTGGCGCGCCCTGGAGCATGTCGGACCAGAAGCTGTATCCGACCGATGCGACGACCAGGAAGATCAGGACAATGTTGAGCGCTCCGGTGAAGAAATATCCCCACACATCGCCTTGGGCGGTGGCAATCATGTGGCCTTGAATGAAGTTCGCTTCCGCGATCGGCCCCAGGATCAGGCCCAGCACCAGCGGCGCGGCCGAGAACCCGAATTTATCGAGTATGTACATGCTCACGCCCAGCGTGAACATAACGTAGACGTCTCCCATGGACTGCGTCACGGAATAGGATCCGAACACGGCAAGCACCAATACGGCCGCGGCCATGATCGGCATGGGTGCCTTGGCGATCTTCGCAGCCCACTTGGCCGTGAAGATGCCGAAGATGACCATCAGGATCTGGCCGACCAGCATGGAGTCGATGAAGGTCCAGGCCACGTCGGGATGGCGCACGAAAAGATCGGCGCCTGGAAAGATGCCATGGATCAGCAGTCCGCCCAGCAACACCGCAGCGGTCGGACTGCCGGGGATCGACAGGGTCAGCAGCGGCACCAGCGAAGGTCCTACCATGGCGTTGTTTGCCGTTTCGGCAGCGATGACCCCTTCGGGGTGCCCGGTACCGAATTTTGCCTTGTGCGGGGAGAATTTGCGTGTCTGGTCATAGCCGACGAGTCCGGCGATCTGACCGCCCACGCCGGGGATGAGCCCGATGACCGCGCCGACGATCGCACCGATCGTGAGCGCGCGGGGATTGCGCATGATCTCGCCGCAGGAATCGGAGATCTTTTGGTGCTCCACGCTCAGTGCCACGAGTTTGCGCCGGGTCCTGCCTTTGGCGAACATGTCAATCACCTGCGGAATCGCAAACAGGCCGATCAATGCCGCGATGATGTTGATGCCGCCGGTCAGGGACGAATGGAAGACGAACCGCGGGACGCCCTGGATGTCGTCATAGCCGATCATTGAAAGCCACAGCCCGAGGCAGCCCGACAGCAGGCCTTTAACGAACGAGCGTGAATCGAGCGAGCCGATGACGGTTACGCCGAGTATCGCCAGCCAGAACAGATGCGAGGGCCCGAAGGCAAGGGCCCACTTCGCCAGCAATGGCGTCAGGAAGATGAGCAGCAGCACACCGAAAACGCCGCCAATCCCCGACGACAGGAATGCCAGGTGAAGGGCTCTCGCCCCCTGTCCCTTGCGCGCCATTGCATATCCGTCGAGCGCGGTCGCGATATTCGCCGGTGCGCCCGGGATCCTGAGCAGAATGGCACTGACGGCCCCACCCGCCACGGTCGACGTGTAGGCAGCGCCAAGCAGGATGAGCCCCTGGCTCGCAGTGAGGTGGAAAGTGAAGGGAATGAGGAGCGCCACCGCCATGGTGGGAGACAGGCCCGGTGTCGCGCCAAGGATCAGCCCGCCAATCGTGCCGCCAAGCAGCAGCATGAATGAGACTGGTTCGAACACGTTGCCGAAATAACCAGCGAACTCCAAGCTTCGCCTCCCCTCGCGGATACTCCCTTCGCGTATTCTTGCTTTTGAGTGAAAGGCTAGGGCATGAAAATAAAAATGCAAACGTTTTCACCTACGTTGCGGTGGGCGACCGGATGAAGAGATCTCGTTCAAGAAAGGGAGCGCCGGGCATAATTGACGTGGCCGCATGAGCCAATGTGTCGCCGGCAGCCGTATCGCGCTTCTTCAATGAGCCCGATGTCGTCAAGGAACCTACCCGACAGCGCATTCGCGAAGCCGCTGACGAACTGGGCTATTTCCGCGACCGTTTGGCAGGCGCGTTGCTCAGCCGCTTTTCAGGCACGATCGGATTGGTGGTTGCGACCATCGACAATGCGATTTTTGCCGAACTGATCCAGGCATTCTCCGCCCGGCTGCAGCATCACGAGCGCACCATGCTCATTGCCTCGCATGGCTATGATCTGGGCAAGGAGGTCCCGATCGTTCGCTCGCTGCTTGAACGGCGCATTGACGGCGTGGTGCTGGCCGGCCTCGATCACGAGCGCGTTCCGCTGAACATGCTCGCCCAACGCGGCGTGCTGGTCATATCGGTCTGGAACTATCGGGCCGACAGTAATATTCCCTGCATCGGCGCCGACAATTTCAAGGCAGGCGCGATGGCTGCGGGTACCTGACCGGCTTCGTCACCTTTCACGAGATCAACGACCACACGCGGCTCCACTGAGCCAGGCCAGCCCGCTCGGCCGTTGATGGGGTCGGGATCCATTAGTCCGGCCAAGATTCACGACCTCTTCGAGCCCAATTTGGCCGTTGGTGCACCGTGGCTGAACGGTGCGCGAAGGCTCGGACGCAAACCAAACGGATTGAGGGACAGATCTTCCCGGCGTCGAGGCGGCAAAGGGCATAGCGCGTTCACCACAACGGGACGGCGGGTCCGGCCCGCTCTCGGCCCTTTGTTGCCCCGGAGACCGGTCCATGGTTGAATGACGGCCACCCTAGACCAATCCCTACTGCATAGGGGAGGGCGCAGGCGATGCTCCGAACGCATCTGACTGAACGGCTCGGATTGAGCTAGCCGACGCCGCGTTAAGCTTCGAGAGCCCGGAATGCCAGAACCGAAGAAGAAAACGCCGGCCGACCTGTCCGAAGTGGAACTGAGCCGCGACCTCGGACTGTTTTCGGTGACGATGATGGGCGTCGGCGGGATGATCGGCGCTGGTATCTTTGCGCTGAGTGGCATCGCGGCCGGGGTGGCAGGTCCGGCGGTGGTGCTGGTGTTCATCCTCAACGGCGCCATCACCTTCCTCACCGCCCTTGCCTATGCCGAACTGGGGGCGGCGTTTCCGCGCGCCGGGGGTGGCTATGTGTGGGTGAAGGAGGGCCTGGGCGGTGGCAACGGGTTCCTCGCCGGATGGATGAGCTGGTTCGGCTACGTGGTGGCCGGCGCGCTCTATGCGCTGGCATTCGGCGGCTTTGCGCTGAGCGGCTGGCATGCGGCGGGCCTGCCGACCGGCGGGCTGGCGGACGGCACCCTCAGTACCATCTTCACCGCCGCGGTCATCGTGGTGTTCACCGGCCTCAATTTTCTCGGATCGAAGGAAGCCGGCGCCATGGGCGCCGCCATCACCGTCGTCAAGATTGCCATCCTCTGCCTGTTCATCGCCTTCGGGGCGGCCATCATGCTGGGCGGCAACGAGTGGCAATTTCGTTTTATCGACAATTTCATGCCCAACGGGGTGGCCGGGGTTCTCGCCGGCATGGGGCTCACCTTCATCGCCTTCGAGGGCTACGAGATCATCGCCCAGTCGGGCGAGGAGATCATCAAGCCGGCACGCAACGTGCCGCGCGGCATCTTCCTGTCGATCGCCATCGCCATCGCCATCTATGTCGCCGTGGGGCTCGTCGCGGTGGGGGCGATCACGCCGCCGCCCGGGGTGGAGGCCTACAAGTATCTGGGTGCCGAACGCGAACTGGCCATCGTCAGTGTGGCGCGCCAGATCTTTCCCTGGGGCACCGGCGGGGTGCTGATGCTGATCAGCGGCCTGGCGGCGACCGTCTCGGCGCTCAACGTCACCGTGTTCTCGGCCGCAAGGGTGTCGTTCGCCATGGGGCGCGAGCACAACCTGCCGCCGATCTTCGCGCTCATCCATGCCCGCCAGCTCACGCCCTATTTCGCCGTCATCACCACCGGCGCGCTGATGCTGGTGGCGGCGCTGACATTGCCGATCGAGGCGGCGGCAACCGCCGGCGGCATAATGTTCTTGTTGATGTTCATCCAGGTGAACATGGCGGTGATCGCCTTGCGGCGGACCCGGCCCGAGGTGACCCGGGGCTTTCGCATTCCGCTGTTTCCACTGCCCGCCATCATCGGCATCGTGGCCAACGGGGCGCTGGTTCTCTACACCATCTCGGTCAATCCCATGGCGGTGTGGACGGCTTTTGCGTGGATCGTCGCCGGGCTGCTTGCCTACTACATGTATTTCGAGCACGAAGAAGAGCGCGAGGCGCCGCGCACCATCGTGCATGAAGAAGCCATCGGCAAGCACAGCTATACGGTGCTGGTAGGGGTGCGCAACGAGGCCGAAGCGGTCAATCTCGGGTGGTTCGCGGCGGCACTGGCGAAGGCCCGCGACGGCGGTCTTCTGGCAGTGGAAATGCTCGAGGTGCCGCCGCCGCTGAGCCTCAATGAGGGTCGGGCGCTGATCAAGTCGGGCAAGAAGCACTTCGAGACCATCAAGCAGGCCGGCGATCACCGCAACGTCGGCACCCACAGCCTCATCATGGTGGCACGCCGGGTCGCGGGGGCGCTGGAAAGCATCGTCGCCGAGCGCGATGTCGACTTCATCGTCCTGGGCTGGAGCGGCGCCGCCCGGCGCGGGCGCAGTTTCGGCCGCACCATCGATCCGCTGCTGGCCTCTCCGCCCGCCGACATGGCCGTGGTGCGGCCGGCCACCAAGCCCAAGGCAGAGGTGAAGACGATCCTGGTTGCCGTCGACGACGGCCCCAATTCCCGGCTGGCGGTCGAGCTGGCGACCGATCTGGGGCAGTTGGTGGCCGGCCGGGCGCATGCCGCCATCACCGTCATGTGCGTGACCCGCACCAAGACGGCGGCCGAGGCCGGCGAGCCCCAGCTGTTCGAGCGCCTGCTGAAGGACATCGACTACGGCAAGCTCGAAATGGTGACCCGCCAGGGCACCAGCCGCGCCAACACCATCATCGAGGAGGCGGAGAATTTCGATCTGGTGATCCTCGGGGCCGGCGAGACATCGCGACTGAGCCGCCTTTTGGGCCACAAGCCCGACAACCGCTTTACGGCGCTGACCAGCAAGCGCGTCCTGCGCGAGGCCAGCCCGATGACGGTGATGGTCAAGCATCGTCCGGCGCTGCTGCGTTCGTTCCTGCAGCGCGCCCTGTTTCCGTCATAGAATACAGCAAGCTTTCGTCATTCCTGCAGGTCGGAATGGCGGAGGCCGGGATCGATCAAGCCGCTGCGACGGGGCTTGCCGTCGCGCGCTGGATGGGCTGGAGGATCGACCGGCGCATCGAACGCCAGCACGGCATCCCGCGGGGGCTCCCGTACTTGACGGGCTTCGTCACCTTTCACGAGATCGAAGGGCAGACGCAACTACGACTGAACATGGGTTCGAGATCGAACTCACCGGCGATATTGCGCAAATGGTCTCAGTCGCAAACGACGCTGAAAGCAAAACGAAACATGCCGCCCTCGATCAGAGGACGGCGTGTTCGGTAAAAGTGGTTGCGGGGGCAGGATTTGAACCTGCGACCTTCAGGTTATGAGCCTGACGAGCTACCGGACTGCTCCACCCCGCGTCAAT
>CAZMSA010000197.1:0-5997 GCA_964568825.1 uncultured Rhizobiaceae bacterium | reverse complement strand
ACCGCCTTGCCCTCGTCAAGGGCAGGCTTGGCCGCGGCGATGAAGCGGCGGTCGAGCACATCGGCCAGCGCATGCTTTTGCGCTTCGACGTTGCGCACCGCCACATCGCCCTCGATGTCGGCCTGCGCAAACAGGCGCGTGAAATCGAGGCCATGCGACTTCCAGTGGGAGATCGCCCGTTCCTGGTCGAGCCATTCGCTCGATCCGACCATGTCGGAAAAACGGGTGAAGCCCATCTCCGCCATGAGTGCCCGCACGTCCTCGGCAATGAAGAAGAAGAAGTTGATGACGTGCTCGGGAAGCCCGCGGAAGCGCTTGCGCAACACCGGGTCCTGGGTGGCGACGCCGACGGGACAGGTATTGAGGTGGCACTTGCGCATCATCACGCAACCCGCCGAGATCAGCGGCGCGGTGGCAAAGCCCATCTCGTCGGCACCCAGGAGAGCGGCGATCACCACATCGCGCCCCGTCCTCAGGCCACCGTCGACCTGCACCTTGATGCGACCGCGCAGGCGGTTGGCGACAAGTGTCTGCTGGGTCTCGGCGATGCCGATCTCCCACGGGCTGCCGGCATGCTTGATGGAGGTGAGGGGCGATGCCCCGGTGCCGCCCTCGTAACCGGAAATGGTGACATGATCGGCGCGCGCCTTGGCGACGCCCGCCGCCACGGTTCCCACACCCACTTCCGAGACCAGCTTCACCGAGACCTCGCCCGCCGGATTGACGTTCTTGAGGTCGTAGATGAGCTGCGCAAGGTCCTCGATGGAATAGATGTCGTGGTGCGGCGGTGGCGAGATCAGCCCGACGCCCGGCGTCGAATAGCGCACCCGGGCGATGGTGGCATCGACCTTGTGGCCAGGCAATTGGCCGCCTTCACCGGGCTTTGCCCCTTGCGCCATCTTGATCTGCATCTGGTCCGAGTTGACCAGATATTCAGCGGTGACCCCGAAGCGCCCGGAGGCCACCTGCTTGATGGCCGAGCGCATGGAATCTCCGTTCGGCAAGGGCTTGAAGCGATCCTGTTCCTCGCCCCCCTCCCCGGTGTTGGAGCGTCCGCCGATGCGGTTCATGGCGATGGCGAGCGTCGTGTGGGCCTCGCGCGAGATGGAACCGAATGACATGGCCCCGGTGGCGAAGCGCTTGACGATCGCCGCCGCCGGCTCGACCTCCTCGATGGGAACCGGCGAGCGCCCCACCTCCTTGGCCGTGCGGATGCGGAACAGGCCACGCAGGGTTTTGAGGGCGCGATCCTTGCCGTTCACCAGATTGGCATAGGCGCGGTATTCTTGCGGCAGGTTGCCGCGCACCGCGTGCTGCAGATGCGCGACGACCTCGGGCTCCCACACATGCGCCTCGCCGCGGTTGCGCCAGGCATAATCGCCGCCAACATCGAGCGCATCCTTGAAAACGGGATTGAGGCCGAAGGCATCGGCGTGGCGGCGGAAGGCTTCTTCGGCGATCTCGTTAAGCCCGACACCTTCGATCTGGGTGGCGGTGCCGGTGAAATACTGCCGGATGAAGTCGCTCTTCAGCCCCACGGCATCAAAGATCTGGGCGCCGCAATAGGATTGGTAGGTCGAGATGCCCATCTTGGACATCACCTTCAGCATGCCCTTGTTGATCGCCTTGGTGTAGCGCTTGATGCACTTCTTGACCGAGATGTCCTCGCCGATCCCCGGCTGCAGCGCTTCCAGCGTCTCGAACGCCAGATAGGGATTGACGGCCTCGGCGCCGTAGCCGGCGAGCGTGCAGAATTGATGCACCTCGCGCGGCTCACCCGATTCAACCACCAACCCCACCGATGTCCTCAACCCCCGGCGGATGAGGTGATGGTGGGTGGCCGAGGTGGCGAGCAGGGCCGGTATGGGCACCCGTTCGGCTGACACCGAGCGGTCCGACAAGACGATGATGTTGTAGCCGTCGCGCACCGCCCGCTCGGCCCCGGCGCAGATCGCCTCAAGAGCGGCGTCCATGTAGTCGGCACCGTTGGCGACATCGTAGGTGATGTCGATGGTGACAGTGCGGAACGGATTGTTGGCCACCCCGCCGATGGTACGGATGCGCTCCAGCTCCTCGTTGGTGAGAATGGGCTGGGAGACCTCCAGGCGCATCTGGCGTGAAGTCCCTTTCAGGTCCAGGAGGTTGGGGCGCGGCCCAATGAAGGAGACCAACGACATCACCAGTTCCTCGCGGATCGGGTCGATGGGCGGGTTGGTGACCTGGGCGAAATTCTGCTGGAAATAGGTATCGAGCAACTTGGCGCGGCCCGACAGCGCCGACACCGGGGCATCGTTGCCCATGGACCCGATGGCCTCCTGACCGGTCTGGGCCATGGGTGTCATCAGCATCTTCAGGTCTTCCTGAGTGTAGCCAAAGGCCTGCTGGCGGTCGATCAGCGGCACCGCGATGGGCGGGCGTTTGGTCTTTGCCGCCGGCATGTCGCGCAGCACCAGCTGGGTGCGCTTCAGCCACTCGCCATAGGGGTGCTGGTTAGCGAGATCGCGTTTCAGATCGTCATCGGAGATGATCTGCTGCTTTTCCAGATCGATGAGCAGCATGCGGCCCGGTTGCAGCCGCCATTTCTTGACGATCTTTTCCTCCGGGAAATCGAGTACCCCCATCTCCGAGGACAACAGCACGAATCCGTCATCGGTGACGAGATAGCGTGCCGGCCTCAGGCCATTGCGGTCGAGCGTGGCGCCGATCAGCCGCCCGTCGGTGAAAGCCATGGCGGCCGGCCCGTCCCACGGCTCCATCAAGGCAGCGTGATATTCGTAAAAGGCGCGGCGGTCCTCATCCATCAGCGGATTGCCGGCCCACGCCTCGGGGATCAACATCATCATGGCATGCGGCAGCGGGTAGCCGCCCATGAACAGCAATTCCAGCGCGTTGTCGAAACACGCCGAGTCCGACTGGCCCTCGTAGGAAATCGGCCAGCACTTCTCGAGATCCTTGCCGAGCATCTCGGAGGCCATGTTGGCCTGCCGCGCCGCCATCCAGTTGTAGTTGCCGCGCAGGGTGTTGATCTCGCCGTTGTGGCAGATATAGCGATAAGGGTGAGACAGCGGCCAGGTCGGGAAGGTGTTGGTGGAAAAGCGCTGATGCACCAGCGCCAGCGCCGAGGCGACGCGTTCATCGGCAAGGTCGGGGTAATAACGCCCCAGCGTGTCGCCCATCACCAGACCCTTGTAGACCACGGTGCGGGTCGATGCGGAAACCGGGTAATAGCCGCGCGCCGCCGCTCCCAGAACCTCGATGACCCGATTGGAGACTACCTTGCGGCAGATATAGAGCTTGCGCTCGAAATGCGCCTCGTCGCGAATGGTCGGCCCGGCGGTCAGGAACGCCTGGCGCGAAAACGGCTCGGTGCGCTTGACCGATGCACCGAGCACGGCGGACTGGGTCGGCACGTCGCGCCAGCCAATGACTTTCAGACCTTCCTCGCGCGCTGTCTCCCACCAGATGCGCTCGATCTCGTGGCGGACGGAAGGATCGCGCGGCATGAACAGGAAGGCCACGCCGTATTCGCCGGGCGCCGGCAGGGAAAAGCCCAAACGCTCGGCCTCGTCGGCAAGGAACGCATGCGGGATTTGCAGCATCATGCCGCAACCGTCACCGGCCTTGGGGTCGGCCCCCACCGCGCCGCGGTGTTCGAGGTTGCGCAGAATCTTCAAGCCGTTGGTGATGTTCTCGTGGCTCTTGATGTTGTGGATGTTGGCAATGAGCCCGATACCGCAGGCATCGCGGCCGGCCGAAGGGTCGTGCAGGCCAAACGGCTCCGGCAGGCCTTCCGGCCGGAAGCGCGCATCCGCCCTGGTCTCAATCGGTCCTGCCATGGCACTCCACCCTTTCAAAGCCCAGCATACCGGCCCCGGCGCGTTGAAGAAAACGCCTTTTCCAGTTCAGCGATCAAGAGAAGTTCGATGGTCGGTTACCGGGTCCGAACCGTTCCCGGCCTGCCGGATTCGACGCTTCCCCTAAAAAGGCGGATGAGCCGAACCCTTCGTTATCGTTTGGCCGTAGTCCCACCCACAAAATGCATCGGAGCCCGCTCGTCCCTCTTGTTCAGCGTTGCCATGTCAGTTGCCGTAACGAAGGTTACCCGCGTGCCAAGATGCCGCATAGGACAGTGTCGCTGTCCTATTCGGAAAGAATGACAGAAACAGGGTTCGCGCGCAAGCGACAATGCGTCGGGCCGGCAGGATCGGCCTACGCACGGTGCGGCTACCAGATAGCAGCCCACTTGGGGCCGCGCTCAGGGAAAATTAGGAGGTCAGGCACCTTAATCAAGTCGGGTCGCCCTCGGCACAGGCCCCGCGATCCTGCCTTCGACATTTGGATGTGAGCATGACAACCAGATCGACATCGAAAGACAATCGGACATCCGAGCGCCGCAAGGCGTTCATGCCTGCGCTCATTCTCCAACCCGGCGCCGGCGTCATCACCGAATGCCAGATCCGCGATTTCATCGGCGGTGGCGCCCGCATACAAGTCGAGGCCGCCATCGACCTGCCGTCTGTCTTCTGGCTCAAGCTGACCGGCGACGGCTCGCTTCGCTACTGCACGCCCAAATGGCGCAACAAGCATGAGGTCGGGGTGGAGTCCACCCGAGACAAGCTCCTCCGCAAGGCCAGGATGGAGATCTCCAGGCTCGACGGTCAGATGAGCTTTGCCCATTCGTGCCGCAAGCCGAGCTGAACCCGCGGCCTCGGCGCGACATCATTTGCTATTCCAAAAGGTCGCAATTGCAAGAATTGTCACTGCGATGTCTTTGACAGCCCGGGGCGAGTTGCTATGCACGCTGAGGTCAATGGCCAACCGGGAGGCCTTGCGCGATGAATTTTGCCAGCGACAACCAGTACGGGGTGCATCCGGCCATCATGGCCGCCCTTTCGGAGGCCAATCACGGCACCGCCTCATCCTACGGCGAAGATGACTGGACCTCAAAGGCCGAAAAGGCCCTCGCCGACGTCTTCGAGCGCGACATAAAGGCCTTTCTGGTGGTGACAGGAACGGCCGCCAATGCCCTGTCGCTGTCGGCCATTACCCCATCCTACGGCGCAATCTTCGCCCACGCCGAGGCCCATTCCAATATCGACGAGTGCGGGGCGCCGGAAATGATGACCGGCGGCGCCAAGATCATCGGTCTCGATGAGCCCGGCGGCAAGATAACTCCCGAAGCCATCGCCGCTCGCCTGAAGACCTTCATTCGCGGCGTGCATGACCCCAAGCCGTCGGCGGTCACCATCACCCAGGCCAGTGAACTGGGCACCGTTTATAGCCCGGCGGAGATTGCCGCCATCGCCGAACTTGCGCACGCCCACGGCATGCGCCTGCACATGGACGGGGCGCGATTCGCCAACGCGGTAGTCACGGTGGACGCAAAACCGGCCGAACTGACCTGGAAAGCAGGCGTCGATGTGCTGTCGTTCGGCGCGACCAAGAACGGCGCCATGGCGCTGGAAGCCGTCATTTTCTTCGATCCTCAGCTGGCTGACGACTTCGGTTGGCGGCGCATGCGTTCGGCTCAACTGTTGTCCAAGGGACGCTTCCTTGGTGCCCAGATGCTGGCCTATCTGAAAGACGACCTGTGGCTGACGAATGCCCGCGACGCCAATGCCATGGCCGCCCGCCTGGCGGCCGGGCTCACCGCCCTGCCCCGCCTACGCTTGCCGCTAACACCTGAGGCCAACGAGGTTTTCTGCATCATGCCGGTGGCACTGCATCGACATCTCGAGGCTGCCGGTGTGATTTGTCACGAATGGCCGCCAGGCGGGCCGGAAACCCGTGACATGGGGAGCGAAGAAACCTTCGTGCGCTTCGTCCTGTCCTACGCCACCTCGCCGCAGGATGTGGACAAATTGCTGGCGGCGGCGGCGGCCGGGATCAGGGATTAAGACCGCATTAAGCATGTTCCGGCATTCTTCATGTTTACAAGGGCTGCCAAATCACGGCCGTATTCTTGTGGTGAGTGGCGATCTGGTGTAACCGTGGAAG
>CAZMSA010000196.1:0-6061 GCA_964568825.1 uncultured Rhizobiaceae bacterium | reverse complement strand
ATCCCCTTCTCAAACACGCTCTAAACAGTCAAGCGCTGAACCGGCGCTTTTCCCATCCCCCGGGACCTTCGGGCCATCAGGCCGCGGAGACAAAGACGCATGCCGCAACGCCGGCGGCAGGGATGCCGACATGACGAGGCAGGGCAAGCAACGCGTCGCGTCGCCCGCCTCAGCGCAGCCGCTCGAGAATGGAAACGTAGTTGGCGACGGCAGCACCTCCCATGTTGAAAAGCCCGGCCAGCGTTGCGCCCGGCACCTGCATGTCGCCGGCGGTGCCGGTCAGTTGCATGGAGGCCATGATGTGCATGGAAACCCCCGTCGCGCCGATGGGGTGGCCCTTGGACTTGAGGCCGCCCGAAGGGTTGATCGGCAGCTTGCCGTCCTTGGCCGTCCAGCCTTCGTTGATGGCACGCGCCCCTTCGCCCTTCGGCGTCAGGCCCATGGCCTCGTATTCGATCAGTTCGGCGATGGTGAAGCAGTCATGGGTTTCCACCAGCGACAGGTCATCGAGGCTGGTGCCTGCCGCTGCATGGGCCTTCTTCCACGCCGCCTCGCAGCCCTCGAATGAAACGATGTCGCGCGTCGACATGGGCAGGTAGTCCTGCACATGGGCAGCAGCGCGGAAGTGCACCGCCTTTTTTTGCCTGAGCGCCGTTTCGGTATCGGTGAGGACGATGGCGGCGGCGCCGTCGGAGACCAGCGAGCAGTCGGTGCGGCGGATGGGGCCGGCGACGTAAGGGTTCTTGTCGGACACGGTGTTGCACAACTCGAACCCCAAATCCTTGCGCAGTTGGGCGTAAGGGTTGGCGACGCCGTTTTTATGGTTCTTGGCGGCGATGCGGGCCATGGCCTCGGAGGCATCGCCGTAGCGCTGGAAATAGAGGCTGGCGATGGTGCCGAAGACACCGGCAAAGCCGCCGGGGGTTTCGCCTTCCTCTTTCCTGTAGGAGGCATTGAGCAACACATCGCCGATCTGGTCGCCGGGGGTGATGGTCATCTTCTCGGCGCCGACCACCAGCACGAAGCGGCTCTTGCCAGCGGCAATGTCGTTGAGGCCCATGTGGACGGCGGCCGAGCCGGTGGCGCAGGCGTTCTCGATGCGGGTCGCCGGCTTGAAGCGCAGATGCTCGTCGGCCTCCAGTGCAAAGGCGGCCGGGAAACCCTGCTTTTCAAAGCCGCCGAAGTTGCCGACATAGATGGCGTCGATGTCGGCAAAGTCGAGGCCGACGTCCTTGACGGCCTCGCGCGCCGCCCAGGCGATAAGGTCTTCCAGGTCTATGTCCTCGAGCTTGCCGAACTTGGAATGGGCCCAACCGATGATCGCGGCCATGTCTGATCTCCTCGCTAAAGTTCTATTCCGCTGCATTCTCTAGCATGACGGTGCCGCTAGGGGCGAGGCGGTCGAGCCGCCAGCTTTCTCCGAACTCCAGCACGCGAAAAACATCTGGCGCGATGCCACGGCGCGACAGGGCGTCCGCCAGGGCGGCAGCCGGTGCGTCGATCGCCTCGTCGGTCAACTGGATGGTTGAATGGTGAATGGCGAGGCTTGCCATGGCGCCGAGGTCCTCATGGGCGACCACCGCGTCGGCGGGGTTCATGTGCTGGGGCTTCATGAACCAACGCGGCTCATAGGCGCCGATGGGCAGGAGCGCCAGGCGCGGCGGCCCGAAGCGGGCGCGCACCTCGCGGAAGTGCTCGCCTGAGCCATAGCCGGTATCGGCGGCGAAATAGATGATGCCGGCGGGCGTTTGCAGCACGAAGGCCGACCACAGGGCGTGATTGCGATCGAAGGGGCCGCGCTTTGACCAGTGCAGGGCCGGGGCGAGATGGGCGGTGACGTTGCTCCCGAGCCGATGTGCGTCGCCCCAGTCGCCTTCCACCACGTCGAAGCGGCGGTGGGCACGGGCGAGGATGGCACCGTTGCCGAGCGGGGTGAGGATCTGCGGGCGGTGGTTGTCATGCAGGGCCGCCAGGGCGGCAAGGTCCATGTGGTCGTAGTGGTTGTGGCTGACAAGCACCGCATCGATGGCGGGCAAGTCCTTCAGGGCGATCCCGGGCGCCCGCACCCGGCGTGGGCCCATCCAGGGAAAAGGGCTGGCGCGTTCGGAAAAGAACGGGTCGGTGAGGATGTTGAGGCCACCCGTCTGGATGAGGCAGGTGGCTTGGCCGATGAAGGTGACACTCAAGTCGCCGCCGGCGACCCGCGGCGGTGGGGCCGGGTGCGGGGAGTTCTCAAGCCGGTCCGGCCATGGTGTCCGCTTGCCGTTGAACTGCCATTTCAGCAACTCGCGATAGCTTCTGGCGCCGCGATGGCCGGGCACGAAGAAGCGCTCGCCATCGAAATGGTCGCTTGCAGGACCTGAATGATAGCGGTTGCGGCGGCGGCTTGGCATGGTGCCGATATAGGATGGACGGGGGGTGATTCCAATCGCCGTCAGGGTGCCATCGGATCGCTATAGGGCGCGCGCGGCGGGCGGAGATGACCAAGCCCGAAGTTCTCTGGGAACTTTGTCGTGGTCGCCCATAAGTGGTCGCCATAGAGAAACGGCGTGAAGGGGCGAGCGCCGGGGATGGGCAGGGGGGCGATCACTGCATCGGGACGCGGCTCGAAGAAGAACGGCACCGAATGGCGGTTGTCGCCCTGGCCGAGGACGCGGTGCAGGGAGGCCTTGATGCGACCGCCCGTCCAGCGCTCCAGGAGGCCGCCGAAATTGATCGAAAAGCTATCGTCGCGCACTGGCACGTCGATCCATTCGCCAGTGGCGTTTCTGGCCTGCAGACCGCCGACGCCGCACTGGGCGAGGATTGTCAACAGTCCGGAATCCACATGCGCGCGGGCCACCTGCTCGACGCGCCGGCCCTCAACTTCGGCAAAGCGGTCGGGCACGTCATCCACCGCCGGCACCCCGTCGGGGCGTGCGGGATAATGCAACAGCCTGAGGGTCGAAATGCCGTCGTCGAAGACCTCGCGGAAGATGCGCTCGTCGATCATCAGACTGCGTGACAGCGAGGCAAGGATACGATGGCCGATCTCCTCCATGCCGAGGTAGTAAGCAGCGGCCGTCTCGAGCCAGCCGTGCGGCAGCACAGCGGCATCGGGTAGCGGGGTGGGCTCGTAAAGCAGATCGTCGATGCCATCTTCGGGCAGCGGGCGGACGATATCGGGGCCGATCTCAAAGCCCTCGCGGTTGCGCGCGCCCGAGGAGTCCAGGGGAAACCAGCCGCGATAGATGTGGGCGTTCTCAGGGGCGAAGTTGCGCTTCCACAAGGGGCGCTGTACCGCCATGGGCAGATCAAACAGTTTGATCAGGGACTGGCGCTCGGCCTGCCCGACCTTCAGGCTTGCGGGGTGGCCGACGACCACCATGAAGCCGATGTCGAAGGCGGCCTGGGAGATGCGGCGATCGACAAGGGCGCACGGACCGGGGGCCTCGCCGAACAAGGCGGAGATGTCGATGACGGGAATTTCAGCCATGTCGCAAGCTCCTGCGGTTGGACCAAGCTTCAGACCGTTCGCAAATACCAGGCATAATCAAGTTCGGTGGGCTCGGCGTAGAAGCGGTCGGCCTCGATCTCTTTCAGGGTGGCGAAGTGGTTGATGAAACTCTCGCCGAGATAGTCGGCCATGACGCTCGAGGCGCGCAGGGCATTCAGCGCCGCCAGCCAGTTGGTCGGCATCTCGGGGGCTGCCTGCTGGTAGCCGTTGCCCTTGACGGCGGGACCCGGATCAAGCTTTTGCGCCATGCCGTAGTGCATGCCCGACAGGACCGCTGCGAGCACCAGATAGGGATTGGCGTCGGCCCCGGCAGGGCGATGCTCGAGGTGCATGGTCGAACCCGATCCGGCCGGCACGCGGATTGACACGGTGCGGTTGTTGACGCCCCAGGTGGGGGCGACGGGGGCATAGCTGGAACGCCGGAAGCGGCGGTAGGAATTGGCGTTGGGGGCAAAGAATGCCATGGCGCCGGCCATGGTCTCTTTCAGGCCGGCGATGGCATTGAGCATCAACGGGCTTTCGGCCGCCGTTGCGGCGGCAAAGGCGTTGGCGCCGTCGGGTGAAGCCATCGAGCAATGCACATGCATGCCGCAGCCGGTGAACTGGCTGTAGGGTTTTGCCATGAACGAGGCGAGGAGGCCGTGGCGGTCGGCGACCGAGCGGATCAGGCGCTTGAACATGATCGCCTCGTCGCAGGCGCGCAAGGCATCGGCGCGGTGCTTGAGGACCACTTCCATCTGCCCCGGCGCGTATTCCGAAATGAGCCCCTGGGCGGGCAGCCCCTGCACCTTGCAGGCGGCGTACATATCGTCGAAGAACGGGGCGAAGTCGTCGGTGTCCTGCAACAGATAGGGCTGGAAATGTTGTGGGCGGGCGCCGTTGGTGAGACCGCGTGGCGGGCGGGGATGTCCAGCGAGCGCCGCCTCGCGATCCATGAGATAGAATTCCAGTTCGACGGCGGCGACCGGTGTCAGGTCGAATTCGGCAAAGCGCGCAACCACGCGGGCCAGCGTCTGGCGGGCCTCGTTGACGCACGGCCTCCCGTCGGTTTCGTGCAAGGTGGTGATGAACTGGGCGGCGGGCGCGCCCGTCACCCACGGGATGGTGACGAGGGTGCCCGGCAGCGGCCAGGCGATGCGGTCGGCATCGCCGTCGTCCCACACGCCGCCAGTTTCTTCCACGTCGCGGCCGGTGGCATCGACGCTCATCACCGAACCGGGCAGAAAGCGGCCGTTCTCGTAGGCGCCGATCACCTCGTCGCGGCGCAGGATCTTGCCGCGCGCCACGCCCGACAGGTCGGTCCAGATCATGTGAAAACTCTCGATGGCCGGATGGCTGTCGAGAAAAGCGCGGACCTCGATGAGGGCGGCTGGATAGGGTGACGGCAAGATCGTTACTCCGGTTATAGGGTCAGTTCGCCCATGCAGCGATCGAGGGTCTCAACCAGCCGGTCGACGTCGTCGGCGGTGGTTGAGGGGGCGATGAGCAGCATGTTGTGGAAAGGCGTGATGAGGATGCCGCGGTTGAGCATGAAATGATGCACTGCCAGATCGATGGGGCGATGAATGACGCGGGCTGCCTCGCTGCCGTTCCTGGGGCGATCCGGGCAGCACATGAACTCGACCCGGGCGCCGACCCTGACGACGTGCCAGTCGATGCCGCGGCGGGCGATGGCGGCGGCGATGCCCTGTTCGAGGCGTTCGGCGAGGGCGTTCAGCCGGTCGAAATTGCTTTCAGTGAAATAGGTCTCCAGCATCACCCGCATCATGCCGATCTGGATGGCCGAGCCGGAGAGCGTGGTGCCGATGCCGGTATGGCCGGCGGCCTGGGTCTTCATATATGCGGCGGCGCGCGCCGCCAGCGCTTCGGAAAAGCCGTAGACGGCGGCGGGGATGCCGCCGGCGATGGGCTTGCCGAGCACGATGATATCGGGCTCGAGGCCGTGGGCGCGGGTATAGCCGCCGGGCCCGGAACTCATGCAGTGGGTTTCGTCGATGACCAGCAGCGTGGCCGTCTGGCGCGTCAGTTCGCGCAAGACCGTATGGAAGCCCGCATCGGGCAGCACCATGCCGACGTTGGTCAATACCGGTTCGGCCAGCACGCAGGCAACATCGCCGGACGCCAGTGCTGCTTCGAGCGCTGCCACGTCATTGAATTCGACAACCTTCGTCGTCGCCGTGAGGTCGCGCACCTCGCCGACGAGGCCGGGATCGGGGATGGCGCGTCCCTTGTCGTCGAGCCTGACGAAGGCATCATCGACGGCGCCATGATAGCAGCCGTTGAAGACGAGGATCTTGTTGCGTCCGGTGAGGGCCCGGCACCAGCGCAGGACCGCGCGGTTGGCGTCGGTGGCCGTCGCCGTCACCTGCCAGGCCGGCACGCCGAAGCGGTCGCTCAGCAGTTCGCCCACCACGGCGGCATCGGGCGAGGGCAGCATGGTGGTAAGGCCGCGTGCGCCCAGACGCGCCAGCGCTTCGGCAACGGGGGCGGGCGAATGGCCGAACATGGCACCGGTGTCGCCGAGGCAGAAATCCTTGTAGGTATTGCCGTCAGCATCGGTGAGGG
>CAZMSA010000195.1:0-6101 GCA_964568825.1 uncultured Rhizobiaceae bacterium | reverse complement strand
CGCTGGGGCTGATCAACCGCAACATCCGCGATGAACTGACCTCGGCGGTGCCGGCCAAGGCGCCCTCGTTCTTCTTCATCGATGTCGGCAAGAACCAGCTTGGGCCGTTCACCGCCGACGTGGCCCACCAGCCCGGAGTCGGCGCGGTTACTTCGGCGCCGCTGCTGCGCGGCCGCATCGTCCGCGTGAACGGCATTCCTGTGTCGAAGATCAGGCCGCTCGGGGACGCAGCGTGGGCGCTTCGCGGTGACCGCGGGCTCACCTACGCGGCAAGCCTGCCGGAGGGCTCCAGGCTGGTGGACGGGAAGTGGTGGCCGGCCGGGTATGCCGGCGAACCGCTGGTCTCCATGGTGGATGAAGTCGCCAACGGCCTTGACCTCAAGGTCGGCGATACCATCACCGTCAACGTGCTGGGCCGCGAGATTACCGCCCGCATCGCCAACCTGAGGGCCGTCGACTGGCGCAGCCTGCAGATTAATTTCGTGCTGGTGTTTTCCCCCAACACGCTTGCCGCCGCGCCGCATTCTGACATCGTCACCGTTTCCATGGACCCCGGGGACGAAGAGGCGTTGATGAAAATGGTCGGCGCGCGCTATCCCACCATCACCGCCATCCGCGTCAAGGATGCGCTCGATGCTGTCAACGCCCTCATGGGCAAGTTGCTCGAAGGCCTTTCGGCCGCCAACGCGCTGACCTTGCTGATTGGCGTGGTCGTGCTGGCGGGCGCGGTGGTGACCAGCCTTGCGGCGCGCATCCGCGATGCGGTGATCCTCAAGACCTACGGTGCGACGCGCGGCCAGTTGCTGGGCGCGCTGGCCATGGAGTTCGCCTTGCTGGCGCTGGTGACGGCGGCCTTTGCCATCTTCGCCGGCGCCGCCGGGGCCTGGGTCATCGTGCGTTTCGTGCTGGAGATACCGTGGAGCTTCGATCTGACAACGGCGCTGGTGACCATCGCCATTGCCCTCATGGTGACGCTGGTGGTCGGGCTGGCCAGCACCTGGTCGGTGCTCGGCGTGCGCCCGGCCCCGTTGCTGCGGATGGCCTGAAACCTCTCAGGCCGCGGTCTGCTCCATGAAATCGGCCGGCAGCGCGGCGCGCAGTTGATCGTCATAAAAACCCGCCAGGTCGCCCAAGGCGCCGGCGCAATCGCCTTCAAAGGTCGAACCGTGCATCAGCGCCAGTTTCTTGGGGGCGAGGGCGGCCAGCTTGCGGATGTTGGGGGCGGTCGACGGGCCGAGGCTGGTAAAGCCGAACATCTTCTCCGCGGCGATCGCCGGGGTCACGATGTCCTTGCCCGTCACCGCCTTGCCGTTGCCGATCTGGGTGAAAAGGTCGCCGCAGAACAGGGTGCGGCTGTTCTCCTCGAAGATGACGCCGGCGTCCCAGCCGTGCGGCACATGGTGGGTGTCGATATAGCGGATGCGCTTGCCGCCGATGTCGAGCACCTCGCCGTCTGACAGCACTCGCGGCGGCCGGTAGGCCATGTCGGCCAGCGACACCATCGAGCCGATCTGGCCATGTGCCACTTCGGCATGCGGCGCCACCGCCAGCCATTCGTTCATGGAGCCGCATTCATCGGCCTCGTAATGGCCGAACGAGATCCAGCGCAGGCGTTCGACCGGCATCACCTTTTCCACCGCCTCGCGAATGCCGCTGAACATCTTGCGCAAGCCGGTATGGAAAAGCATCGGCTCGTCGCCATCGATGAGGAAGGCGTTGTAGGTGAAGCCGTCGGGCGGGCACATGTCGGCGACATGTGCCGAGATGCGGTAGTTGCGGTCACCGATTTCATCGATGCTTATTGTCATGGTTTATCCTCCAGAGGTTGGGTTGCGGGGTGTTCGGGGTCGCCTTGGCGGTGGGGGGAAATCCAGCTGAGGGCCAGTTCGGCGGCAAGATCGGCGGCTGCGGATGTGTCGTGTCCGAGGTTGGTGAGGGCGGTGAACATCGGTAAGTCGAAGAGCAGGGCGATGAGGTCGACAACGGACTTGTCGCCCGCCCGGTCCTGCAGCGCCAGGGCGACCATGTGGCGGCGATGGGCTTGCTCGCCGGCGACGAAAGCGCCGAGGGCGGGTACCTTTTCGACGTCGCGCCTGACATGCTCAAGCACCGGCAGGCGTTCGAAAAAGGCGAAATAGGCGCGCGCCAGGGCCCTCAGTCGGGAAGCGAAGATGGTTTCGCCGTCGAAAGCCTCCGGGCCGGGCGGGCGATAGTGTTCCTGGGTGTAGGCGCCGCAGGCCTGCACAACCTCATCCAGACCGCCGAAGTGATGATAGGCGGTGCCGACGCTGACATCGGCGCGGGCGGCGATCTGGTGCATGGTGGTCGCCGCGATGCCCTGTTCGGTGTGCAACTGGAACGTCGCCTCGACCAGCTTCTGCCGGGTCCGGGCGGCGGCGGCGGCGCGCTTGCGCATGGTGTAGGGGCGGTGGGCCATGGGGTTCGGGTAGCGGGTTCGGTTCGCCGGTCTGGCGTTTTGGGGGTTTGGGGTTTTGCGGCCTGACAGCCCGGAATTGGAGTCCGGCCTCGATGTTGCGTGTGATGCTACCTGTCAGGCGTTGGTATTTAATTGACTAATAAATTGATCAATTAAATTAATCCGACGAATCTGTCAACGGCCTTGTGGCGAGGGTCTTGTGGCGAAGTCTTGTGGCCGGTGAGTTGGGTTACTGGCAATTGCCCCTTGTCGGCCGGCGAAGCGGGTCTTGCGGGACCGCCTCAGCCCACGCCGCTTTCGTCCAGCGCGGTCTCGGCCCAGGCGGCGACCAGTTCGGGGATCTCTTCGCTCCTGAGGCGCGGCAGGCCGTCGTCAAAGCGATACCAGGACAACTGGCTCTCGACGCATTGATGCGAGGTCGGCACTACCTCTTGCGGGCAATCGAGGCTGCCGATACTGAGGTTGGTGAATTCGGGATGGGCATCGCCGATCCCCTTCCAAATCACCCGCGACCCGCACACGGCGCAAAAGCCGCGCTGGCCGAAGGGCGAGGTTCGGTAGTATGTCGGCTCATCCTTGGTGAAGCGCAGGGTTCCCGGCTCCACCAGCACGGCGATCTCGGCCGGTGCGCCTGTCGTCTTCTGGCACATGCGGCAGTGGCAGTAATAGGCATCCTTCAGATAGACCCGCGCTTCATAGCGCACCGCTCCGCACAGGCACCCGCCCGTGACGTCTTCGCTCGTGCCCGTCATGTGGTCTTTCTCCCTCATCTGGATTCGTCGCCAATGTAGCCGCTTATCCTTTGCCTTGTCGCCGGCTTCGCAGTAGTCATGACCCATGGTCGTTCTGAACAAGATTTATACCCGCACCGGCGATGACGGCACCACGGGGCTGGGAACCGGCGAGCGGGTGGAAAAGTCGCATCTGCGCATCCATGCCTATGGCACCGTCGATGAAACCAATGCTGCAATCGGGGTTGCCCGCCAGCACACCCGCGCCCTGCTTTACGCCGACCTCGACTGGCGCCTGGCGCTCATCCAGAACGACCTTTTCGACCTCGGCGCCGACCTTTGCTGTCCCGATGATGGCAGCGACCCGGGCTTTGAACCCTTGCGCATCGTCGACGAACAGGTCAGCCGCCTGGAAGCCGACATCGACGAACTGAACACCGAACTTGCACCTTTGCGCTCCTTCGTGCTGCCGGGCGGGCATCCGGCCGCCGCCCACCTGCATGTGGCGCGCACCATCGCGCGTCGCGCCGAGCGCCACATGGTGGAACTGGCCGCGCTGAAGGGCGAGCATGTCTCGCCCCAGGGGCTCAGGTATATCAATCGCCTGTCGGACTTCCTGTTCGTCGCCAGCCGCTACGTGAATGCACTGGACGGCGGCGGCGATATCATCTGGGTGCCGGGGAAGACGCGGACACCAAAGGCTTGAGGCATGTTCCTGCCGCTTTACGACAATACCCCCTTGAAGGTGATCCGCTTCCAGACGGTCACCGGGATCATCGTCGCGGCCAACGTGGCGACCTTCCTCTACACCCACTACGCGCTGGGCGGCTCAAGCGAGGTGGGGTTGGCCATGGGGCTGGGAGCGACGCCGGCGCTCATCACCGAGAGTGCCCCCCTCGATGGCGCCCGCCCCATGCTGCCCTTCATCGCCACCTTGTTCACCTACATGTTCGTGCACGCCAACTGGATGCACCTGATCGGCAACATGGCCTTCCTGTGGGTGTTCGCCGACAATATCGAGGATGCCTTCGGGCATGGCGGGTTCCTGTTTGCCTATCTTGCCTTCGGCGTCGTGGCGGGGCTGGCCTACAGCTATGCAGCACCTTATTCGCAGTCGCCGCTGATCGGTGCCTCGGGCGCGGTGGCCGGCGTCATGGGGTCCTATCTGGTGCTGTTTCCGCGCGCCCGGGTATGGATCCTTTTGTTCATGCGGCTGCCGCTGCGCATCTCGGCGGCCTGGGTGCTCATCGGGTGGTTTGCCTTGCAGTTCTTCTCGCTGTTCTTCGACAAGGGCGCCAGCCAGACAAACGTCGGCTGGTGGGCGCATATCGGCGGGTTCTCCAGTGGCCTGGCGCTCACCTGGTTGCTGCGCGGACGCCTGCGCCGGCGCCTGGCGGCGTGACTGAGCGTCGCAACTGGAACTCGAATGCCGCTCTCAAGATTGACTTGAGGTCGCCCTGTCCCTAGGTTCGCCCGCGACTTTGCCGGCATCGGGGCCCGGCAGCATATCAGTTAGCAAGAAAGTCTTTCGCCAATGAAGGTACTGGTCGCTGTCAAGCGGGTCGTCGACTATAACGTCAAGATCCGCGTCAAGGCCGACGGGTCGGGTGTCGAACTGGCCAACGTCAAGATGTCCATGAACCCGTTCGACGAGATCGGTGTGGAGGAAGCCGTGCGCCTCAAGGAGGCAGGCAAGGCAACCGAGGTAATCGCGCTCTCCGTCGGCCCGCAGCAGGCCCAGGAGACCATCCGTACCGCGCTCGCCATGGGAGCCGACCGCGGCATCCTCATCAAGCACGATACTTACGTCGAGCCGCTCGGCGTCGCCAAGCTGATGAAGGCGGTGATCGAGACCGAAAAGCCGGATCTCGTCATCCTCGGCAAGCAGGCTATCGACGATGATTGCAACCAGACCGGCCAGATGCTCTCGGCCCTGCTCGGGTGGGCGCAGGCAACCTTCGCCTCCAAGCTGGAGATCAACGGCGACAAAGCCAAGGTGACGCGTGAGATCGACGGCGGCCTGCAGACCATCGAAGTGAAGATGCCGCTCATCCTCACCACCGATCTGCGCCTCAACCAGCCGCGCTATGCCTCCCTCCCCAACATCATGAAGGCCAAGAAGAAGCCACTGGATGAAACCACGCCCGAGACCCTCGGTGTCGATGTGACGCCGCGCCTCAAGGTGGTGACTACCGCCGAGCCGCCCAAGCGGCAGGCCGGGGCGAAGGTTGCATCGGTGGCCGAACTGGTCGACAAGCTCAAAGACGAAGCAGGAGTGATCTGACCCATGAGCGTGCTCCTCATTGCCGAACACGACAATGCCAGCCTCAAGGACG
This sequence comes from uncultured Rhizobiaceae bacterium, assembly GCA_964568825.1. GTDB lineage: Bacteria > Pseudomonadota > Alphaproteobacteria > Rhizobiales > Aestuariivirgaceae > CAVVDT01. Next base: position 597 of record CAZMSA010000195.1, on the reverse strand, counting down.
CCACCCACAAGGCGTTGACCGCCGCACTGGAAATCGATGCCGATGTTCATGTGCTGGTGGCCGGCAACAACGCCAATGCCGCCGCCAAGGAGGCCGCAACCCTTGCCGGCGTCAAGAAGGTGCTGCATTGCGACAGCCCCTTGTTCGAGCGCCCGTTGGCCGAACCGATGGCAGCGCTGGTGGTCTCGCTGGCCGGCAACTACAGCCATATCGTGGCGCCTGCCACCACCAACGGCAAGAATTATAGCCCGCGCATCGCTGCTCTTCTGGACGTCATGCAGATCTCCGAGATCATCGAGGTCAAGGCGCCCGATACCTTCGTGCGCCTGATCTATGCCGGTAACGCGGTCCAGACGGTTCAGTCTGCCGAGGCCAAAAAGGTCATCACCGTGCGCACTGCCGGCTTCCAGGCCACCGGTTCAGGCGGCTCGGCGTCGATCGAGAGCGTGGCGGCGCCCGCCGATCCGGGCCTGTCGAGCTACCAGGGCGAGAACCTGTCGAAGTCCGACCGGCCGGAGCTGACCTCGGCCCGTATCGTCATTTCCGGCGGGCGCGGCATGCAGAATGGCGAGAACTTCCACATGCTGGAAAAGATCG